>NZ_AP022613.1:5613425-5925282 GCF_010730195.1 Mycobacterium conspicuum
GCGCGGGTACGACCACCGCACTTCGGCTCGATCACCGGCCGCGACTTGTTCGCACGCCGGGAGGGAATGCCCGTCGATACCGTATCTCCGGTCAGCGAGGAGGAAACCGAAGACGAAGATAACGAGCTGACGGACATCACGGCGCGCGGCACCGCGATCGCCGCATCGGCACGGCTGGTCAACGCGGTACAGGTGGGAGTATGCGGCGGGGTGTCGCTGTTACTCCCCGCCGCGGTGTGGGGGGTCTTGACGCCGTGGCGCCCGTTGGCGTGGTTGGCCCTGGTGGTGGCGGGATTGGCGGTGGGCATCTTCATCACCCAGGGACGCGGATTCGCAGCCAAATACCAAGCGGTGGCCTTGGTCTGTGGGGCGTGCGCCGCAGTTTGCGCCGGGGTCGTCAAGTACGCGGTTGCTAGCTCGAAAGAGGTTCAGTCCGGCTTGACGTGGCCCGCGCTGGCTGTGCTGGGCTTCGCCGCATTGGGTTTGGCCGCAGCTCTTTTGGTACCGGCGACGCGGTTTAGGCCGCTCATCCGATTGACGGTGGAATGGGTTGAGGTGCTGGCCATGATCGCGTTGCTTCCGGCCGCGGCAGCTCTGGGAGGGCTGTTCACGTGGCTGCGTCAGTAACGCGGTCACTGGCGCGTGCGGTCACCCGGGTCCCCGCCGTGACGGCCGCCTTGTGCCTGGCCGCCCTTTCGGCCAATATCACTGCAGCACAAGCCATTCCACCACCGTCCGTGGATCCGGCCCTGGTACCGCCGGATGGGCCGCCGCGCCCCGAGCAACCGATGCGCCGCGCCAACAGCTGCTCCGCGCCGATTACGGTGAGAAATCCCGACGTGGCGCAGATGGCGCCCGGCTTCAATCTGCTGAACATCACCAAGGCGTGGGATTACAGCACCGGCAACGGTGTGGCCGTGGCGGTCATCGACACCGGGGTTACCCCGAGCCCGCGACTGCCGGTCGTGCCCGGCGGCGACTACATCATGGGTGAGGATGGCCTGTCCGATTGCGACGCGCACGGCACGATCGTGAGTTCCATCATTGGGGCTGCGCCGCAAGGGATTCTGCCGATGCCGCGCCCGTTGCCGGCCGCCCCGGCTTTCCCGCCACCGGCCGGACCACCCCCTTCCGTCGGGGCACCGCCGCCACCGGTGGAGGTCCCTCCCCCGCCCGCGCCTCCCCCACCGCCGCCGCCAGTCACGATCACCCAGATCGTTCCACCGCCTCCGCCTCCCCCGCCCCCGCCGGACGCGCCGGGAGCGATGGCGCCGTCCAACGGTCCACCCGATCCGCAGAGCGAGGACGAACCCGCGGTACCGCCGCTGCCCCCGGGGGGTCCCGACGGGGTGGTCGGCGTCGCGCCGCATGCAACCATCATCTCGATCCGGCAGTCGTCACGAGCGTTCGAACCAGTCAATCCCCCTCCGGCAGACCCGAATTCCGATGAGAAGGTCAAAGCCGGGACACTGAACACCGTGGCTCGCGCGGTGGTGCATGCGGCCAACATGGGCGCGAAGGTGATCAACATTTCGGTGACCGCCTGCCTGCCGGCAGCCGCTCCCGCCGATCAGCGGGCGCTGGGCGCGGCACTGTGGTATGCGGCCACCGTCAAGGACGCGGTGGTCGTCGCCGCCGCGGGCAACGACGGCGAAGCCGGCTGCGACAACAATCCGATGTATGACCCGCTGAATCCGTCAGATCCACGAGACTGGCATCAGGTCAAGGTCGTCTCCTCGCCGTCGTGGTTCTCCGACTACGTCCTGTCGGTGGGTGCTGTCGACGGCAGTGGCGCCGCGATCGACAAGAGCATGTCGGGCCCCTGGGTCGGTGTCGCGGCTCCCGGAACGCACATCATGGGCCTTTCGCCGCAGGGCGGCGGGCCGGTCAACGCATACCCGCCGTCACGGCCGGGCGAGAAGAACATGCCGTTTTGGGGCACCAGTTTCTCCGCCGCCTACGTCAGTGGCGTCGCGGCGCTCGTCCGCGCGAAATACCCTGAGCTGAGCGCACATCAAGTGATCAACCGAATTGTGCAGTCCGCTCATAATCCCCCGGCGGGAGTGGACAACAAGGTGGGCTACGGGCTGGTCGATCCGGTCGCCGCGTTGACGTTCAACATCCCTGCCGGCGACCGGCTGCCGCCGGGTGCTCAGAGCCGTGTCATCGCCCCCGCGACGCCGGCTCCGCTCCCCGACCACCGGGCGCGCAACATCGCACTCGGCTTCGTTGGCGTCGTGTGCGGCGGTGTACTCGCGGTGGCGGTTGCGGCACTGCTGCGGAGGGCACGATGAGTTCCACGCTGACGGGGTTCAGCCCCGGCAGCAACCGGCGGGTCGCCGGGGTTTGGGTGGTATTCCTGCTCACGTTGCTGAGCTGGTGGCTGGGCGGATACATCGGCGTGGTGATCGCCGTCGTCGTTGCCGTGGCCCTGGTATTTGTGCCGTGGTGGGGTCAGCCGGCATGGTCGTGGGCCGTGTTGGCGTTGCGGGGTCGACGCCCGATCAGCTGGAACACCCCAATCACGGTGGCCAACAATAGATCCGGGGGAGGGATCCGCGTACAAGACGGCACCGCAGTGGTAGCGGTGCAGCTCCTTGGTCGAGCGCATCGAGCCACCAAGGTGACCGGATCGGTCACCGTCGAGACCGACAACGTCATCGACGTCGTCGAAATCGCCCCGATGCTGCATCACGCGCTGGGTCTGCGGCTGGATTCGCTCTCCGTCATCACGCTCGGATCCCGGCATGGCGTCGTCGGAGACTATCCACGGGTCTACGACTCAGAGATCGGCACTCCGCCATATGCCGGCCGCCGTGAGACCTGGCTGCTCATGCGCCTTCCAGTGCTTGACAACACGCAAGCGCTGCAGTGGCGCAACACCGTTGGCGTGGCGGCGGTCTCAATCGCCCAGCGCATCGCCGGATTGTTGCGCTGTCATGGCTTGCGCGCAAAGGTGGCCACCGCCACCGACCTGATCGAACTCGATCGTCGGCTCGGGTCGGACGCCGTGGCCGGTAGCACACAGAACTGGAAAGCTGTACGCGGGGAAGCCGGGTGGATGACGACGTACGCGTATCCGCCGGAGGCGATCACATCGCGAATTCTTGCGCAGGCGTGGACATTACGAGCCGACGAGATCATTCAGAACGTGACGCTGTATCCGGACGCCACATGCACCGCGACCATCACCGTGCGCACCCCTACACAGGCGCCCACGCCCCCGAGCGTGATCCTGCGGCGGCTCAACGGAGAGCAAGCGGCCGCGGCAGCGGCCAATATGTGCGGACCACGTCCGCACCTGCGCGGGCTGAGGCGCAGCCCGCTTCCCGCGCAACTGATTGTCGAGATCGGTCCGTCGGGTGTGTTGGTCGGCAAACTGAGCAACGGGGACCGGCTGATGATTCCGATCACCGACGGCGGTGAGCTGTCCCGCGTGTTTGTGGCCGCGGATGATCCGATTGCCAAACGAATCGTGATCCGCGTCGCCGGCACCGGCGAGCGCGTCACTGTGCACACCAACGACACGGCACGATGGGGGAGCGTAAGGATGCCCGAGCTGAGCGTCGTCAACACGTCACGGCCCGCGCCGCGTACCACGGTGAGCGTCGTGGAATACGTACCGCGGCGCAGGGCAGCCATCGACGACGCTCACGATGCGGGCCCGGCTTTCGCAGACATCGGCGATATCGGGATCGCGCCGACGCCGCGGCCACCCACCGTGATCACCGTTGCCCCGTCCGGTACTAGGCTGCCTGACAGAGACAGGCATGGTTTTGAGGTGGCGATCGAGCAGGTCGGCCCTGCGACGGTGAATGTCAGTGCGGCGGGCCAAAACTGGCTGGTTCAGATGGACCTGTTCCGGGCGGAGAACCGCTACGTCAGCCTCGAGCCGGTCGTATTGTCGACGTAGTTTGGGGTGGACACGGTGGCGGATTTGCTTAGCGCGCGTTGGCATTTCGACCGCGCCATGGCGGCCCTGGCCCGCCAAGGGCCCGCGGCGGCGTTGCCAGAATTCATCACGGCCACCGATGCGGACCCGTCGATGGCAGATGCGTGGCTCGGCCGGATCGCCTGCGGCGACAACGATTTGACCTCGCTGAAACACCTCAATGCCAGCCGCGAATGGCTGCACCGCGAGACCACCCGCATCGGCCGAACACTGGCTGCCGAGATCCAGCTGGGCCCCTATATCGGAATCACGGTGACCGACGCATCCCAGGTTGGACTGGCGCTGTCGTCAGCGCTCACGATTGCGGGGGAGTACGCCGAGGCCGACGCACTGCTGGCCAACCGTGAGCTGTTGGACTCGTGGGGCAACCATCAGTGGCACCAGCTGGCGCGAACCTTCCTGATGTACGCCACCCAGCGCTGGCCCGATGTCTTGTCGACGGCTGCCGAAGATTTACCGCCGCAGGCGATCGTCATGGCCGCAGTGACCGCATCGATTTGCGCGTTGGCGGCGCACGCCGCGGCGCATCTCGGGCAGAGTCGGGTGGCGCTCGACTGGCTGGACCGCGTCGACGTGATCGGGCACACGAAGTCGTCGGGCCGATTCGACGCCGATGTGCTGACCGCGTCGATCGGTCCGTCCGATATTCCGCTGCTCGTCGCAGACTTGGCGTATGTGCGCGGAATGGTGCACCGTCAGTTGCGGGAAGAGGACAAGGCTCAGATCTGGCTGTCCAAGGCCACCATCAACGGGGTTCTGACGGAGGCGGCCAAAGCCGCGCTGGCCGACCCTAACCTGCACTTGGTCATCAGCGACGAGAAGACGATCGCGAGCCGCACGGACCGCTGGGACGCGTCGACGGCGAAGACGCGCGATGAGATCGACGACGACGCAGCGACGGACCGGCGCGCCGAACTGCTGGCTGAGGGCCGCGAACTGCTGGCCAGACAAGTGGGCCTCGCCGCGGTCAAGCAAGCGGTGTCGGCGCTGGAAGATCAGCTTGAAGTCCGAATGATGCGCTTAGAGCATGGCCTTCCGGTCGAGGGACAGACCAATCACATGCTGTTGGTGGGACCACCCGGCACGGGTAAGACCACCACCGCCGAAGCGCTAGGCAAGATCTATGCCGGCATGGGTATTGTGCGGCACCCCGAAATTCGGGAGGTCCGCCGCTCGGACTTCTGCGGCCACTACATCGGGGAGTCGGGCCCGAAGACCAACGAATTAATCGAAAAGTCGCTTGGGCGAATCATTTTCATGGACGAGTTTTACTCTTTGGTCGAAAGGCACCACGACGGGACGCCGGACATGATCGGCATGGAGGCCGTCAACCAGTTGCTGGTCAAGTTGGAGACGCACCGATTGGATTTTTGTTTTATCGGAGCCGGATATGAGGATCAAGTCGACGAATTCCTTACCGTCAATCCGGGCTTAGCGGGCCGATTCAACCGCAAGCTGCGTTTCGAATCGTATTCACCGGCCGAGATCGTCGAGATTGGGCGTCGCTACGCCGAACCCCGCGCCAGCCTTTTCGACGAGGCGGCGCGCAAGACTTTCCTGGACGCGGCCTGCACCATCCGCAACTACACCACTCCCGGTGGGCAGCACGGCATCGACGCTATGCAGAACGGCCGCTTCGCCCGCAATGTCGTCGAACGCGCCGAAGGCTTCCGCGACACTCGAGTGGTCGCCCAAAAGCGTGCGGGCCAGCCTGTGACGGTGGAAGATCTGCAGATCATCACCGCCGCCGACATCGAGGCCGCGGTGCGCAGTGTGTGCTCGGACAATCGCGATATGGCGGCCATCGTCTGGTGAGCGCCACAGTGCTTGTGCCCCAGCCTCCCGCTGCGGACGCGGTTACCGCAACGCCCGGTGGAGCGACGGCTGGCTGCATATCAGCACTGTTGCTGCTAAAATGCCTGCATGGTGGCGATCACGGTCCGCGACATCCCGGCTCACGTTCGTGACGAGCTCGCCGCGCGCGCCGCCAGGGCGGGCCAGTCCCTACAGGAATACTTGCGCGGGCTGCTGGTCAGCGCCGCGGACAAGCCCTGCGCCGCCGACGTCATCTCACGCGCGCGAGCTCGGGTCCAGACCACCGGTGTGCGCCTGGATGCCGCCAGCATCCTGGCCGAAAAGGATGCCGATCGCGGATGACGGTTCGGGTCGTCTGCGACGCATCGGCGGTGGTCGCCCTGCTCCTTGACTCCGGGCCTGATGGGCAGTGGGCTACTGACCGTCTCAGGGGCAGCGAGCTTTTCGCGCCAGCGCTGCTCCCCTACGAATGCGCCAACATCATCCGTCGACATGAACTCGCGGGTCTGGTTAGCGCCGACCAAGCGGCTCAGAGCCACGCCGATCTGCTCGACCTGGCGGTCGACTTGTGGCCCTACGAACTGTTGTCGTCCCGGGTGTGGCAGCTACGCGCCAACCTCTCTAGTTACGATGCGTCATACGTCGCACTCGCCGAGGCAATCGGCGCGGACCTCATTACCCTTGATCGGCGTATCTTGCGGGCACCCGGCATCGAGTGCTCGGTCGTGTGTCGCTGACCATTTCTGCGAGAAGTGAGCCTCAACTGATCTGGGTAATCAGCGCTTCGATCGCCTTGATGACGGCTGCTGGTAACGCTTCCTCTGCCTCGGCGTGAACGATCAATTCCTCTGCGACACCGGCCGCTTGGGCTGTCTCCTCGGTGGAGAGGTTGGCCCGCCGGCGTGCCGCGTACAGTCGCTGTCCCAGCGTGGCGCCGGGGGCGCTGGCGCCGAGCAGCATCAGCTCTTCGTGGTAGCGGCGCACCGCGCCGAGCGCCTTGATGAATTCCGGTGTGATCCGGGTGATGTGGGTGGCTTGCACCGCGATCGCCTCGAGCTGGCGAAGGTCGGCGAGGATCGCCGCGAGGTGGAAGGTGAAGCCAGGCGCGTCGACCGGGGGCAGCGCGGCGATGGCCAACCGGCATCCATCCACGCCGGCCGCGACGGCTTGCGCGATCAGCGCCGCCGAACCGTTCGATGCCGATGCGGTGTCAGCGGGAAATACTGTGGCGCTGTGGGTTTCACCGTTGATCGGTTCGCCTCGCCGGATCCGTGCGATCGTTCCGGCGGGCCACTGCAGCACCTCTTCGAGCTTGGCCCGGGTCCGTTCGCGCGGCCAACTGCGGCCCTTTTCGAAAGCGATCAGCGCACCCGCGTTGATGATTCCCTCGGCCGCCAGTCTGCGTTGGCTGATGTCGAGCTCGCGACGGCGCGCCGCGGCGGCGGCTCCCGCGCGGGCCAGTCCAGGATCGGCAGCGTCGGCAGGGGAGTGGTCCGCGTGTTCGTCCGTGTCGTCAGGGTGCGGTTCGTGGGGGCGGGAGGGCCTAACGACTTCGAACGTCAGCGCCTTGCCCGTGGCGGGGTCGCCGAAGCGGACGGTCGCCTTATCGGTGACGGGCAGCGACGTCGTTCGTGATCCGTCGACAAACATGCCGGACGGGCTGGTGTCGACGATCCGCCACTGCCCATCGGCGCATTCGGCCCGCAGGTACTCCTGCGAGATCGTCGGATCGTCGATCTGCACGTCGGCGTCCGGCTCGCGGCCGATGGTGACAACGCCCTGGCCGGGTTCGACCGCGTGTGAGGTGTCGTCGCTGTGCACGATCAGCAGAGCGGGTTGGGCGGCCGACTGGGCAGGGGGCATCTGGGTTCATTCCTCGCTGCAGGGCCCTGGAGGCCCACATCAACCGCGATCTTAACCGTCGCGGGCACCACAAGTCATTACTTCGCTACGGTTACAGCTGATATTTTCGTCACAGGGTGGCTTGCCGACATGCGGGTCGCTTCGCTATCGAACTGTGGTGTCGCTACGGTTCGACCGCGCAGGCGGGGCGGCCGCGGCCCGCCCGTATGCCCAGGTCGGCGCGAGTACTTGCGGGTAGGCTGCGAACCTTCACCGATCAGATTGCCAAAGCAAACAACGCAGCGCAGCACAACCCTCGAACCGCAACCGCCACGGAAGTGACGTATCTAACTGTTGCAGCGCAATGGTTACTGCTATACCGTATCGCCGGTAGGGCTCGGAAATGCGACGCTTCTGAAGGGAACGCAGCGATATGACCGCGACAGCTCTGGACAACATGGAGCTCGGCGCCTGCACGCAGGATCCTGACCGTTGGACGTTGGTGCCCGGCAAGGGTCCCGACGTCGAGGCCAAGGTGTTGTGCCGGGCGTGCCCGCGGCGCTGGCTGTGTGCCCGGGACGCGGTCGAGTCCCCGGGCGCGGAAGGCCTGTGGGCAGGCGTGGTGATTCCGGAAGCCGGCCGGGCACGCACCTTCGCGCTGCGCCAACTGCGCTCCCTGGCCGAGCGCAACGGCTACCCGATTCGCCGAACCGCGCGATCGGCCTAACCCGCTGGGCTCGGATCGCTGCTTTGAGGGGTCAGCGACCGAGCGACAGCGGGAGCCGTTCGCCTATCAGCTGCTCGGGTCGAACCGGAAGACGGCCAGCCGGCCCGCCAACGCCTCGAATTCATCGGCGGTGCCGTCGCGCACCATCCCGGATCGCTTCGCGAACGCGACACCGACCGGCACGGCGGTCGAAAACTCCCGCAGCACCGGCCGGGCCTCCTCGGCGGTCAGTTCGACGATCCTCACCCGCCGGGACCGCCGCCCGCGCGACAGTGTGCCGAAGTCCGCAGCCCGGGCGTTGGCCGCCCAGTCTGCACCGGGATAGCCGGCCACCACGTAAAGCCCGCCGTCGAACTCGAAGGGCGTCATCGGGGTGCTGCGCGGTTGGCCCGACTTGCGTCCCGGCACCGTCAGCACCATGGCGGGACCGGTCGGTATCCCCAGCTTTTGTACGGCCATCATCACCTTGTTCATGGGTTTGAGATAACGCGGCGGACGTGGCCCCAACGCGTCACGCATGTCAGGCTCCCATCTTCTCGGTGAACACCGCACGGTGCTCGGCAACCCAGTGCGCGAACGAAAGTGCCGGGCGGCCAAGGATTTTCTCCACGTCGGAGGTGACCAGGGCGGGCTGGTCCAGCGTCTCGGCGAGCATCTTTATATACGCGTCGGCGAACTCGGCTGGGAAGCCCAGGCCGATGAACCGCTGCCGGACGACATCCGGCGGCGCCTCCTGGTAGCGCAGCGCGCGCCCCAGCACGGCGCCGATCACTTCCGTGAGCTCGCTGTTGGTCAATGCCTGCGGACCGGTCAGCGTAACCCGTTGGCCCACAAGCTCATCGGTGAGCAGCGCGCGGGCCGCGACCGCCGAGATGTCGCTCTCGACGATCGGCGCGCTGGATGCCTGGGCGTAGGGTCCGGTCACCACATCGCCGGCCCGGATCTGAGCGGACCACATGCCCGCGAAGTTCGTCGCAAAAGCGCTGGGCCGCAGGCTAACCCAAGACAGGCCGGAATCCATCGCCAAGCTTTCGACCTCCTTGTTGCGGTCGCCGCGGAAGCGTGACGGCTGCAACGAGAAGTCGTCGTCGGCGTTGATGGCCGACAACGCAACCAGTTTGGTGACCCCGGCACGGACGCACTCGGCTACGAAGACCGGCAGCGCTTCACCCAGGGCCCGGGAATTGAGGAACACCGCCGATGCGCCGGACAATGCTTCGGCTGCCGAGCCGACGACTTCGACGCCAGCGGGAAACCGAGCGGTCTTCGGCGTGCGGGTGACGGCCCGCACCGGTGCGCCCGCGGCGGCGAGTTCTGCGACGAGCGGGCGGCCGACGTTACCGGTCGCCCCGGTGATCACGATCGTCATGATGCGACTCCTTTGCGTGAGGTTCTCGATCCAAGGACGGGCCGAAAGGTGGGAAAGTTACAGTCGGAATCGGTAACTTTCCGCGGCACCGGATCGTCGAAGATTTATGCAGCAACCACCCAGCGACCAGATAAGCGAGGCGTGGCGTCGGCACCGCCCGTATCTGATCAACCTCGGCTACCAGATACTCGGCGATGTCGGCGACGCCGAAGACGTTGCGCAGGAGGCATTTCTGCGGCTGTCGCGCACGGAGCCGGACGAGATCGACGATGTCCGGGGCTGGCTCACGGTGGTCACCAGCCGGCTGTGCCTGGACCAAGTGCGTTCGGCGCGAGCCCGCTACGAGCGCCCCACCGACACCGGCCAGCAGGCCTTGATCGACGAATCGCCACGCGCCGACCCGGCCGACCGGGTCACCCTCGACGACGAGGTCCGTGCCGCGCTGCTGGAGGTCCTGCGCAGGCTCAGCCCCGGCGAACGGGTGGCCTTCGTGCTGCACGACGTGTTCGGGGTGCCTTTCGACACCATCGCCGACACGGTGGGCCGTCCGGTCGGCACCTGCCGCCAGCTGGCGCGCCGCGCGCGGGCCAAATTCACTGGGGCACAACCGAAGTTGATCGACGTGGCCTCGTCCGAACACCAACTGGTCACCGAGAAATTCATCACCGCCTGCGCCAACGGCGACATCGCCGCCCTGACAGCCGTGCTGGATCCGACGGTGTGGGGCGTGGGCACCGTCCTCGCCGACCCGGCGCCGCCCCCGCAGGTCAACCACGGGCCGCACAACGTGGCCACCAACCTACTGCGCTATCTGGGGCCCGGGGCGACCTTGGTCACCGGACCCGCCGGGCAGCCGACCGTGCTGGCATTCGCGGACGGTCGGCTGTTCGCGGCCATCGTGCTGACCATCCGCGGCGCCCTCATCACCAAGATCGAGGCGGTGGCCGACCCGTCGGCGCGCTGACGGAACCGCGGGTTATCGAGGGCGGTTGCGGGACTCGGCGGGCCGCGCGGCGAAATACCCCGTCACCATTGCCGCGATCTGCAGCACTCGCAGCCGGGTTTCCGGAGCCATTTCCGTGCTCACGTCGATGACCCCGCCGGGCCGCAGATGCGGATCGAACGGCACCTCGACCACCGGTTGCCCGTGGTTGACGAACTCTCGAGCCAGCAGCGCCCGGGTGCGCTTGTCGGCATGCCCGTCGGAGTCGTTGAGCACCACGATGGTGCGTTGCAGCAGGCCCCTCAGGTGGTGATCGGCCAGCCAATCCAAGGTTTTGGCGGCCGCCGAGGCCCCGTCGGCCCACGGCGAGGACACCACGATCAGCGCATCCAGGTCCCGCAGGACCTCCTGGGTGACCGGGGCGTCCATCGTCGAGCCGCAGTCGATGACCGAGATGGCGAAATGGCGATCCAGCCGCAACGCCGCCTCGCGGTAGATGGCCGGATCCAGCACCCGGCGTGGACCCGCCGCCGGCTCGCCGCCCAGCACCGCCAGCCCGGCGCGGTTGCGGCCGACGCGGGCCATCACGTCGGCGTAGGAATGCAGGTTCTTATCGGCGGTCAATTCCCAGAAGGAGTTGGTCGACTCCGGATCAATTCGGCTAGCCAGGCGCCCGAAGGCGGTGTCGGCGTCGATCGCCACGACGCGATCCTGTCGACGCAGTTCGGCGAAGATCGACCCGACGCTGGCGGCGACCGACGTCTTTCCGACGCCGCCTTTGCCCAGCACACCGACCTTGTGGTTGCCGTGCAGGACCGTCCGGATGGCCGCTTCGTACTGGGCCTCCTCGCGCTGCGCGCGCGACGGACCGAGCCTGACCAGGCCGAACGTCATCGACTCGACGAGGCGCCGCCAGCCGCGGTCGGCGCGCAGCGGCGGACGGTTGCCCAGCGGCGGCGCGAATGCCGAGTCGGACCACCCACCGGGCGGGGGACCCGGCGCGCCGTGACCCGTGGCCGGGTACGCCGGCTGGTGCGGCGGACCGGGAGGAGGCGCGGGCCGGCCCTGCGGCGCGGGGCCGACGGGGGAAAAGGCCGGGGACGGCGGTTGCGGCGCGTTGGGCGGGTAAGCCGGCGGCCGGCCGGGCCCAACGCGGTCCCGGAGGTATTCGTCGCGCTCGTTCATGGGCCCCCTCGGGTATCAACTGCAGACCAGTATCGGCTAACCGCCGCGCGGCCACCGACCTGGCCTGCGCAGACTCGGCGGGGCGGATCGGGTGCCGCGGCAGGGCGCCTCCGGGCACGCCCGCGACTCACGGGACGACGGCCGCGGGCAAACTCGTCCGAGGGCGCGCTAAGGCCGGTGGTCGGCCCGATCCGAACGGTGGTGCGCGGATTGCCCCGGCAGCGAGGCCGTCGACCAGTCGTTACAGCGAATTTACGGTGACGCCAGCCGGCAGGTTACTATTAGGGAAGTTGGCATGTCAGGCGGGTTTTGTCATATCGTTTTACGACTTGTCGAGACTGGTTACGAGCCCACCGTTCAGCGCTGCACGGACGAATACACGATCGAGTCATCTCCGGCTGGCGGACAGCCTATCGACAAGACCGAAGGGGCCTAACCCGCGACCTTAGGGGTTCGGAACCGTCGGTGCCACCACATAGGCCGCGCAGAGAGTTTCAGGTGAAGGGTTAGGTGGGAATGACGCCCAAGCGCGCAGGGCTGTACAACCCCGCATACGAGCACGATTCGTGCGGAGTGGCCATGGTCGTCCATATGTACGGCCGGCGCACCCGAGACATCGTCGACAAGGCCATTACCGCGCTGCTCAACCTCGAACACCGCGGCGCGCAGGGAGCCGAGCCGCGCAGTGGTGACGGGGCCGGCATCCTGATCCAGGTCCCCGACGCGTTCCTGCGCGAGGTCGTCGACTTCGAGCTGCCCGCCCAGGGCAGCTACGCCACCGGCATCGCGTTCCTGCCGCAGTCCTCCAAGGACGCCGCCGCCGCCTGCGCCGCGGTGGAGAAGATCGCCGAAGCCGAAGGCCTGCAGGTGCTGGGCTGGCGCGACGTACCCACTGACGACTCCTCCCTTGGCGCGTTGTCCCGCGACGCCATGCCGACCTTCCGGCAGGTGTTCCTGGCGGGGGCTCCGGGTGTTTCGGGCATGACGCTGGAGCGACGCTGCTATGTCGTCCGCAAGCGCGCCGAGCACGAACTGGGCACCAAGGGTCCGGGCCAGGACGGCCCGGGTCGCGAAACCGTCTATTTCCCAAGCCTTTCCGGGCAAACGTTCGTCTACAAGGGCATGCTGACCACCCCGCAGCTCAAGGCGTTTTACCTTGACCTGCAAGACGATCGGCTGACCAGCGCCCTGGGCATCGTGCACTCGCGCTTTTCCACGAACACGTTCCCGTCGTGGCCGCTGGCGCACCCGTTCCGGCGCATCGCGCACAACGGGGAGATCAACACCGTCACCGGCAATGAGAACTGGATGCGGGCCCGCGAGGCGTTGATGAGCACCGACATCTTCGGGTCGGTCGACGACCTGGAGAAGCTGTTCCCGATCTGCACGCCGGGCGCCTCCGACACCGCGCGCTTCGACGAGGCACTCGAACTGCTGCACCTGGGCGGGCGCAGCCTGCCGCACGCGGTGCTGATGATGATCCCCGAAGCGTGGGAACGCAACGAGTCGATGGACCCCGCGCGACGGGCTTTCTACGAGTACCACGCGTCTTTGATGGAGCCGTGGGACGGCCCGGCGTCGATGACGTTCACCGACGGCACCATCGTGGGCGCGGTGCTGGACCGCAACGGCCTTCGCCCGTCCAGGATTTGGGTCACCGAGGACGGCCTGGTGGTGATGGCCTCCGAGGCCGGAGTGCTGGATCTCGACCCGTCGACCGTGGTGCGCCGGATGCGGCTGCAGCCCGGCCGGATGTTCCTGGTGGACACGACGCAGGGCCGCATTGTCTCCGACGAAGAGATCAAAGCCGAGCTGGCCGCCGAGCACCCCTACCGCGAGTGGCTCGACAAGGGACTGGTTCCGCTGGAGAAGTTGCCGGCGGGCAAGTACGCGCGGATGCCGCACAGTCGAGTTGTCTTGCGCCAATTGGCTTTCGGCTACACCTACGAGGAGCTCAATCTGCTGGTGGCACCGATGGTCCGCACCGGCGCCGAGCCGATCGGGTCGATGGGCACCGACACTCCGGTCGCGGTGCTGTCGCAGCGTCCCCGGATGCTCTACGACTACTTCCACCAGCTCTTCGCGCAGGTGACCAACCCACCGCTGGACGCCATCCGCGAGGAGGTGGTGACCAGCCTGCAGGGCACCACCGGTGGTGAGTGCGACCTGCTCAACCCGACCGAGAGGTCGTGTCACCAGATCTCGCTGCCGCAGCCCATTCTGCGGAACTACGAGCTGGCCAAGCTGATCAACCTCGACCCCGACGACGAGGTCAACGGGCGCCCGCATGGCATGCGTTCCAAGGTGATTCGCTGCCTGTACCCGGTCGCCGAGGGCGGCGCCGGCTTGGCCGCCGCGTTGGACGACGTGCGCGCGCAAGCCTCGGCGGCGATCGCCGACGGCGCGCGGGTGATCATCCTGTCCGACCGTGAGTCCGACGAGACGATGGCTCCGATTCCGTCGCTGCTCGCGGTGGCGGGGGTGCACCACCACCTGGTGCGCGACCGTACTCGCACGCACGCGGGCCTGGTGGTCGAAAGCGGCGACGCCCGCGAGGTGCACCACATGGCGATGCTGATCGGCTGCGGGGCCGCGGCGATCAACCCCTACCTGGTGTTCGAGTCGATCGAGGACATGCTCGATCGCGGCATCATCGACGGCATCGACCGCAAGACGGCGTTGAACAACTACGTCAAGGCGGCCGGCAAGGGCGTGCTGAAAGTGATGTCCAAGATGGGCATTTCGACGCTGGCCTCCTACACCGGCGCACAGCTGTTCCAAGCGGTCGGCATCTCCGAGGATGTGCTCGACGAATACTTCACCGGGCTGGCCTGCCCGACCGGCGGGATCACCCTGGACGACATCGCCGCCGACGTCGCCGCCCGGCATCGGCTGGCGTATCTGGACCGGCCCGACGAACGCGCACACCGTGAGCTCGAGGTGGGCGGGGACTATCAGTGGCGTCGCGAAGGCGAGTACCACCTGTTCAACCCGGAGACCGTCTTCCGGCTGCAGCACGCCACCCGCACCGGGCAGTACAAGATCTTCAAGGAGTACACCCGCCTGGTCGACGACCAGAGCGAGCGGATGGCATCGCTGCGTGGCCTGCTGAAGTTCCGCGGCGACGTGCGGCCCCCGGTCCCCCTGGACGAGGTCGAGCCCGCCAGCGAGATCGTCAAGCGGTTCTCGACCGGCGCGATGAGCTACGGCTCGATCTCCGCCGAGGCGCACGAGACCCTCGCGATCGCGATGAACCGGCTGGGCGGCCGGTCCAACAGCGGCGAGGGCGGCGAGGACGTCAAGCGCTTCGACCACGACCCCAACGGCGACTGGCGCCGCAGCGCGATCAAGCAGGTTGCCTCGGCCCGCTTCGGCGTGACCTCGCACTACCTGACCAACTGCACCGATATCCAGATCAAGATGGCTCAGGGCGCGAAACCCGGTGAGGGCGGCCAGCTTCCGGGGCACAAGGTGTACCCGTGGGTGGCCGAGGTGCGGCACTCCACACCCGGTGTCGGCCTGATCTCGCCGCCGCCGCACCACGACATCTATTCCATCGAGGACCTGGCGCAGCTGATCCACGACCTGAAGAACGCCAACCCATCGGCGCGGGTGCACGTCAAGCTGGTCTCCGAGAACGGGGTGGGCACGGTTGCCGCCGGCGTCTCCAAGGCGCACGCCGACGTCGTCCTCATCTCGGGACACGACGGCGGCACCGGTGCCACCCCGCTAACATCGCAGAAGCACGCGGGTGCCCCGTGGGAGCTGGGGCTGGCCGAGACGCAGCAGACCTTGCTGCTCAACGGGTTACGCGACCGGATCGTGGTGCAGGTGGACGGCCAGCTCAAGACGGGCCGCGACGTGGTCATTGGCGCCTTGCTGGGCGCCGAGGAGTTCGGTTTCGCCACCGCCCCGCTGGTGGTGGCCGGCTGCATCATGATGCGGGTATGTCACCTCGACACCTGCCCGGTCGGCGTGGCCACGCAGAACCCGGTGCTGCGTGAGCGGTTCACCGGCAAGCCGGAATTCGTCGAGAACTTCTTCCTGTTCATCGCCGAAGAAGTCCGGGAATACATGGCGGAGCTGGGTTTTCGGACGTTCAACGAAATGGTCGGCCAGGTCGGCGCCCTGGACACCACGCTGGCTCGCGCACATTGGAAGGCGCACCGGCTTGACCTGACGCCGGTGCTGCACGAGCCGGAATCGGCGTTCATGAACCAGGACCTGTATTGCAGCTCGCGCCAGGACCACGGCCTGGACAAGGCGCTCGACCAGCAGCTGATCGTGATGAGCCGCGAGGCGCTGGATTCGCAGAAGCCGGTCCGGTTCTCCACCACCATCGCCAACGTCAACCGCACGGTCGGCACCATGCTCGGCCACGAGGTGACGAAAGCCTATGGCGGCCAAGGCTTGCCGGATGGAACGATCGACATCACGTTCGACGGGTCCGCGGGTAACAGCTTCGGCGCCTTTGTGCCCAAGGGCATCACGCTGCGCGTGTACGGCGATGCCAACGACTACGTCGGCAAGGGTCTATCCGGTGGCCGCATCGTGGTGCGTCCGTCGGACAACGCGCCGCAGGATTACGTCGCCGAGGACAACATCATCGGTGGCAACGTGATTCTGTTCGGCGCCACCAGCGGGGAAGCGTTCCTGCGCGGTGTGGTGGGAGAAAGGTTCGCTGTGCGTAACTCCGGGGCACACGCCGTGGTCGAGGGCGTGGGCGATCACGGTTGCGAGTACATGACCGGAGGTCGGGTCGTCATCCTGGGCCGGACCGGCCGCAACTTCGCGGCCGGTATGTCCGGCGGTGTTGCCTACGTCTACGACCCCGACGAGGAATTGCCCGACAACCTGAACACCGAGATGGTGGACGTCGAGACCCTCGACGAGGACGACGCCGAGTTCCTGCACGGCATCATCCAGGCGCACGTGGATGCCACGGACTCAGCTGTGGGGCAACGCATCCTGGCCGACTGGCATGGCCAGCAACGGCACTTCGTCAAGGTGATGCCGCGGGACTACAAGAAGGTGCTGCAGGCGATCGCCGAAGCCGAACGCGACGGCACGGATGTCGACAAGGCGATCATGGCGGCCGCGCATGGCTGATCCGAGCGGCTTCCTGAAATACACACGTCGGGAATTGCCGCAGCGACGGCCTGTCGCGCTGCGGCTGAAAGACTGGAAAGAGGTCTACGAGGAGTTCAACGACGACACCCTGCGCGAGCAGGCGACCCGTTGCATGGACTGCGGGATTCCCTTCTGCCACAACGGCTGTCCGCTGGGCAACCTCATTCCGGAATGGAACGACCTGGTGCGCAGGGGCCGGTGGCGCGACGCGATCGAACGGCTGCATGCCACCAACAACTTCCCGGATTTCACCGGCCGGCTGTGCCCGGCGCCGTGCGAACCGGCCTGTGTGCTCGGCATCAATCAGGATCCGGTGACGATCAAGCAGATCGAGCTGGAGATCATCGATCACGCCTTCGATGAGGGCTTCGTGGTGCCGCTGCCTCCGGACAAGTCGACGGGAAAGACTGTGGCCGTGGTGGGTTCGGGCCCGGCGGGACTGGCCGCCGCCCAACAGCTCACTCGCGCCGGCCACCGCGTGACCGTCTTCGAACGCGACGACCGCATCGGTGGTCTGCTGCGCTACGGCATCCCGGAATTCAAGATGGAAAAGCGGGTGCTCGACCGGCGGCTCGAACAGATGCGCGCCGAGGGCACCGAGTTCCGGGTCGGCGTCAACGTCGGCGTCGACATCACCGCCGAGCAGCTGCGCGCCGATTTCGACGCGGTGGTGCTGGCCGGTGGCGCGACCGCCGCGCGGGATCTGCCGATTCCCGGCCGCGACCTGGACGGCATCCACCAGGCGATGGAGTACCTGCCGTGGAGTAACCGAGTGCAGGAAGGCGACGACGTTCTCGGCGACGACGGGGAGCCGCCGATCACCGCCAAGGGCAAAAAGGTCGTCATCATCGGCGGCGGCGACACCGGCGCCGACTGCCTGGGCACCGCGCACCGGCAGGGCGCCGCCAGCATCCACCAGTTCGAGATCATGCCGCGCCCGCCGGACTCTCGCGCCGAGTCCACGCCATGGCCGACCTATCCGTTGATGTACCGCGTGTCGTCGGCACACGAAGAGGGTGGCGAGCGGGTCTTCTCGGTCAACACCGAGGAGTTCGTCGGCAAGGACGGGCGCGTGGCCGCGCTCAAGGTGCACGAAGTGACCATGGAGGGCGGCAAGTTCGTCAAGGTCGAGGGCACCGACTTCGAACTCGACGCCGATCTGGTGTTGCTGGCGATGGGATTCGTCGGCCCGGAGCAGCCGGGCCTGCTGACCGACCTCGGAGTGAAGCTCACCGACCGCGGAAACGTCGCGCGCGGCGCCGACTTCGACACCTCGGTGCCCGGCGTTTTCGTCGCCGGCGACATGGGCCGGGGCCAGTCGCTGATCGTCTGGGCGATCGCCGAGGGGCGGGCGGCCGCGGCCGGGGTGGACCGCTATCTGATGGGCTCGACGGCATTGCCGGCGCCAATCAAGCCGACGGCGGCGCCGCTCCAATAAAAGCCCGGAAAGTCACACCAGTAACTTCAGAAACATGAATATATTTTTCGGCGTTTCTGCCACCGTTTGCCAGACGATTGTTGTGTAATAGACCGGTGTGGGCTTCATCACAGGGGGAGTCCGAACGAGCTGGCCGACCGCAGGAGTGATCACTGTGCGTACACACCCCGGACCGCGATCACGGATGGGCCGAATTGCCTGGTCATGGCTACGCCATCCACTGAAAAGCCACGAATTTCCCGCCAAACACGAGCGCCTGGTGACGGCTCAGGACCTCATATTGTTCGGGGTCTAGCGGCCCGTCAACGCCACCGCACGTACGTCGCGAGGTTTGCTCTGAGCTAACTCAGCTAACAAGGCCGGATTCGCGGATCGCCTCCGCCAGCGATTCCAGTATCACCGGATCGTGCGGCGGGGCGATGTGGACGATGCCGAGGTCCAAACCTTCGGCGGCGAGGGCGGCCGCGTCCTCGACGACCTGCCCGTAGTTGCGGTCTTCACCCAGGCGCAGGTGGGCCGACAGGGTGATCTCCTTGGGATCGCGCCCGATGTCGGCGCAGCGTGCAGCCAGGACGTCGCGCTTGTGCGCGAACTGCTCGGGCGTCCCGCCAACGAAATTCCAATGCTGCGCGTAGCGCGCCGTCAGCGGCAGCGTCCGTTTCTCACCGCTGCCGCCGATGCAGATTGGCGGGTGCGGGCGCTGCGGGCCCTTGGGTTCGTTGCGGGCGCCCTTGAGCTGGTAGAACTTGCCAGCGAAGTCGGTGGACTCCTGGCTCAGCAGGCTGATCAGCACCTGACATGCTTCTTCGAACCGGTCGAAGCGGTCCTTGAGGGAACCCAGCTCGATGCCGTAGGCGCCCGATTCTTCGTCGTTCCAGCCGGCGCCGATCCCTAATTCGAGGCGGCCGTTGGAGATGATGTCCAGCGCGGCGGCCATGTTGGCGAGCACGGCTGGATGCCGGTAGTGGATGCCGGTGACCAGGGTGCCGAGGCGGAGCCTCGTGGTGGCCTGCGCGAGTGCGGTCAGGGTCGTCCAGCCCTCCAGGCAGGGACCGTTGCTGTCGCTGAAAATCGGGTAGAAGTGGTCGAAGGTCCAACCCGATTCGAAGACGTCGATCTGGTCGGCCTCCTGCCAGAGGGCAAGCATGTCGGGCCAGGTGGTGTTTTGCGGAGCGGTCTTGAAGGCGAATCGCATGTAATCGACGGTAGTCCGCCTTTATTAAGCGCAACTAAACTCGGGCACACCATGGTCCTCGGAATCGACACCAAGATCACGCTGCTGGCGGCCGGTCTGATTTTTCTGCTGGCGCTCGGCCTCGGCGTGTGGAAGTACCGGCAGATCATGGTCTCCGACGATCACCGGGCGCACCCCTACGTCGACATCGCGCATCGGGCGGCGTTGCTCTATTCGTTCGCGACGCTGCTCATCGCCGTCTTCGTCGAGCTCAGCGCCTGGCCGGCGTGGGTGAACCTGATTGCGGCGATGGTCGCCGTGTTCTTCTTCGTCGCCGCCATCGGGTCCTACATCCTGCACGGGGCGCGGCGCGACACGGAGAATCAATTCGAGCGTCCGCCGCGGGGGACCGGGGCGATGATGGCGTTGCTGATCGTGGGCGAAATGGGCGGATTCGCAGTGGTTTTCGCCGGCTTTGTGGTGGGGCAGCTATGGACCCGGTAGAGGCACTGCGCCAGATCGCGTACTACAAGGATCGCGACCGCCAAGATCCACGGCGGGTGATGGCCTACCGCAACGCCGCCGACATCCTCGAGGACCTTGACGACGCCGCCCTCGAGCGACACGGCCAGGCCAACAGCTGGCAGTCGATTCCCGGCATCGGACCCAAGACCGCGAAGGTCATCGCGCAGGCCTGGGCCGGGCGCGAGCCCGATCAATTGGCCGAATTGCGCGCTGCCGCAGGCGATCTCGGCGGGGGACAAATACGTGCCGCGCTGCGCGGGGACCTGCACCTGCACTCCAACTGGTCGGACGGGTCGGCACCGATCGAGGAGATGATGGCCACCGCGGCCACGCTCGGACACGAGTACTGCGCGCTCACCGATCACTCGCCGCGGCTCACGATCGCCCACGGGCTCTCGGCGGAGCGGCTGCGCAAACAGCTCGACGTGATCGACGAGTTGCGCGACAAGTTCGCGCCGATGCGCATTCTCACCGGCATCGAGGTGGACATCCTCGACGACGGCAGCCTGGACCAGGAGCCCGAGCTGCTCGAGCGCCTCGACGTCGTGGTGGCCAGCGTCCACTCCAAGCTGTCGATGGATTCCGATGCCATGACCCGCCGCATGGTGCGCGCGGTGTCCGACGGTCACGCCGACGTGCTGGGCCACTGCACCGGGCGGCTGGTCGCCGGCAATCGCGGCATCCGGCCCGAATCGAAATTCGACGCCGAAGCGGTGTTCACCGCCTGCCGCGACCACGGCACCGCGGTGGAGATCAACTCCCGCCCCGAGCGCCGTGACCCGCCGACGCGGCTGTTGAAGCTGGCGCTGGACATCGGCTGCGTGTTCAGCATCGACACCGACGCGCACGCCCCCGGCCAGTTGGACTTCCTCGGTTACGGCGCCCAGCGCGCGCTCGACGCCGGTGTGCCCGTCGACCGGATCGTCAACACCTGGCCGGCCGAACGGCTGTTGGAGTGGACCGCAGCCTGAGGCGGGTGCGACCGCCAGCGTCAGACGGATTGCCCGTCGCCGCCGGCGTTGCCGCCAATCACGATAAGGGCCTCGGCACCGTCACCGGCGACGCCCTTGGCGCCCCCGTCACCGCCGTACTGCCCACTATTACCACCACCCACGCCCCCGGCGCCGCCCAAGTCGCCCTTGGCGCCGGCGGAGCCGTTGTCGGCGTTGGCGGGGTAGGCCCACGCTCCGCCGCCGCCACCACCACCGGGGCCGGTGCCGCCGCTTCCGCCGGCACCTCCTTGAGCTAGCCCCCCAGAGGCGGTGGTGATCGCGTTTCCTCCTGCGCCGCCCGCGCCGCCCGCGCCGCCGGCGTAAGCGGCCCCACCGCCCCCGCCTCCGCCTCCGCCAAAGGCCATGTCCCCGTTCGCCTCCCCAACCGCGCCACCGCCGGTGCCGCCTCCGCCTCCGGTACCCCCCGCCCCGCCGTCGGGAGCACCGGCGCCGCCTTGGCCGCCGTCCCCGCCGAGTCCGAGGGCTACTGGCTGGCTGAGTTGGGTTGAGCCGGCGCCGCCGGTGCCGCCGCTGCCGCCGGTGCCACCGGTACCTCCGGAGCCGCCGATGCCACCGCCCCCGACCTGGCCGCCGGTACCGCCCGCACCGCCGCCGCCCCCGCCACCGCCGTAGGCGGAGTGGTTTGCGCCGGTTCCCGATTTCGCGCCGCCGCCGGTACCCCCGGTACCGCCGAGACCGCCGTCGCCGCCGGAACCATTGGTTGCGCCAGCACTGGAGTCGCCGCCGGCGCCGCCGGCGCCGCCGTGGCCGCCTAGGCCGCCTCGGCCGGCCACCTCATTAAACCCAGTGCCGCTGAAGCCACCTCCGTCACCGCCGGTACCGCCAGCGCCCCCGGTACCTCCCGAGCCGCCGCTACCGGCCTGCCCGAGGAGGCCTCCTCCGGCGCCACCGGCCCCACCGGCACCGGCGTTGCCGCCGTCGCCACCGACGCCCCCGGTTCCGGCGCTGGTGGCACCGGCCCCGTCTCCACCGCCGCCGCCCTTGCCACCCGAGGCGCCGTCGCCGCCGATGCCGCCCGCCCCGCCGGCGCCGCCCAGCAGGGCCTGATTTGCGCCGCCGGCCCCACCGTTGCCACCGGCGCCCCCGTGCCCACCGGCCCCGCCGGTCCCGCCGGTCACGCTGACGTCGATACCGGTTCCGCCGAGGCCGCCGCGCCCGCCCGCCCCGCCGTCACCACCGGCGCCGTTCAGCGATAGCAATTGCCTGTTGGCCCCGCCCGCACCGCCGGCACCGCCATGGCCGCCCGCCACCCCAACCGGAAGGCCGCTGCCGCCGTCCCCGCCGGTCCCGCCGGTCCCGCCCGCGCCACCACCGATCAGCCCGCTGGCCCCGCCGGCCCCGCCGTTGCCGCCCGGCTCGCCGAACAGGGCCTTGCCGCTTCCGCCGGCGCCCCCGTTACCGCCATGGCCCCACAGCCCCGCCGACCCGCCGGCCCCGCCGTCCTGGCCGTGCGCGCCCGACCCACCGTTGCCGCCGTTGCCTATCAGCCATCCGCCGTCACCACCGTCGTTCCCGCTGCCCGGCGCCCCGTTGGCTCCGTTGCCGAACAACGGGCGCCCGGTCAGCAACTCCACCGGCGAGAACACGCCGAGGCCCTGGGCCGCCCCGACCAGCGCCGTCAGGGGATCGGCAGTGGCCGCTGCGCTGGCCGCTTCACTGATCGCATAGAGCCGCGAGCCGGACGTCAACGCCTGCACAAATTGCTCATGAAACAGCGCCGCCTGCGCGCTGAGCGCCTGATACTCCTGGCCATAGCGGCCGAACACCTGGGAGACCGCCGCCGAAACCTCATCCCGCGCCGCCGCCATCACCGATGTCGTCGGAGCCGCCGCCGCGGCGTTGGCCGACCTGATCGCCGATCCAATCGCGTTCACGTCCGCCGATGCTGTGCTGAGAACCTCAGGAAATACCGACACGAAAGACGACATCATGGCTCCTAATCGGTGTTGTCGAGCCCGAGAATAACGACGACGACTTGCGCAATTCTTGCGTTTCAGCATGATTGAGTGCGCGCCGTTGCGGCGGGTCGGCGCCCTGGACCGGCTCAGTCCGGTAGGTGCGGCATCTCCAGTCCGGCGTCGCGACCGACCAGCACCCCACGCGTCAACGCCGATTTGCCGTAGCGGCGCCGCACCTGGTCGACCGCCTGATCGATGGCGGTCGAGTCGTCGACAAAGGCCAGCATCAGCTGTTGGGTGCCATCCCGGTCGATGCCCGATACGGCGAAACCCACCAGCGTCAAACCCTTTTGGGTGATCAGCGGTGCGGCCGACGCGAGCAGCTGTCGAGCGGCGGCCAGGATGGGCTGCGTCGACGAGGTTGCCCACGGCAGCGTGCGCGAGCGGGTAGCGCGGCTGAAGTCGTCAAAACGCATGCGCAGCAACACCGTTCGTCCGGTGCGCCCGGCGGCGCGCATGCGGGTGGTGATCCGGTCGACGAGGTTCACCACCACCGCGTCGAGTTCGCCGGGCGTCATGCGATTGCCGGCGCTGCCGAGCGCCCGCTGAGCCCCGACCGACCGGCGACGCACCCCGGTGGTCACGCGGCGGCGATCGATGTTGCGGGACAGGGCATACAGTTGGCGACCCATCGCGGCGCCGAGCATCGAAGCGAGCGTCGACTCGCCGAGTTCGGCCACGTCGGCCACCGTCTCGATGCCGTGGGCATGCAGCTTCTCGGCGGTCACCGCGCCCACGCCCCACAACCGACGCACCGGCAACGGGTGCAGGAACTCCAGCTCGCGATCGGGCCGCACCAACAGCAGCCCGTCCGGTTTGGCTTCCTGGCTGGCCACCTTCGCCAGGAACTTGGTCCGCGCGATCCCGACGGTGATGGGTAGTCCGACTCGGTCGCGCACGTTGGCGCGCAGCCGCGCCGCGATCTCGACGGGGGTACCCGAGACCCGGCGCAGGCCGCCGACGTCGAGAAAAGCCTCATCCACCGAGAGGGGCTCGACGACCGGAGTGGTGTCGCGGAATACCTCGAACACCTCGTCGCTGGCCCGCGAATAGGCGCTCATCCGCGGGGGCACCACCGCCGCGTGCGGGCACAGCCTGCGCGCCTGCGCCCCGCCCATCGCGGTGCGCACGCCGTAGGCCTTGGCCTCGTAACTGGCCGCCAGGACCACACCGCCGCCAACGATCACCGGGCGCCCGCGCAGCGTCGGGTCATCGCGCTGCTCGACGGACGCGTAGAACGAATCCAGGTCCGCGTGCAGGATGGACGCATCACACCGCACGAACATATGTTCGCACTGGGGTGTGACGATTAGCGAGATCCGCCGTAGATGCTGGCGACCCAGATGTGGGTGAGGGTGTCGACGACGCTGTCCTCGCTGACCGCCGGGTGCTCGGCCGACAGGGTGGCCATCATGGTGCGCTCGTTCATCTGGTTGAGCGACGTCGCGAGGTCGGCCGCCGGGATGGTCTCCGGTGCCGCACCACGCGCTCGGTCGGCGCTGATCACGGCCGCGGTCTGGTCGATCCACTTTTGCATGAAGCCCGACCACACGGCGCGGATCTCCGGGCTGGTGGCCAGCGCCTCCACACCTGCCCGCGCGACGGCACGGTGCGAGCTGAACGCGGTGAAGAACGCTTGGATCACGTTTCGGCACATCCCGCGCGGATCCTCGCTCGGCGATTGCCCCGCACCCTCGAACTCCGCGTCGGCCACGGCGATCAGCGGCTCGAGCAGGGAAAGCAGCACCGCCTCTTTGGATGGGAAATAGAAGTAGAAGGTGGGGCGCGAGATGCCGGCGCCCTTGGCCAGGTCGTCCACCGAGATGTCGGCCAGGGAGCGCTCGGCCAGCAGCCGCTCGGCGGTGGCGAGGATCGCCTGCTCGCGGTCGTCGCCCGACGGGCGGCTGGAACGCCTGCCCCGCGGGGCGCGTGTCGGACTGGCGGTACTCACTCGGGCTACTTTACACATGGTTGAGAGTTTCGACAGTGTGTTGACTGACTCGACACTGCGTTGATAACGTGACGGTCATGACCGAACACCTCGACGTCGTCATCGTGGGCGCCGGTATTTCCGGTGTGAGCGCGGCCTGGCACCTGCAGGATCGTTGCCCGACCAAGAGCTACGCCATCCTGGAGAAGCGCTCCGCGATGGGCGGCACCTGGGACCTGTTCCGCTATCCGGGCATTCGCTCCGACTCCGACATGCACACGCTGGGTTTCCGGTTCCGTCCCTGGACCGAGCGCCAGGCCATCGCCGACGGCGGCCCGATTCTCGAATACGTCAAAAGCACCGCGGCCATGTACGGCATCGACAAGCACATCCGGCTCAACCACAAGCTCTTGGCGGCCGACTGGTCGAATGCCGACAACCGCTGGACATTGCAGCTTGAAATCGACGGCACACCAAGCACACTCACCTGCTCATTCCTTCTCCTGTGCAGTGGCTACTACAACTACGAGCAGGGTTACGCTCCGAAGTTCGACGGCGCGGAGGACTTCACCGGTCCGATCATCCATCCGCAGCACTGGCCCGAGGACCTCGACTACGCAGACAAGAACATCGTGGTGATCGGCAGCGGTGCCACCGCGGTCACTTTGATTCCGGCACTTGCGAATTCGGGTGCCAAGCACGTCACGATGCTGCAGCGTTCGCCGACCTACATCGTCTCTCAGCCCAAGCGGGACAAGACGGCCGAGCGACTTAACCGCTGGCTGCCCGCAGACGCGGCCTACTTCGCGGTGCGATGGAAGAACGTGCTGCGGCAGTCGCTGCTGTACGGCGCGTGCCAGAAGTTCCCGAAGCCGATGCGAAAGATATTGCTGAGCTACGTTCAACGCCGACTGCCCGAAGGCTACGACGTGGAGAAGCATTTCGGCCCGAACTACAACCCGTGGGACCAGCGGCTGTGTCTGGTACCCAGCGGTGACCTATTCCGCGCTATCCGCAATGGGACGGCCGAGGTCGTCACCGACACCATCGATCGGTTCACCCCGACCGGCATTCGGCTCAACTCGGGCCAGGAGTTGCCAGCCGACATCATCATCACCGCAACGGGATTGAACCTGCAGTTGTTCGGTGGCGCGACGGTCAGCGTCGACGGACAGCCGGCCAATCTCACCGAGACGATGGCCTACAAGGGCATGATGCTGTCCGGTCTGCCCAACATGGTCTACACGGTGGGATACACCAACGCATCGTGGACGCTGAAGGCCGACCTGGTGTCCGAATACGCCTGCCGGCTGCTGAACTACATGGACGACAACGGTTTCGACACCGTGGTGGTTGAGCACCCGGGTTCGGATATCCAAGAGCGCCCGTTCATGGAATTCACCCCCGGCTACGTGCTGCGCTCGCTGGATGAGTTACCGAAGCAGGGTGACCGCACGCCGTGGCGGCTGAATCAGAACTACCTGCGCGATATCCAGCTGATCCGGCGCGGGAAGATCGCAGACGAGGGTCTGCGATTCGCCAAAAAACCTGCGCCAGTGGCGGTTTAAGGTTCCGCAGCGACGACGACGATGCCGTCGTCGTCGCTATAGGCAATCTCGCCCGGCACAAACGTCACGCCACCCAGGCTGACCTCCAGATCGCGCTGCCCGGCCCCGGTCTTGGTGCTCTTGCGTGGGTTGGTGCCCAGCGCCTTGATGCCGATGTCGATGCCCCGAAGGGCGGCCGCGTCGCGCACCGCTCCGTTGACCACCAGCCCGGACCAGCCGTTGGAGCGGGCCAGCTCGGCGATGACGTCGCCGACGAGTGCGGTGTGCAGGGAACCGGCACCATCGATCACCAGCACGCCGCCCGCACCGGGCTGGGAGAGTATGGATTTCAGCAGCGCGTTGTCCTGGAAGCAACGCACGGTGCTGATCGGCCCGGCGAACTCGGACCGCCCGCCGAACTGGCGAAACTGCATGTCGCAGCTGCGCACGTCGGAACCGATTTCATCGACGAGGTCGGCGGTTGGCCGAAACGTCACCGTCACTTCAGTGGCGGCGCAGTTGGCGGACCAACAGGATGGCCAACACGCTGACCGCCAGAGCAACCAGCAGCGGCACCTGCGGCGTGCGCGCTGCCGGCGCATGCGCGTCGCCGGACACCGGGTCGTTCGCGCTTTCCACCGTCGACTTCGCGTGTGCCGCTGCGTCTTTGGCGGCGTCGAGTTGGCCGTTGGTTTCGATCGGCTGCACGTGTCCCAAGGGCTGGCCCGCGGGCTTAGGTGGCGCGGGCTGGACCTTCTTGGCGGGCGCCTTCTTGGCGGGCGCCTTTTTCGCGGGCGCCTTCTTCGCGGGTGCTTTTTTGGCGGGTGCTTTCTTGGCGGGTGCCTTCTTCGCGGCGTCGGGAGGTGACTTCTTGGCCGGTGGTTCCGAAGCGCCGTCGGGCTGGCCCTCGGGTTGGTCCTGCGGGTCTGCCATGCGGCCGCTCCTTTACAGCGTTGTCGTTACAGCTAGGTGGCGTACTAAAAGGGGGTTGGATCCATCATGCCAGGACGCCGCGGAGCGCCCCGGTCACCGGGTCGGTCCCGGCCGGCGACGCTTCGCCCACAACCCAGCCCCCAACGCAGCACCGGCGACCAGCACCACGGCCACCGCCACAAACGGCCATGTCGGGATGGCACCGCCGGCCCCGGTCGCGGCCGGCGCAGGCCCGGGAGTGCCGGTGCCGGCCACCGTCAGCCGAAACGACCAGGACCCGGACACCACATGGCCGTCGGCGGAGGTCACCCGGTAGTTCACCGTGTAGCTGCCGGTCGGACCGAGCGGTCGCAGGCCGACGCTGACAACGGCACCCTGCACGGTGGGCTCGCCGACGGACCACAAATTGCCGTCGGGACCGACGACGGCCATGGCCGCGAACGAGGTTTGTAACTGCTCGTTGAAGGTGGCGCTGACCTGCGCGGGGCCGGCCGCCAGCACCGCGTTGTCGGCGGGCTGACAGGACACGCGCGCGGCGTGCGCGGACGCGAGCGGGGCAGTCCAGGTCGCGGCCAACGCCAGGACGGCCAGCAGCGGTCCCAGCCTGGTGACATACCGTCGGCGCGTCATCTCCTACGACGCACCAGGGCCAGACACAGGCCCAGCGCGCCGAGGACCAGGGCGAGCCCGCCGAGCACGCGGGCGGTGTTGTCGGCCGCGGGCCCGGGCTGCGCGACGGCGGGCGCGTGATGGTCATGCGGCACCGCCGCGAGCGTCAACGTGGGTGCCGGGTATTCCGGTTCGCCGCCGCCGGGTTGGGCCGGCTGATCCCACTTGACGATCGACCCGTCGGAGTAGGTCTGGGTGGCCGGGAAGCTGACGGTGGCGGCGTCGGGCAGCTGCACCGAGATCCTAAACAGTGCAAACTGATCCGCCGGGATCCCGCCAGCGGGCGCGGCCGTCCAGGTCACCGAGCGCACGGTGCCGGCTGCGGCATCGCGGTCCAGCTTGGCCGTCCACCCCGGCATGGCCTCGGCGTGCGCCGACGCCACGTTGGGCAGTCTGACGGTCAGCGCGGTGGTGGCGGCGCCGGTATTGGATTCGTTGGGCACCTCAAAAGTGACGATCGCCGTGCCACCGCGCACCGCGTTGTCGCTGCTGGCGTGCACATGCGCCGAGGCCAGCGCGGTACCGGCGGGGACGTAGAGCGCGGCGGCCGCCATGATCGGGGCGCCGGCGATCACGATGCGATTAATGCTGCGAGTGCCTTTCACCGCTTAGGTCAACCCGAGCCGGGCCATCAGATCCGCCTCGATGCCGTCGAGCTGAGACGAAATCGCCGCGTGGGCCGCGCGGCGCCGCGCCGCCGGCATGTGCTCCGCAGCGGTGACGGCGGCAGTCAGGTCGGCGAGCCGTTCGGTGATCGCGGCCGCGAACTGCTTCGTCTCGGCGTCTTTGGGCTTCTTTTCTTGCACCAGCCGCAGCGATTGCTCTGACCCCGCAATCCGTGCCGACAGTCGCGCACCGCTGCCGGAGAATTGGCCGATCTGGGTCAGCGGAATCCCGAGCTGATCGGCGCGACGGCGGTCGATCAGGGCGCGGGTGGCCATCGCCGCGCGGTAGATCACCGGGGTCAGGATGGGCGCGAGCAGCCGAGAAACCGTCAGCGCCCGCCGGATTCGCGTCGGCGAGAGGAGCTTGCCTTCGCGCGCCGCCTTGAGTTCGGCCTCGGCGACTTTCAACGCCATGCGGTCGCTGTCCTGCTGAGCTTTGACCTGTGCCCTGAACGCCTTGTCGCGGGAACGCTGGGCCTGCTTGATCCGACGCGCTTCGTTTTTCGCGATCAGCCGGGCCTCTAGTTTGGCGCGGGCCTTGATCGCTCGGGCTTCGGCGCGACGCGTCGCGCGGCTCTTTCGCTTGCGGAACAGGCCCATTCCCGGCCGCCTCCCGGTAATCTCGCTGACTCGTTATCTGTCGCTCTCGCGTGTGCGATCCGTGAGCCAACCCTAATCGGCATGAACCGATGCCGACCCGCCAGGTCGGGCCGAGCGAACAACCGATTGGTTTTCCGGGGCGCCGCCGGCTATGCGCGGCGGCCAGCGGGCTTATGCGTCGAGCTTCTCCGCGCGGCGCAGCTCGTCGACCCGCTCGACGAGGTTCTGCTGGGCCTGCGGGGACAAGCCGAACGACCGCATGGCGATCCGACGCACACCCTCGTCACGCATCGTGCACAGCCACGACAACTCCTTGTCGAGCTTGGCGTAGTAGTCGTCGTCGGTGAAGTAGGCCGGCTTGATGCGGAAGAAGTTGGCAAGGGCGGCCATCGTCGCCGCGGACGGGTTGGTGCGATTGCCTGAGCGTAGCTGTGACAGGTAGGGAGCCGACATGGTGATGCCCTCTGACTTGAGTGCCGCGATGACCTCGGCGGAGGTGTGCGGCCCGCGCCCCGGGGGGTACACCGTGTCAAACAAACGGTTGAGGCGGGCAGAGAACGTCGTGCTCATTGGTAAGACCTCCACGGTACTGAAGAGGGAACTGGTGGCTCCAGGCATTTGCTGACCATCCTAGCGACAGTTTTTTGCACCGACAAAGTGCAAACCTTCGTGGGTTTGGTACTCGCGTCCAAAGCGGTACGCCAGACCGCCCCTGCAGAGCGTGCAACCCTGCAGCTCAGATGTCTAGCCATGAAACGAAATTCACAGGCTATACGCAGAAATCGTCTAATAGCGACCTGCGCGGCTTCCCCTCTGTCGTAATTTACGAAGCAGTCAAGAACGCTCTGTAAAGCGGAAATGCGCCGTGTTGGGCAACCGCGACATCGACACTGATTCGCTGAACGCTTCCTTTGCTGCACGTGATCGGGCGGTGCGTCGGCGACAGCCCGCGATTACGTGCTACGGCGCATGCATCGGACCCGCGCGGCGCGGACGCCCGGTGCTGCTGCGTCGTCGCCAACTCAGGCGGACTCCGGTGGTCGCGCGGCGCTTGGGGCCCGCCTTCGGCGCCGTCGCGAGGTTTGCGACCGGTAGATCGCGGCGGCGATGGCCGCCGCCACGATACCGGCTCCAGCAACCGCAAATGCCACCGAGCGCCTGCCCCATGCGCGGTCGAAAAATATCCACAATCCGAATGCCAGGGACCGCCGGCCGGCCAAGCTGGCAGCACCCACTCGGAGTCGCTGATGCAACCAGCTCGCCGGACCGGGCGCCGGGCCGGCGGCCTGGGCCATGGCCGACAGCCCGAGGTGCTACCCCTACCCGGTTGTGGTCGTCGCCAGTCTTCTCATCCCGGTAGGGCGTGACCGAGAGCCTCTGCCCCAGGCACGACGCGGCGCTACACCCGGCAGGACCACCCCGGCTCGGCGGTAAGGCTGCAGCTACGCGCCGTGAAGTCCAGGTAGTTCGAGCGCCCGTACACTTCGATACGGCCCGAATTGCCTTATGCCGCAAGCAACATCGCCAGAATCGCGGTGTCGGGATGGCTGATCGGGTCGACGCCCACCCGGCTCACCATCGACGTGATGGTGCCGTCGGCTTCTGCCTCCACCCACGCCGCGCGGTGCTCGAGTCCGAGATATGGCAATCCCGGCAGCAATACGCATCCCGATGCCGCCCCGGTGCATTCCGGCAGTGACGGCGTGGTCTCTGACGGTGGATGCAACATCAGCAGGGCCGGCGGCTGGTGGTCAGCGAAATAACCTGGCTGGATTGCCGATTCGCCGAAGACGGTGCCCTCGGCCAGCACCAGGCCCACGGTGCCGGGCTCGGGCTCGTCGGGAAGCTCCTCACGCGCGCCGAACACCGTTGTGGTGGAAAGCAATCCGGGTAACGATGCGACCCGGACCGCGACCATCAGCAGCTGGGCCCATTCTTTCGTCGAATCGGGCCAACGCCCGGAGATCACAAACCCTTTCAGGGCACCGCGAGAATGGAAGGGAGCAATTTCGATTGGCTGATCTGACCCGGTAGCCATAACTAAGGATGCGCAAGGTTGGCGCCCTATGCAACCCAACACGGCCACCGGCGCTTGGGTTTACAAATTGTGCGGACAAGGCAAGGGCGCCACGCGATCCGCGCGGCGCCCGAGCCCGATGGGGAACAGGGTCAGCCGAAAATCAGCCCCTGGGTTTTAGAGGTCGCCGCCGCGTAGCGGGACTGCACATCGGCCCAGTTGACGACGTTCCAGAACGCTTTGGCGAAGTCCACCTTGACGTTCTTGTATTGCAGGTAGAACGCGTGCTCCCACATGTCGAGCAGCAGCAGCGGGATGATGCCGAGCGGGAAGTTGGTCTGGTGGTCGTACACCTGGAATATCAGCAGCTTCTGGCCCAGAGTGTCCCAGCCAAGCGCCGCCCATCCCGACCCTTGCACCGTGGTGGCGGCCGCGTGGAACTGCGCACGGAAGGTGTCGAACGACCCGAAGGCGTCGTCGATTGCCGCGGCGAGCTCACCGGTCGGCTTGTCCCCGCCGTCCGGCGACAGGTTCTTCCACCAGATGGTGTGGTTGACGTGGCCGGCCAGATTGAACGCCAGGTTCTTCTCGCTTAGCAGGATCGCGGAAAAGTCATCCTTCGCGCGAGCCTCCTCGAGTTTGGCGATGGCGTCGTTGGCGCCCTTGACGTAGGTGGCGTGGTGCTTACTGTGGTGAAGCTCGTTGATCTGACCGGAGATGTGGGGTTCCAGCGCTGCGTAGTCCCAGTCCAAATCGGGCAGGGTGTATTCCGCCACGGCATTCCTTCCTTTGATCCTTGATGGTCGTCTACCGCTCGTTCGCGCGAGGCTGCCGCGCGACGGCTAGCCTAATCAACCCTGCTCTAAGAGCGCCCGTGCCGCAAGAACGACCGCGACTGTTAGAGCCACCGGATACCCGGTCGGCGTGAGTTCAAGACGGGACCGTCAAGACAAGACGATGATGGCCAGGACTGCCAGCAGCGCCAGGGCGATCAGGCCGGCACGTAGCGCGGCGACGCTGTAGGACTGGCTCCACGCCGGCGCGCCGGAGTACGAGTTCGACGGGGCCCCCGGCCCCGTACCGAACGAATGCGTTGCCATTAAACGCCCCTCACCTGCGCTTTCGCCCCACTGCAGTGAGTTGGATCACTGCTGTGACCGCGATCATAGCCGCTTGCGGGCCGCATGGAAACTCTCCCAGCGGCAGCGCCGCTTTCCTGGCGGTTTCCCGGCCGTCTCGCGGGACGGTGTTTGCCGGCGCATGCGGGGCGCGGACGTTATCCACAGTTACGGCCCCGCCGGCCGATAGGGCCTGCACAGATGGTCACAGCCACTGTGGATAAGAGTGTGCAAACTGTGGATAGGCCAGCCAGCCGCGGGGTTGATTGCCAGTCGTCCCGCGCCACCTGCGCGATCGGCGCAGAGGCGGAGCGGCGTTCGTTGCTCGTCGGGGGGTCGGGTCGCGTCTGCCGCTTGATCGGTCCCCGGGTGGCGTCGTCGGCCGGGCTACGCTTGTCCGGTGATCCAGGTGTGTTCACAGTGCGGAACGCGGTGGAATGTCCGCGACCGCAGGCGCGAATGGTGCCCCCGCTGCCGCGGGGCGCTGCTGGCGCCACTCGCTGATGCGCCGCCACCGCCCGACCCGCGGTGGAGTCCGCGCGGTGGCCCGCCGACGCGTCTGGCCGCACCGGCGCCCGCGCCGGTTCAACGGCCGGCTGCGTTTCCGCGCACGCCGCCACAGCTGCCGCCGGGCTTCCGCTGGATAGCCGTTCGGCCTGGCGCCGCGCCGCCCGTTCGACGCAGGCGGCGCCACCTGGGGCCCACACCGCGCTACGCCGTGATACCCCGGTGGGGCCTCGTGGACCGCGTCGAGCAAGCGCCCGAGACGCCGCAAGCACCCGCGCGAAAAGGGCCGACCGCACCAACCGTGCGTACCACCTTGTTCCTGACCGTGCTGACCCTGGCCAGTGCGGCGCTGGTGTATGTCCTGCGCTACGTGCTGTTGGTCATCAACCGGAACACCCTGCTGAACTCCGTGGTGGCCGGCGCCGCGGACTGGCTTTCAGTGGCGGCCAGCGTGGCCGCGATCGTCGCTCTGATCGTGTGCGTCGTGGTGCTGATCCGATGGCTGATCGCGCGACGCGGCGCCGCGTTCTCGCACTACGCGCTGCCCGAACAACGCTCTACGCGGGCGTTTTGGGTCGGCGGGCTAGTGCCGTTCGCCCACCTGCTGTGGGCCCCGGTCTACGTCATCGAGCTGGCCACGCTCGAAAATCACTACGCCCGGTTGCAGCGACCGATCATGCTGTGGTGGATCGCGTGGATTTTCAGCTACGTCGTTTCGATTTTCGCGTTCGCCTCCAGCTTTGCCACCGACTCCCAGGGCATCGCCAACAACACCGTCATGATGGTGTTCGCGTACCTGTTTGCGGCGGTCGCCGTCGCGGGCGCGGCCCGGGTCTTCGAAGGGTTCGAGCGCAAACCGGTGCACCGACCGACGCACCGCTGGGTGGTGGTGAGGCCGGATGGCACTCCCGGACCCCGATCTGCTGCTCCGGTTGAGTTGGCCGGGCAGGAACCGGCAGCATAGTGGTCATGACGGCGGCCGACGAGGTGCTCACCGGACACCCGTTCGTGGTCGCCCACCGCGGCGCTTCGGCCGCGCGGCCGGAACACACGCTGGCCGCCTACGAGCTTGCCCTCAAGGAGGGCGCCGACGGGGTGGAATGCGACGTGCGGCTCACCCGCGACGGCCACCTGGTGTGCGTCCATGATCGCCGGCTGGACCGGACCTCGACGGGGGCCGGGTTGGTCAGCACGATGACGCTGGCCGAACTGCGCGAGCACGAGTACGGCTCGTGGCACGACAGCTGGCGTCCGGACGGCGCGCACGGTGACACCAGCCTGCTGACGCTGGACGCCCTGGTCTCGCTCGTTTTGGACTGGCATCGACCCGTCAAGATCTTCGTCGAGACCAAGCATCCCGTCCGATATGGCTCGCTGGTCGAAAGCAAGTTGCTGGCCCTGCTGCACCGGTTCGGCATCGCCTCGCCGGCCTCGGCGGACCGGTCCCGCGCGGTGGTGATGTCGTTTTCGGCGTCCGCCGTGTGGCGGATCCGGCGGGCCGCGCCGCTGCTGCCCACGGTCCTGCTCGGCAGGACGGCCCGCTACCTGGCCAGCAGCGCGGCCACCGCCGTCGGGGCGACGGCCGTGGGTCCGTCGCTGGCCGCACTGCGGGACTATCCCCAACTCGCGGATCGTGCCCTGGCCCAGGGCAGGGCGGTGTACTGCTGGACCGTGGACGAGTACGGCGACATCGACTTCTGCCGCGATGCCGGGGTGGCCTGGATCGCCACCAATCACCCGGGTCGCACCAAAGCGTGGTTGGACAACGCGCGTAACGACGGGGACGGCCAAATCGGCTGAGTCGGCTAAGTCTGCGCAGCCGGCACCGGGGAATCCGAGGCGAGCGCGTCGAACAGCGTGCGCGCAGCATCGTGGTTCCACACCGCCACCGATCCGGCATCGCTGTCGGTGAATTCGCCGATCGGGACCGTGATCGCGGTGACGGATCCGTGCAGGGTCCACCCCAGGCGGGCCAGGTCCCACACGTGGTCGCCCCGGTTTACGGTCAGGGCGTCCAGCGCGGCGCGCGGGACCGAATACCAGCGCCAGGGATTGAGCCACACCGCCGGGCTGGCGGCACGGTTCAGCAGCGCCGAGACGAGCTGCCGTTGGTTGGCCATGCGATCCAGATCCGCCCGTGGCGTGGCCCGGCTCCTGACGTACCCCAGCGCATCGCGGCCGTTCAGCCGCTGGCAACCCGCCGGGAGGTCGATGCCGGCGAGGGGATCGGTGATCGACTCAGGCAGGCAGAGGCTGATCCCGCCCAGTGCGTCGACCAGGCCGGCGAACCCGCCGAATCCGATTTCCGCGTAGTGGTCCAGGCGCAGCCCGGTGGCTTGCTCGACGGTCTGGGTGAGCAGGGGAGCCCCGCCGATGGCGAACGCGGCGTTGATCTTGTCCTTGCCCCCTCCGCCGGCGCCGGGAATCGGCACGTATGAATCGCGCGGGATCGACACCGCCGTCGGCTGCGTACTGGACCCCAACGCCGGCAGATGGATCAGCAGGATGGTGTCGGTGCGGCCGTTACCGATGTCGCCGCCGGTGGATAGTGCTTGTTGTTGCTCGACGGACAGCGCCTGCCGGCTGTCCGACCCCACCAGCAGCCAGTTTGTCCCGCGGCCGGCCGCCGGGCGGTCGGCGTAATCCGTCAGCGCCGGCTCGCGACGCAGGGACGTATCGAACCACACGGCCCCGCCGACCACGCCGACGCCGGCCAGCAGCAGCGCGACCAACAGGCTCACCACCAGCACCCGGCCCCCGCGGCGTTTGCGTCGCATCTTCGGTGCGACGGGGCGTGCGGTAGGAGCGGCCGCACGCGGCGGCCGGCGGCGAGGACGCGGGGCAGCCGGCGGCGGGGGCCGTCTGCGGTCCGGCGGTCGCGGCGGGGCCGCCTCGCGGCGAATTACCTGCGAAGGTTCCAGTCGAGGCGACCCCCGCGGGGCTTGGTCACCGTCCACCTCGACAACGTACGTGCCTGGAGCCGGGATCGGACGCAGCGCTATCGGCGCGCGCGCAGCCCGTTCAAAAACGGGCAACCCATCAGCACCCGGATGGCCTGGCTCAATCCGGCCATGTCGTCCACCGGCTTGTGAAAGGGCAGCCGGACGTCGTGGTCGCCGTCGCTGTCCTCGATGCGAAAGCGCATCCCGTATCGGTCGAGGCCCAGCGGGTGCACCCGGCCGCGTCGCAGTGGCGCCGGCAGCCTGGACACCAGACGCGCGACGACGTCGTTGTGCGCGGTCGCCATGTGCCAGAGCAGGTTTGATTCGATCTCGCAGAAGGGGTCGGGCCGGGCTGCGAGTAAGTCCGTCAGGCTGACCGGCTCGGCGCCCGTCGCGTCGGTGACGACGACGGAGGCCGCCTCGAGCCGCATCAGGCCGTAGCGGGTCTCGCCGGCGGCAGCCGGTCGGGATCTCGGGGTCTCCACTTGCAGCAGCGCGGGGCTGGGGTTCTGGGCAGCGATCAGGTCGAGCGTCTGGGGCACGGCGAAACCCGGGACCGGCTGCAGCCGGCCGCGCACCCACACCAGGGAGCGGACCGGTTCGCGCACGGGCAGCGGCGCGTAGTCGATCAGCTCCAACAGCGCTTGACAGCCTGAGGCCGCATCCGTGGATCGGTCGACCGGGACCGCGACGGCGAACGATCCGTCGGCGAGCAGGTGATGGATGGGGGTGGCCACCGGCTCCTCTCCGGCGCCGGCCTCGAAGGCCAGCAGCGCACCGCTGGCTCGCACACAGGCGCTGCGGATGCGCTCCGCGGTCGTCTGCGTGGCGCTAGCCAGTGGTAACATCATTACCCTCCTTGGTGAACACGCTTACCGTAATTAGGTAAGCCTAACTTAACCCACTAGACGAGGACACCGCAAGTGCCTCGATCGGCGATCACGCGCCACTAGGGTTATCAGCGTGGCCCGCATCGCTTATCTCGGTCCGGAAGGGACCTTCACGGAGGCGGCCCTGCTGCAGATGGCGACCGCCGGTTTGGTGCCCGGCCTCCAGCCGGAGGCCCTGCGACAACTGCCGCTGGAGAGCACGCCGGCGGCGCTGGACGCCGTCCGCGGCGGCGCCGCCGAGTATGCGTGCGTGCCGATCGAGAACTCGATCGACGGATCCGTGTCGCCGACCCTGGACAGCCTCGCCATCGGGTCCCCGTTGCAGGTGTACGCCGAAACAACGTTGGACGTGACGTTCAGCATCGTGGTCAAACCCGAGCGCACCGCCGCTGACGTGCGCACGCTGGCGGCCTTCCCGGTGGCGGCGGCACAGGTGCGGCGGTGGATCGCCGCGCACGTGCCCGAGGTCGAGCTACGGCCGGCGTACTCCAACGCCGACGCGGCACGGCAGGTCGCCGACGGTCAGGTCGACGCCGCGGTGACCTCGCCGCTGGCCGCCATCCACTACGGGTTGGCGACCCTGGCCGAGGGTGTGGTCGACGAATCCAGCGCCTGCACCCGCTTCGTCCTCGTCGGGCCGCCCGGCCCACCGCCGGCGCGCACCGGGGCCGACCGCACCTCCGTGGTGCTCCGTATCGACAACGCGCCCGGCGCGCTGGTGGCCGCGCTGGCCGAGTTCGGCATCCGCGGCATCGACCTCACCCGGATCGAATCCCGGCCCACCCGAACCGAACTCGGCACCTACCTGTTCTTCGTCGACTGCGTCGGCCACATCGACGACGACGCGGTCGCCGAGGCGCTCAAGGCGCTGCACCGCCGTTGTGCGGACGTGCGCTACCTCGGGTCCTGGCCGACAAGGCCGGCCGTCGGCCCCGAGCAGCCCGCGCCAGCGCCACCCGACGAAGCGTCGCGCTGGCTCAAACGACTGCAGGCGGGCAAGCCCGAGGGGTCGCAGCGGTGAGCGGACGGCTGGTGCTGCTACGGCACGGCCAGTCATACGGCAACGTCGAACGCAGGCTGGACACCCGGCCGCCGGGCGCGGCGCTGACCCCGCTGGGCCGTGATCAGGCGCTGGCGTTCGCCCAGGGGTTCGGGCGGCCGGCACTGCTCGCGCACTCCGTGGCCGTCCGGGCGTCGGAGACGGCCGCCATCATCGGCGCCGCACTCGGCGTTCCCGCCCACGAGGTCGTCGGCATCCACGAGGCGCAGGTCGGCGAGCTGGAAGACCGCAACGACGACGAGGCCGTCGCCGCTTTCAACGCCATCTACGAACGGTGGCATCACGGCGAGCTCGACGTGCCGCTGCCCGGCGGCGAAACTGGCAACGACGTCCTGGACCGGTACGTGCCGGTGCTCACCGATCTGCGCATGCGTTATCTCGACGACGACGACTTCACCGGCGACATCATCGTGGTCAGCCACGGCGCGGCGATCCGGCTGGCCTCGGCCGTGCTCGCCGGAGTGGACGCAAACTTTGCGCTGGACAACCACCTGGAAAACGCCCAGTCGGTGGTCTTGGCACCCGTCACCGACGGGCGGTGGAGCTGCGTGCGATGGGGAACGCTGAACCCGCCGTTCTATCCCAAGCCCGACTCCCACGCCGTTACCGAGGCCGTGACGTCCAGCAGCGACCCGATGGGCTGAGCGGACCGCCCTAGACAGCTACTTAGACAGCTACCGCGATCGATTCTTCCCAGCAACGGCAGCCGACGGCGTCGCAGTCGATGACGAAGCTGTGCAGCGTCAGCTCCGGGGTGGTGCAATCCGGCTCGGTGCATTCCGACCGGTGTAACGCGTGGTGAATCATCGTGCCGTGGCAGTGATCCAAGCCAGCCCGGCAGTCGCGACAGCCCGTGCTCATACGCCGTTCATAGCACCGGGCGGGGACAAAATCAGGGTGCCGCGCCCACCGGGCGCCGGTTTTTACCCCCAACCCAGCTCTTCCAACCGGTCGTCGTCGATGCCGAAATGGTGCGCGATTTCATGGATTACGGTGATCGCCACCTCCTCGACGACCTGGTCGTCGGAATCGCAGGCGTCCAGCAGCGCCTCGCGGTAGATCGTGATGGTGTCCGGTAGCGCACCCGCGTAGTCGGAGTCCCGCTCGGTCAGCGCGACCCCTTCGTACAGCCCGAACAGGTCGGGTTCCTCGGCGTGGCGGTCAGCGACCAACACCACGACGTTGTCCATCGCGGCGGCCAGCTTGGGCGGGATGAGATCGAGCGCGTCAGAGACCAGCTCGTCGAACCGCTGCGGGTCCATCCGCGCAGCCACTCGGGCTAGGTGCCCGGGGCGGGTTCGCCCGGCGCGGGCGGTGGCGGCGCGCCCCCGTCCGCCGGGGGTGGAGGTGCCCCGCCGTCCGCCGGCGCCGGCGCCTGCGGCGCAGCGGGCGCCTGGGGCGCCGGGGACTGCGGCACCGTCATCGCCGGTTGGTTGGGGAGATGTTGATTGCCCGGCGGGATGGCATCGGGCGGCGAGGTCTGTTGCGGGGCCTGCGGGGCCTGAGCCGGAGCTTGAGCGGGGATCGGGGGCAGGGAGAGCCGTTCCTCGGGGATGTCCGGCGGGGGCACCGGCGGCTGGCCGTTGATCAGCAGCGGCCCCTTGGCGCTGTTCAACAAGGTGGCCCAGCCGCCGTTGCCGAGCGTCGCCCCGATGCTGCACGCCACCGCCCGACTGCCGGCCGCCCAGCTCGGCAGCGACACCGTGGGATAGATCAGCGTCAGGGTGGTGGTGCGCAACTTGATCGGCGCGAGGTACGCGTCGGTCATCTTGGTGCACGAGTCCTTGATGAACCCGTCCTGCTCCGGTTCCGCGGGCAGGGCAGCGGGGAACTTCTCGGCCAGGTTGACCGTGCCGGTCACCTCCATCGCGTGCGGGGCCGCGCAGTCGACCGGAACGTCGATTGGCTGGTTGGTGGCCGAGTCGATGCCCAGACAGGTACCGGCCGGCCAGACCTTGGACTGGTCGATGTCAGCGACCTTGCCTTTGAAGGCGGTCTGCTGGTTGTTCGCCCCGGGCTGCTGCAGCCCGCACAGCATGCGCCGGTCGCCCGATTGGCGCCACGCCCTGTCCCCGGACCACAGCAGGCTGACGCTGAACTTGCTGTTGGGATCGAACTTGGGGCCCATGTACTGCCGCACCGCGGCTTCGCATTGTTCCTGGGTGATCTGTTGAATGCGGGCCGGCGTGGGGGGAGCGGCATTGGGCCCGTACTCCGAACCGGGGAAGGTCCGCATGTCCAGCGACTCGGCGACCTCGAAGCGATGGTCGTCTGTGCACTTGACGATGTTGGCGGCGTCCGGGTTGCCGTCCGGCCACATCAGGCAGTCGCCGCTGGCCGCGTGGTTGAAGGCGGAGTTGCTCCGGGCGCCCGTGCTGGGAATGGGATCACTGTCGATGTAGCCCGCCAGCCGCCCCGGTCCGGTGCCGACGGCCGGAACGGCGGTGACCAGCCCGGCGATAATCAGGCCGCCGAGGGCGGTGAGCAGCAGCGCGCGCCTGGTCGCCGTCGCCTGCAGCCCGCGTGGCCAGCGGAAGCCGTCCGCCGGGTCTGTCGGCGATTCGCCGGGCTCGACGGGCACGGCGGGAAGCTCCGTGGTGGGCCCGTCGGCGGGTGGCTCGGGGGCCTCGTCATCGGCAGGCGCGTCGACGACATCGGCGATTGGCTCGTCGATCGGTTCGCTCTCGCCGGTGGGTACAGCCTCTTCGGGCGCGTCGGACATCGGATCCATTCTGACAGCACCAACGCGGCCGCGTGACGAATGTTGCCAATGTTGCGTGAGAGGCGCCGATGCCCGTGGGCGGCCATCTGGCGCGACCTGACCGGGACGTCAAAAGTAGTGTTGCGGCCGTGATCGACCTGAAGTTGCTCCGGGAGGACCCCGACGCAGTGCGCCGGTCTCAACGCAGCCGTGGCGAAGACCCGGCGCTGGTGGATGTGTTGCTGAGGGCCGACACCGATCGGCGCGCCGCGGTTTCTGCCGCCGATTCCCTGCGCGCCGAACAAAAGGCCGCCAGCAAGAGCGTGGGCTCCGCGTCCGCCGATGAGCGCCCCGCGTTGTTGGCGCGCGCCAAGGAACTCGCCGAGCAGGTGAAGGCCGCCGAATCCGCGCAGGCCCAGGCCGAGGCGGCGTTCACCGCGGCGCACATGGCGATCTCGAACGTGATTCTGGATCCCGTGCCCGCCGGTGGCGAGGACGACTACGCGGTGCTCGACGTCGTGGGCGAGCCACCGCGGTTGGATAACCCCAGGGACCACCTCGACCTCGGCGAGTCGCTCGGCCTCATCGACATGCAGCGCGGTGCCAAAGTTTCCGGCTCGCGGTTCTACTTCCTGACCGGCCGGGGGGCGCTGTTACAGCTGGGCCTACTGCAATTGGCGTTGCGGTTGGCGGTCGAGAACGAGTTCATCCCGATGATCCCGCCGGTGCTGGTGCGCCCAGAAGTTATGGCGGGCACCGGATTTCTTGGCGCCCACGCCGAGGAGGTCTACCGGGTCGAGGCCGACGACCTCTACCTGGTGGGCACCTCCGAGGTGCCGCTGGCCGGCTATCACGCTGACGAGATCTTGGACCTGTCCGGTGGGCCGCTGCGCTACGCGGGCTGGTCGTCATGCTTCCGCCGCGAAGCCGGCAGCTATGGCAAGGACACCCGCGGCATCATTCGGGTGCACCAATTCGACAAGGTCGAGGGATTCGTCTACTGCGAGCCCGCCCAGGCCGAGGCCGAACACGAACGGCTGCTGGGCTGGCAGCGCCAGATGCTCGCGCAGATCGAGGTCCCGTATCGCGTGATCGACGTCGCCGCAGGTGATCTCGGTTCATCGGCGGCCCGCAAGTTCGACTGCGAAGCCTGGGTGCCGACACAGGGCACCTACCGCGAGCTGACGTCGACGTCGAATTGCACCACCTTTCAGGCGCGCCGACTGGCGACCCGCTACCGCGACGAGAACGGCAAGCCGCAGACCGCGGCCACGCTCAACGGCACGCTGGGCACCACCCGGTGGTTAGTGGCGATCCTGGAAAATCACCAGCAGCCCGACGGCAGCGTGCGGGTACCGGACGCGCTGGTGCCGTTTGTGGGCACCGACCTGCTGACGCCGCGCTAACCCCGTTACTCGGGGTAGTCGCCGGTTGCGAGGTCCTCGAGCAGGCTCGGATGCGTTGGCCGCCAACCGAACCGCTGCTGGGTCACTGCGCTGGATGACGGCTGGTCGGCGGCGAACACGACACCCAGCGGGCCGAAATTCTCGGCCGGAGCGGATTGCACAGGAAGACCCAGCCGTCGGCCGACCACTTCGGCGATCGCCCGCATCGGGTCCCCCTCGTCGCCCACCGCGTGCAGCACCGAACCGGCCGGGGCCTGTTCGAGGGCAAGCCGGAACAACGTCGCCGCGTCGTCGCGATGGACCGCGGGCCAGCGCTGAGTTCCGTCGCCCACGTAGGCCGACACGCCGCTGTGGCGCGCGGCTTGGATCAGGATGCTCGCGAAGCCGTAGCGTCCGCCGGCGTCGTGTACCGACCGCGGCAGCCGCACCACCGCGGATCGCACACCGCGCTGGGCCAGATCCACGACGGCCTGGCCGGTGCGGCCGCGTCCGCCCACCGGACCTTCGGTGGCGAAAGGGTCGTCCTCGGTGCTCGGACGTCCGGGCGCCGCGGGCGTGCCGTTCGCGAGCACCAGCGGCTTACCGGTGTCGACGAGTGCCTCGCCGAGCGCGCCGACCGCACGCGCTTCGTCTGCTACGGCATCCCCAGCCGCGCTGAAGTCGTGCGAGAACGCCAGATAGACCACGCCGTCGGCGTCGATCGCCGCCTTCTGCAAAACGTCGAGGTCGGTGATGTCGCCGCGCAGCGGCTCGGCGCCGAGTTCGGCGACGGTCGCGGCCGAGGCTTCGGATCGAGCCAGGCCCACGACGTGATGGCCGGCGCCGATCAGCTGTGAGACAACGGCCGAGCCGATTCCCCCGCTGGCGCCGGTGACGAATACCCGCATTTTGCAGCTCCGTTCATGTGATGCGACTGTTATCCCATCACTGTATACCCGCGATGCGATAAAGGTCGCATCACTATGGTGGGCTCATGGCTCGTTGGGAACCCGATGCGCGTGGGCGGTTGGTCGCCGCCGCACTGGATCTGTTCAACGAGCGCGGCTACGACCAGACCACCGTCGCCGAGATCGCCGAGCGGGCCGGGCTGACCAAGAGCACGTTTTTTCGGCACTTCCCCGACAAGCGCGACGTGCTCGCGGCCGGCCAGGACGCCATCGCACAACTACTCCGCGAGGGCGTCGCCGCGGCGCCGCCCGACGCGACACCGCTGGCCGCGGTGGGCTCCGGTTTGAAGTCGGCCGCCGCCGCGTTCACGTCGTTCAACCGGGAGCTCGCGCCCCGGCTCAAGGCCGCCATCGCCGCCAGCGCCGAGCTTCAGGAGCGCAACGCGCTCAAACAGATTGGGTTGGCCCTCGCGATGGCTGACGCGCTGCGCTCCCGCGGTGTGCCCGAGTCGACTGCGTCGTTGGCCGCCGAACTCGGTGCCCTGGCCTTCAAGTCGGCTTACGCTCGCTGGGCCGAGCCGGACTCGGATCCAGACCAAGACCTGGGTGCCATGGCATGCGAGGCGCTGCGCGAATTACGTTTAGCCGCAAGCAGTCTCGACTGACCCGGGGTGTGGCCGAAGGCGCGGCGGTAGGTGTCGATGAACGCGCTGGGGGTGGCCCAGCCGCATTGCAGCGCGACCGAGCTGACGTCGTGATCCTCGGCCAGCAGCATCACCGCGTGGTGCAGGCGCACCTGGGTGCGCCACCGGGGGAAGGTCATTGCCAGTTCGTCGGCAAACAGGCGGCTGAGCGTGCGTTGGCCGACGCCGATCCGGTCGCCGATCTGCCGCAGGCTCAACGGCTCCGTCAGGTTGTCGGCGATCAGCGCGCACGCTTGGCGCAAACGGGCGTCGACGGGCATCGGAATCCACAGTGGCTCAAGGACTCTCGTGTTCCGTATCTGATCATGCAGAACGGCGAGCATGCGATGGTGTTCGGCGGCATGGGTCTCGTCAGCCTGCGAACACGCGACGATGAGTTCTCGCATCAGCGGGCCTACCACTAGCACGGTCGGCGCTGTGGGGCCGCCGCGGTACCTCTGCGGATCCAGCGCGACACCGTGGAACTGGGTGTGGCCGTGGAACCGGTGCTCGTGCCAACAACCCGCCGGTATCCAGATCGCCCGGTTTGCCGGGGTGATCCAGGTGCCCGCCGGGGTTGTCACCGAGACGGCACCCGACGATGGGTACACGATCTGATGCGCGTCGTGGCGGTGCCGCTCGATGCGCGCGCCCGCGGGGAGCGACAGCGAGGACGTCACGAACGCGCGGTGGCCGATTTCCGACATAAGACGGCAGAATATCGGAAGCCCGCGGACGCGCCGGACGCATAGCGTTTCCGGCATGGCGATGAATCTCCTGCACCGATACCGCTGCAGCTCTTCGAACTGGGCGAAAATGGTGGCCGACCAGTTATTGCCGTGGGCGTTGGACGGGGTCGAGCTCGGCCCGCGGACCCTGGAAATCGGGCCGGGCTACGGGGCGACGACGCGCGCACTGCTCGAGCGCACGGACTCGCTCACCGCCGTCGAGGTGGACCGGTCGATGGCGGATCGGCTGAACCGGCGCTACGGCGATCGCGCACAGATCATCCACGGCGACGGCACCGACACCGGGCTGCCCGATGGCCACTTCACTTCCGTGGTGTGCTTCACGATGCTGCACCATGTGCCCAGCGCCCAATTACAGGATCGGTTGTTAGCCGAGGCATTCCGGGTGTTGCAACCGGGCTGCACGTTTGCCGGCAGTGACGGGGTGCCGTCGCTGTCGTTTCGGCTCAAGCACATCGCGGACACCTACAACCCAATCCCGCCAACGAATCTCGCCGAGAGGCTGCGCAAGGCCGGATTCACCGACGTCGTTATCGACGCCAATGCCGCACGCCAACGCTGGCGTGCGACCAAGCCCTAGGCGTCTACGGTCTCTCGGGCCTGGTCGTGTCGGCGCTGCCGTTCCATGGTGGCGAAGTAGAAGGCGAACGCGAAGGCGAAGCTGGTGAACAGGCTCGACACGAAATACAGCCAGGGGTGCTTCAGCCCGCGGCGATAGCCGTCGACGATGGTAAAGATCGGCAGCAGAACCACATTGGCGATCGTGTAGTCCTGGCTGGCCGAGCTGGCGGCCGGGTTGGTGAACATCAGCTTGATGTATTCGGCCCAGCTGCCGTGTTCACCCCACAACGGGTTGGTAGACCCTCCGTGCGAGTACTCCTCCACGTAGGTGATGTTGAAGTACCAGCCCAGTGCCACCGACGCGATGCCGACGACGTAGTAGACGCATTCCAGTGGAGAAAACAGTGGACCGGCGCCGGGTTTGGCGAACACGCGTTGGTTGGCCGCGACGATCCAGGCGATGACGGAGATCCCGAGGACGGCGTGGACGATAAGTGACACCATGGGCGCAGTCTCACCCCACCGCCGAAGTTTTGTCAATATTGACAAATTGACGCGACATAGGGGACATCGGGGGGAGTACCTTACTGGCATGGTCCGGCCCGCGCAGACGGCGCGCAGCGAACGCACCCGCGAGGCGCTGCGCCAAGCCGCGGTGGTGCGATTTCTGGCCCAGGGCGTCGAGGACACGTCGGCCGAACAGATCGCGGCCGACGCCGGGGTGTCGTTGCGGACGTTCTATCGACATTTCACGTCCAAGCACGATCTGCTGTTCGCCGACTACACCGGGCTGAACTGGTTCCGCGCCGCGCTCGACGCCAGACCGAACGACGAGCCGATCATCGATTCCGTGCAATCGGCGATCTTCGCGTTCCCGTATGACGTTGAAGCCGTCACGAAAATCGCAACGCTGAGGGTCGGCGGCCTGGACCAGGGCCGCATCGTTCGCCACATTCGGGATGTCCAGGCCGACCTCGCGGATGCGATTGCGGGACAACTGGAAAGGCGCAGCCGCCGGGCCGAGTACACCTCGGATGCGCGGCTGCGAATCACGGTGGCCGCTCGCTGCATCGCGGCCGCGGTGTTCGGCGCGATGGAAGCATGGATGGTTGGCGACGATCGATCGCTCGGCGAGCTGGCGCGGATGTCGCATACGGCGCTCGAATCGCTGCGTGACGGCATCTCTGGCACCTGGGCCGACGCAGTTTCGTCATAATTGACAAAACTTTGACCGCGTGCCAGCCTGCAGTTCGGGAGGTCAGACATGTCCTATGACGCGATCGTTATCGGTGCCGGCCACAACGGGCTGGCCGCGGCGGTGCTGCTGCAGAAGGCCGGCCTGCGGACGCTGTGCTTGGAATCCAAGCTCTACGCCGGCGGGATGGCCTCCACGGTGGAGCTTTTCGACGGCTACCAGTTCGAGATCGCGGGCTCGGTGCAGTTCCCCACCGCGCCGGTGGTCCGGCAAGAATTGGGCCTGGACACCCTGCCGACGATCGACCTGGACGTGATGTCGGTGGCCCTGCGCGGCATCCGGGACGACCCGATGGTCCAGTACAGCGACCCGATGAAACTGTTCGCCCACCTCAACGAGGTGCACGGCGCGGAGGCCGTCAACGGCATGGCCGGGCTGATGGCCTGGGCGCAAGCGCCGACCCGCGCGCTGGGCCGGTTCGACGCCGGGGCGCTGCCCAAGACGCTGGATGAGATGTATGCCTGCGCCACAAACGAATTCGAGCGCTCGGCCATCGACGACATGCTGTTCGGTTCGGTCACCGACATCCTGGACCGCTACCTTCCCGACCGCGAGAAGCACGGCGCGCTGCGCGGCTCCATGACCGTGCTTGCGGTCAACACCCTCTACCGCGGTCCGGCCACCCCGGGCAGCGCGGCCGCCCTCGCCTTCGGGCTCGGCGTCCCCGACGGCGACACCATGCAGATGAAAAAGCTGCGCGGCGGCATCGGGGCGCTCACCGCCCACCTGGCCGACACGCTGGAAAGCGGCGGCGGCGAAGTCCGGCTGCGCACCAAAGTGACCGAAATCCTCGTCACCGACGGCCACGTGAGCGGGGTGCGCACCGAGGCGGGCGAGACCCTGAGCGCCCCGATCGTGATCTCGGCCATCGCGCCCGACGTGACCCTCAACGAGCTGATCGACCCGGCGGTGCTGACCGCCGACATCCGCGAACGCTACGCGCGGATCGATCACCGCGGCAGCTACATCCAGATGCACTTCGCCCTCGACGAGCCCCCCGAATTCGCCGCGCCCTACGAGGCGCTCAACGACCCGAGCATGCAGGCGTCGATCGGCATCTTCTGCACACCCGAGGAAGTACAGCAGCAGTGGGAGGACTGCCGACGGGGGATCGTGCCGGCCGACCCGACGGTCGTGTTCCAGATCCCCTCGCAGAACGACCCCAACCTGGCGCCCGAGGGCAAGCATGCGGCGTCGGCGTTCGCGTTGTGGTTCCCCATCGAGGGCAACGTGGATTACGGGCAGGCGAAGGTCGAGATGGGCCAGCGGGTGATCGACAAGATCAACCGTCTGGCGCCGAACTTCGAACGCAGCATCAGTCGGCACACCACCTTTACGCCCAAGCACATGGGTGTGATGTTCGGCGCCCCGGGTGGCGATTACTGCCACGGGCTGTTCCATCCGCAGCAGGTCGGCCCCAACCGTCCGGGGCCGAAAGGCTTTATCGGGCAACCGATCCCGGTCGGCGGGCTCTACCTCGCCAGCACCGGATGCCACGGCGGGCCCGGCATCACGTTCATTCCCGGCTACAACGCGGCACAGGCGGCACTGGCGGACCGAAACGGCTAGCCGCTTTGTGTCGGCTCAAGTGTGAGGGGTTCGCGCTAGTCGCAGCCGGCTGACCTGCTCCTTTGCGCGCGGCCGAAACTTGTCGGTGGTGGCTGCTTTGATGGCGGTATGTCGTTGACCGCTTCTGCTGATGCCGTGGAGATGATTCCGAAGGATCGTCTTGCGGTGTTGTTTGGGGAGTTGGCGGAGTTGTGTGGTCAGCGTAATGCGATTGATGGGCGCATCGTGGCGATCGCTGCCGAGCTCGATGGTCGGCAGTTGTGGGGGATGACCGGGGCGCGGTCGCTGGCGGCGGTGATGGCCTGGAAGACGGGCTGCTCACCGGGCAATGCGCGCACCGTGGCCACCATCGCCGAGCGGTTGGAGGAGTTTCCACGCTGCGCTCAAGCTTTGAGCGAGGGTCGGCTGTCGCTGGATCAGGTCGGGGTGATCGCCGCGCGCGCGGGGCAGGGATCCGATGAGCACTACGCGCAGCTGGCCGCGGTGGCCACGGTGAGCCAGTTGCGCACCGCGGTCAAACTCGAACCGCGACCCGACCCCGGCCCCGAACCTGAGCCCGATCTGCGGCCGTCGATCACCAAGACCTTTTCTGATGAACGATTCAGCTATTGGCGGATCAAGCTAGGGAATCTGGAGGCGGCGACATTCGACGCCGCGCTGGCCTCGCACCGTGAGGCGCTGGTCGCGCAGTGGAAACGCGACCACGGTGACGACGACGATAACGACGACGCGCGCGCCGGCGAGGAGAGGCCGCCGTTGCCGAGCACCGGGGAGGCGTTCATGCACCTGGTCGAGGCGGGCTGGGATGTGGAGGCGGCCCGCCGCCCGCACGGGCAGCACACCACCGTGGTGGTGCACGTCGATGTGCAGCAGAAAGCCGCCGCCCTGCATCTGGGGCCGCTGCTGTCGGACGCCGAACGCCAGGAACTGACCTGCGATGCCACCTGCGAGGTCTGGTTCGAACGCCACGGCAACGTCATCGGCGCCGGGCGCACCACCCGGGTGATCAACCGCCGGCTGCGCCGCGCGCTCGAGCACCGCCACCCGACCTGCGCGGTGCCCGGTTGTGGCGCCACCCGCGGTCTGCATGCGCACCACATCCAGCATTGGGAAGACGGCGGCCCCACCGAATTACACAATCTGGTGCTGCTTTGTCCGTACCATCATCGGCTGCACCACCGCGGCCTGATCAGGATCAGCGGACCCGCCGACGCCCTGACCGTCACCGACAACGAAGGCCAACTACTCAGCCCGGGATCACTAGCGCGACCACCCACCCAACCCCCACCCGCGGTCCCGCCCTGCCGCGGGCCCCTCGGCGAACGCGCCGACTGGTGGTGGTACACACCCTTCCAACCCCAACCACCACCCAGCAACAACTGAGTTGATGAGCGGGGCGCGTCAACGCTCAAACATGTTGGAGCACAGAATAATTCGCAGTGCCCGGCCGACCCTGCGGCCCCGAAACCTCAGGCGTTTATCCGGTTGAACTGGCCGCCGCGGTAGAGCTTGACGCACTCCGCTCGTCGGACCTTGCCACTGGTGGTGATGGGAATTGCGCCGGGGGACACCATCACCAGATCCGACACGCTCAACCCGTGTGACGTCGAGATCGCGGCGGTGACTTCGCGCTTGACCATCCCCAGCCGCTCCGACACCTCCTCTTTGGGACCGCGCCTCTTGACCTCGATGATGGTGACCAGCTTTTCGCCGCCTGCCCCGGCGTCATCGGGAACGGCGATCGCCACGCACCGGCCCTTGGTGATCTCTTGGATCGTCGCCTCGATGTCGTCGGGGGAGTGGTTGCGTCCGCGGACGATCAGCAGATCCTTGATGCGGCCGATGATGAACAGTTCGCCCTCGGAAATGAAGCCCGAGTCTCCCGTCTTCAGCCAGGGCCCCTCGGGTGTGCCGTTCGACGCGGACGCGAACCGCCCGCCGAAGGTGCGCTCGGTCTCCGCGGGCTTATTCCAGTAGCCGATGGCCACATTGTCGCCGTGCACCCAGATCTCGCCGACCGTTCCCTGCGGGCACTCGGTGGAGGTGTCGGGATCGACGACGCGGACCGTCGGCGACTCGGGCACCTCGTAACTGACCAACGGTGTGCTGCCCTCGCCCGTCGAGCGCTTCGCCTGCCCCGCGGAAAGCTCGCCGGCGTCGAAGTCGACGATCGTCGGAGGTTTGCCGGGCGAGCTCGTCGACACATACACGGTTGCCTCAGCGAGCCCATACGAGGGGCGCAGCACCGACGCCTGGAAATTGAAGCGAGCAAACCGGTCACTGAACCGCTTCAGGGTTGCCGGATTCACTCGCTCGCTACCGCTGAGGATGGTCACGATGCCGCCCAGATCGAACCCCGCGAGGTCGTCGTCGGAAACTTTGCCCGAGGCCAACTCGAAGGCGAAGTTGGGTGCCGCCGAGAATGCCCGTTCGCCCCCCACCGATTGACCGCCCTCGGCCATCAACTGCAGCCATCGCGCCGGCCGTTGCAGAAACGCGATGGGGCTGGTGAGCACGCCAGGAAGCCCCGCCATGATCGGCGCGCACACCCCCAGGACCAGGCCCATGTCGTGGTAAAAGGGCAACCACGACATGAGAAAGCCGTTCTGCGGCGGAATGCCGCCGAGATGCGAGAAATAACCGGCCATCAATTGCTTGAAATTCGACAGCAAATTGGTGTACGTGATCTCAACCCCGGCGGGAGTACGCGTCGAACCGGACGTATATTGCAAATACACGGCGCCGGGTCGACTATCGAGTTCGACTCCTGACGGGAGCGCAGCATCCTGATCCAGCCGGTCGACCTCGATGATCGTGGGCGTCGCAGCCAACGGCTGTGACGTAATCTGTTGGGCGATATCGCCGATTACCGAGGACGTCGTCAGAATGATGGTCGGCGCGGCATCCAGCAACACCGCTTCAACGCGCTCGTCCGTGGCCCCACCCATAGGCAGCGAAAGCGGGACCCCGATAACACCGGCCTGCATCGCACCCAAAAAGGCATAAATGTAGTCCAAACCCTGTGGAATCAATATGACGGCCCGGTCGCCGGGCGAAGCGTGCCGACGGATTTCCAGTGCCACGTTTACCATTCGCCGATACAACTCGTACCACGTGACAATTTGGGATATGCCGTCCCAGTCGTGGCCGTAATCTACATATTTAAATGCGGCGCCGTCGGGGTGCAAATTGACATTCTGCCGGAGCATCGCGGGAATGGAAGGCTGAACCACAGGGCAACACACTACCAATTGGCCATCACCCCGCGCCGGACTTCGCAGCCCGATCGGACCCCACCCGGACGCCCCTCGGGAGCCCGCGGAAGGCGTCGGCTGGGCGGCCGTGACGACGGGTCGATCCGCGGGCGATTCGGCTATGTGCGCGCTGGGTGCAGCCTGTCATCGGGCGGCATCGGGCGACGAAACGTGCAGCTGAACGGCCCGCCGCCGACCGCGGGGCGCAGCTCCAAGATTAGAGTTTTGGTACGTTCGCCTGATTTTTCCTCTTCGGCGGACCCGACCGGTTACGCTGCTGAAGAGTTCAGCATGAGCGTCTGGCTTCAATGTCGGGGGGCGGCGGATCTGCTGCGATGATGCAGCGTTCCAACCGGGCTTGAATTCCGTTGATGGCCCTCGCAAAGCTGGTGGGAAAGAAGAAGAGGTGGGACGGGTCGTGGACGAGCCACGTGTGACTCCTGTTGCTGTTATCGGTTTGGCGTGCCGGTTGCCCGGCGGCATCGACTCCCCGGAGTTGCTGTGGGACGCGCTGATGCGCGGCGATGACCTGATCACCGTCATTCCGCTGGACCGCTGGGACGCCGACGAGATCTACGACCCCGAGCCGGGCGTGCCGGGCCGGTCGGTATGCAAATGGGGCGCATTTATCGACGGCCACGCCGACTTCGACTGCGAGTTCTTCGGCATCAGCGAGCGCGAGGCGATCAACACCGACCCCCAGCAACGGTTGTTGCTGGAGACGTCGTGGGAAGCCATGGAACACGGTGGTCTGAACCGGGCCACCCTCGCGGATACGCGCACCGGTGTGTTCATGGGCGTGACGCACAACGACTACACCATGGTGGCCGCCGAGGCCAGCGCGTTGGACGGCCCCTACGGCTTCTTGGGCAACAGCTTCAGCATGGCGTCCGGGCGGGTGGCGTACACCCTGGGGGTACATGGCCCGGCCCTGACGGTGGACACCGCGTGCTCGTCCGGTCTGGCCGCGGTGCACATGGCGTGCCGCAGCCTGCACGAGGGCGAAAGCGACCTCGCGTTCGCCGGTGGGGTGTCGCTGCAGATGGACTCGCGCAAGGCCGCGGCCGGGTCGGCATTGGGAATGTTGTCCAAGACCGGGCATTGCCATGCGTTTGACGTCGACGCGGACGGCTTCGTGCCGGGCGAGGCTTGCGTGGTCCTGCTGCTCAAGCGCCTGCCCGACGCACAGGCCGACGGCGACCGCATCCTGGCCGTGTTGCGCGGCACCGCGGCCAATCAGGATGGCCACACCATCAACATCGCGACGCCCTCGCAGGCCGCCCAGGCGGCGGCCTACCGGGCGGCGTTGGCCGCCGGCGGCGTCGACCCGAGCACCGTGGGGATGGTGGAAGCCCATGGCCCCGGGACGCCCATCGGTGACCCGATCGAATACGCCAGCCTGGCCGAGGTTTACGGCACCGAGTACCCGTGCGCCCTGGCGTCGGTGAAGACCAACTTCGGGCACACCCAGTCGGCCTCCGGGGTGCTGGGGCTGGCCAAGGCGATCCTGGCGCTGCAGCACGGTGAGATCCCGCGCAATCTGCACTTCAACAAGTTGCCCGATGAGATCGCCCCCATCGAGACCAATCTCTTTGTGCCGGTGGTGACCACGCCGTGGCCGATCTCCAACGGTCACGGCACCCCGCGGCGGGCGGCGGTCTCCTCCTACGGGTTCTCCGGGACCAACGTGCACGTGGTTGTCGAGCAGGCTCCCGAGGCCCCGCAGATCCTTGAGACTCCCGACGTCGAGGCGCCCACGCAGGGCATGGCCAACCCGCTGTGGTTTGCGTTGTCGGCGAGCTCCGCCGACGCGCTGCGGCAGACCGCCAAGCGGCTGGCGGACTGGCTGCCCGAGCACTCGGACGCCGTCGCGCTGTCAGATTTGGGTTACACCCTGGCCCGGCGGCGCGCGCACCGGCCGGTGCGTACCGCCGTCACGGCCGCCACCATGGAGGAGCTGATCGCGGGCCTGCGTGAGGTCGCCGACGGTGACGCTCCCTATCAGGCCGCGGTGGGTCAAGACGACCGGGGCCCGGTGTGGGTGTTTTCCGGGCAGGGCTCGCAATGGGCGGCGATGGGCGCCGAATTGCTGGCCACCGAACCGGTTTTCGCCGCGACGGTCGCCGAAGCCGAGCCGCTGATCGCGCGGGAATCCGGGTTCTCGGTAACCGAGGCGATGACCTCGCCGGAGACGGTGACCGGCATCGACCGCGTCCAGCCGACGATCTTCACCATGCAGGTCGCGCTCGCCGCCACGATGAAGTCGTACGGGGTCATCCCGGGTGCCGTGATCGGCCACTCGATGGGCGAGTCCGCCGCGGCGGTGGTCGCGGGGGCCCTGTCGCTGGAAGACGGCATCAAGGTGATCTGCCGACGCTCGAAGTTGATGCTCACCATCGCCGGGTCCGCGGCGATGGCGTCGGTGGAGCTGCCCGCGCTGGCCGTGCAGTCCGAGCTGACCGCGCAGGGCGTCGACGACGTGGTGGTGGCCGTGGTGAGCTCGCCGCAGTCCACGGTGGTCGCCGGTTCCACCGAATCGATCCGCAAGCTGGTCGACGCGTGGGAGCAGCGCGAAGTCATGGCCCGGGAAGTCGCCGTGGACGTGGCCTCGCATTCGCCGCAGGTCGACCCGATCCTGGCTGAATTGACCGAGGTGCTCGCCGACCTGTCCCCGCAGGCGCCGCAGGTTCCTTACTACTCGGCGACCCTGTTCGACCCGCGTGAGCGGCCGGCCTGCGATGCCGGGTACTGGGCCGACAATCTGCGCCACACCGTGCGGTTCTCCGCCGCGGTGCGCGCGGCGCTGGACGACGGCTACCGGGTGTTCGCCGAGCTGTCGCCACACCCGCTGTTGACCCACGCCGTCGAGCAGACCGCGGCCAGCATCGGCATGCCGGTGGCCGCGCTGGCCGGGATGCGCCGCGAGCAGCCGCTGCCGCTGGGGCTGCGTGGTCTGCTGACCGACGTGTACGCCGCGGGCGCGGCGGTGGACTTCGCGATTCCCTTCCCTCAGGGCCGACTGGTCGACACGCCGCTGCCGGCCTGGACGCACCGTCGCCTGTATCACGACGCTGACGCCCAACAGAGCAAGGGCGCCTTCAGTGTCGCCGTGCACCCGCTGCTGGGATCGCACGTGCAGCTGCCCGAGGAGCCCGAGCGGCACGCCTGGCAGAGCGACGTCGGCACCGCGACCCTGCCCTGGCTGGGTGACCACCAAATCCACAACGTGGCAGCGCTTCCCGGCGCCGCCTACTGCGAGATGGCGTTGACCGCGGCGCGCGCCGTGCTCGGCGAGGGAGCCGAAGCCCGCGACGTGCGGTTCGAGGCGATGCTGCTGCTCGACGAGGAGACCCCGATCTCGGCCGTGGCGACCGTGCCGTCGCCCGGCGTGGTCGAGTTCAGCGTGGAAGCGGCCGTCGCCGAGGGCATGGGACACATCCGGCGCGCTTCGGCGGTGCTGCACGCCAGATCCGACGACGAACCGCCCGCCGCCCACGACATGGCCGCGTTGCTCGCGGCGCACACCCTGCGGGTGGACGGCGAGGACATGCGCACCCACTTTGACGCGCACGGCGTGCAGTACGGTCCGGCGTTCACCGGTCTGGGCGCCGCCCTCATCGCCGACGGGACCGCCGACGGCACCGGCAGCTCGGTGCTGGCCGAGGTCGCGCTGCCGCCGTCGATCCGTTCCCAGCTGAACTCCTATGGGATTCACCCCGCGCTGTTGGACGCCTGCTTCCAGGCGGTCGCGGCCCATCCCGACGTGCGGGCCGGCCTGAGCGGTGGCCTGATGCTGCCGTTGGGGGTGCGGCGGCTCCGCGCCTTCGGCACGGCCCGCAACGCCTGCTACTGCTATATCCGCGACACCCACACCGGCCCGGCCGGCATCGAGGCCGACCTCGATGTGCTCGACGAACAGGGCACCGTGCTGCTGTCCGTCGAGGGGCTGCTGCTGGGTTCCGGGGCCACCGAGCAGGGCAACCGCAACCGCGTGCTCAACGAGCGGTTGCTCACCATCGAATGGCAAGCGCGCAAGCTGCCCGAACCGGACCAGACCGACGAGACCAGCCGGGGACCGTGGCTGCTGATCAGCACCGCGGCCGGTGCGGATGGCCGCGATGATCTGGCCGACGCGCTGACCGCCGCCGACGCGCAGACCTCGACGATGGCATGGCCGGTGCGGGGCGACCACCCCGAAGCCGACCAAGCCGCCGCCGAGGCGCTGCGGGCCCAGCTCGGTGCCGGCGGGCCCGCCGGCGTGGTGGTGCTGGCGGGGCCGCCGGACAGCCAAGACAGCGAAATCGCCGCGCGCGGCGGCGATTACGTCGCCCACGTGGTGCGGATCGCCCGCGAACTGACCGAGGTCGACGGCGCGTCACCGCGCCTGTATGTGGTGACCCGCAACGCGCAACACGTCGTGCCCGAGGACTGCCCGAATCTCGAACAGGGCGGCCTGCGTGGCCTGCTGCGGGTCATCGGCACCGAGAACCCGCACCTGCGCACCACCCACGTCGACGTGGACGAGCAGACCGATGTGGAGCGGCTGGCGCGCCAGCTGTTGAGCGGCGCCGACGAGGACGAAACCGCGTGGCGCCACGACAATTGGTACACGGCGCGATTGACCCCGACGGCGCTGCGCCCCGAGGAGCGCCAGACCACGACGGTGGACCGCGCCACCGACGGCATGCGGCTGCAGATCCGTAACCCCGGCGACCTGGAGTCGATGGAGTTCGTCGCCTTCGACCGGGTGCCGCCGGGCCCCGGAGAGATCGAGGTGTCGGTCACCGCGTCGAGCATCAACTTCGCCGACGTCCTGGTCGCGTTCGGCCGCTATCCCTCGTTCGAGGGGCACCTGCCGCAACCGGGCACCGACTTCGCCGGGGTGGTGACCGCAGTCGGGCCGGACGTCACCGACCACAAGGTCGGCGACCACGTCGGGGGCATGTCGCCCAACGGCTGCTGGGGCACCTTCGTCACGTGCGACGCCAACCTGGCCGCCACGCTGCCCGAGGGATTGACCGACGCCCAGGCCGCCGCCGTCACCACCGCGTCGGTCACCGCCTGGTACGGGCTCAACGACCTGGCCCGCATCCGGACCGGGGACAAGGTGTTGATCCACTCGGCAACAGGTGGCGTCGGACAGGCGGCGATCGCGATCTGCCGTGCCGCCGGCGCCGAGGTGTATGCCACCGCGGGCAGCCCGGAGCGTCGACAACTGTTGCGCGACATGGGCATTGAGCATGTCTACGACTCGCGCAGTATCGAGTTCGCCGAGCAGATCCGTCAGGACACCGACGGCTACGGCGTCGACATCGTGCTCAACTCGGTCACCGGCGCCGCCCAACTCGCCGGGGTCAAGCTGCTGGCCCTGGGTGGGCGGTTCATCGAGATCGGCAAGAAGGACATCTACGGCGACACCCGGCTGGGCCTGTTCCCGTTCCGCCGCAACCTGGCGTTCTACGGCGTCGACGTGGGCTTGATGTCGGTCAGCCACCCCGCCGAGGTCCGGGAACTGTTGAACACGGTGTACCGGCTGACGGCCGAGGGCACGCTGCCGATGCCGCAAGCCACGCACTACCCGCTGGCCGAAGCGGCCACCGCGATCCGGGTGATGAGCGCCGCCGAGCACACCGGCAAGCTCATCCTCGACGTCCCGCACACCGGCACGAGCAGCGTGGTTTTGCCGCCCGATCAGGTGCGGCCGTTCCGGGCCGACGGCTCGTACATCATCACCGGTGGCCTGGGTGGCCTCGGGGTGTTCCTGGCCGAGAAGATGGCCGTCTCGGGCGCCGGCCGCATCGTGCTCAGCTCCCGCTCGGAGCCGGGTCAAAAGGCGCTCGAGACCATCGAGATGATCCGGGCGATCGGGGCCGACGTCGTCGTCGAATGTGGCGACATCGCGGCGGCGGGCACCGCGGACCGGTTGGTGGCCGCCGCCACCGCGACCGGGCTGCCGCTGCGCGGCGTGCTGCACGCAGCCGGTGTGGTCGAGGACGCGACGCTGGCCAACATCACCGACGAGCTGCTCACCCGCGACTGGGCGCCCAAGGCCTTCGGGGCCTGGCACCTGCACCAGGCGACCTTGAACCAGCCGTTGGACTGGTTCTGCTCGTTCTCCTCCGGTGCGGCCTTGCTGGGCTCGCCCGGTCAGGGCGCCTACGCCGCGGCCAACAGCTGGCTCGACGCCTTCACCTACTGGCGGCGGGCCCAGGGCCTGCCGGCCACCTCGATCGCGTGGGGTGCCTGGGCCGAGGTCGGCCGCGCCACCGCCGTGGCGGAAAGCACGGGTGCGGCCATCGGCGCGGACGAGGGCGCCTACGCCTTCGAGATGCTGCTGCGTCACGACCGCGCCTACACCGGCTACACCCCGATCATCGGGGTGCCGTGGCTGGCCGCGCTGGCCGAGCGGAGCAAATTCTTCGAGGTGTTCCAGGCCGGGCAAAGCCGGGGCGGCACAAGCAAATTCCGTTCCGAGCTCGACGGGTTGCCCACCGACGAGTGGCCCGCGCGGCTTCGCCAGCTCGTCTCCGAGCAGGTCGGCCTGATTCTGCGACGAACGGTCGACCCTGACCGCCCATTGCCCGAATACGGCCTAGACTCGCTTGGAGCCCTCGAGCTACGGACGCGCATAGAAACGGAAACCGGAATACGGCTCAACCCCAAGAACATCACCACCACGGTGCGAGGACTCGCCGACCACCTGTACGAACAGCTGGCACCCGAAGACGCCAAAGTCGTCTCTTCCTAGACGGGAGCGATTTACCGTCGAAGTGCGCTTACCGTCGAAGTGGATGTGCTGAATCGCAGGAGAGAACGTGTTAATTGGCCCACTTGAGCTGGCGACACTCCCCGAATGGGAGCCGAGTCCGGGTTCACTTGTTTCCTGGCACCCGAAACCTGCTTCGCGCGCCAAGGCCAGCGAGGCGCCGGCAAGTCCCGTACCAGCGAGCTACATCCAAGAACGACACCTTCGCAACTACGCACAGCAGGCCGAGCGTGGCTCCGATCATTCGCGGCTGCTCATCGCGGTCTGCGAGGTGTACGGCAAATGCGATATCCGCGCCATGACGTATGTGATCAATGCCCACCTGCGCCGGCACGATACCTATCGCAGCTGGTTTGAGTACCGGGACGCCGACCACATCGTGCGGCACACCATCGCCGACCCGGCCGATATCGAATTCGCTCCCACCGAGCACGGGGAGAAGGACGCCGCCCAGTTGCGGGACCACATCTTGGCCACGCCGGATCCGCTGCAGTGGGACTGTTTCAGCTTCGGGGTGGTGCAGCGTCCGGACCGCTTCACCTTCTACGCCAGCATCGATCATTTGCACGCGGACGGGCAATTCGTCGGGGTGGGCCTGATGGAGTTTCAGACCATGTACGCCACCCTGATCATGGGCGAACCCCCTGTCGCCGTAGGCCAATCCGGCAGCTACGACGACTACTGCGTCCGGCAGCGCGAGTACACCTCCGCATTGACCGCGGACACCCCGGAGGTACGCCGGTGGATCGACTTCGCCGAAGCCAACGGCGGGAGCTTCCCCGACTTCCCGCTGCCGCTGGGCGATCGGTCGGAGCCCTCCGGCGGCGACATGTTGAGCATGACGCTGCTGGACGAGAAGCAGACGGAGCGATTCGAATCCGCTTGTCTGGCAGCGGGTTCGCGCTTCATCGGTGGGATGTTCGCCTGCATCGCGCTGGCGCTGTACGAGCTGACCGGCGTCGAGACCTATGCGGGAACCACACCGAAGGACACCCGCAGCAATCAGTCCGAGCTGACCACGCAGGGGTGGTTCACCGGGCTGACACCGGTGACCGTTCCGGTGGTCGCCGCGTCGTTCGCCGACACCGCCCGGGCGGCGCAGGCGTCCTTCGACGAGGGTTTGGACCTGGCGCAGGTGCCCTTCGAGCGCGTGGTCGAGCTGGAGCCCTCGCTGGCCAGGCCCCGTCCGCTGTTCTCACAGGTGAATTTCTTCGACGCGCTGGCCGGCCCGCTGGCGATGCTCACCAAGATGTTCGACGAAGTGACCATGGGCGCCTACAGCGACGGCCGGTTCACCTACCCGCTGAGCACCATCGTGGGCCGGTTCGACGAGACCACGGTGAGCGTGTTGTTCCCCAACAATCCGGTTGCCCGCGAATCGATCACGCAATATCTGGGGGCCCTGAAATCCGTGTGCGTGCGGGCCGCCGATGGCTGGACACCGTCGCGGGTCCGCAACCCCGCCGAGCTTTCTCAGCAGCCGGCGTATTGACCCTAGGTTCCAGGCGGTAACGAGTGTCACGGCAGACTGAGGCGGCCAGCTCGCCCGCCGGCGGGGGCCTATTCGGTTGGCTGGGCGGCTTTGTCGCGCGCCGTCCGTGGGTGGTGATCGGCGGCTGGATCGTGCTGGCGATCGTCCTCATGCTCACGACGCCGACGCTGGAAGAGGTCTCCCAGAAGCACCCGGTGGCCATCCTGCCGGACAACGCGCCGTCGCTTGTCGCGGCCGAGAAAATGACCAAAGCGTTCCACGAGGACGGAGATCAAAGCATCGCGGTGGTGGTGCTCGCCCATGAAAAGGGGGATAAGGGCCTGAGCCCCGCCGACGAAGCCGTCTACCGCAAGCTCGTCGACACCCTGCACAAGGACACCAAAGACGTCGTGATGGTGCAGGACTTCTTGGCGGCCGAGCCGCTGCGCGAGCTGCTGACCAGCAAGGACAAAAAGGCCTGGCTGCTGCCGATCGCGCTGCCCGGTGACCTGGGCTCGCCGCGGTCGAAGCAGGCGTACACCCGCGTCGACAACCTCATCCACCGCACCGTCGCCGGGTCCTCGCTGACCGCCTACGTGACCGGACCCGCGTCGACCGTCGCCGACATGAACCTGACCGGGCAGCGGGACAGGACTCAGATCGAGGCGGCGATCATCGTCCTGTTGTTCTTCATCTTGCTGATCATTTACCGCAACCCGGTCACCATGGTGCTGCCGTTGGTCACCCTGGGCATGTCGCTGGTGGTGGCGCAGCGCCTGGTGGCCATCGTCGGCTCGGCCGGCCTCGGCGTGGCCAACCAGACCGTCATCTTCATGACCGGGATGATGGTCGGCGCCGGAACGGACTACGCGGTCTTTCTGATCAGCCGATATCACGACTACCTGCGGCGGGGCGTCGATTCGGATGAGGCGGTCCGCGGGTCGCTGACGTCCATCGGCAAAGTGATCGCGGCCTCGGCGGCCACGGTGGCGATCACCTTCCTCGGGATGATCTTCGTTCAGCTCGGGATTCTGAAGACCATCGGTCCGGTGTTGGGCCTTTCGGTTGCCGTCGTCTTTCTGGCCGCGGTGACGCTGCTGCCGGCCCTGATGGTGCTCGCCGGGCGCCGTGGTTGGATCGCACCGCGACGCGAGATGACCCGTCAGCTCTGGCGGCGTTCCGGGATCGCCATCGTGCGCCGGCCCAAGACCCATCTGGCCGCCAGCGCGCTGGTGCTGATCATCCTGGCCGGCTGCGCCGGTCTGGCGCACTACAACTACGACGACCGTAAAACCCTGCCGCCTTCGGTGGAGAGTTCGATCGGCTACGCCGCGCTGGATCGGCACTTCTCGACGAACATGATCATCCCCGAATACCTGTTCATCGACTCGCCGCACGACCTGCGCACGCCGCAGGCCCTCGCCGACCTGGAGCAGATGGCGCAGCGGGTCAGCCAGGTGAAGGGTGTCTCGACGGTCCGGGGCATCACCCGGCCCGACGGCCAGTCGCTGGAGCAGGCCAGGGCCTCGTGGCAGGCGGGTCAGGTCGGCGGCAAGCTGGACGAGGGCTCCAAGCAAATCGCCGACCGCACCGCTGATCTGGACAAGCTGGCGGGCGGGGCCAACCTGATGGCGGGCAAGCTGGGCGATCTGCGGACCCAGGTCAACCAGGCCGTGGCCAACGCCGGCGGCCTCATCGACGCCCTCGGTTATCTGCAGAGCGTGTTCGGCGGCAGCAAGACGCTCGGCGAGCTGCAGGGGGCCGCGCAGCTCATCGGCAGCATGCACAGCCTGGGCGACGCGATCGGCGCGAACGCCAACTTCGTCGCGAACAACTCCGACTGGGCCAACCCGGTGCTCAACGCCCTCGATACCAGCCCGGCGTGCAACATGGATCCCGGCTGCGTCCGGGCCCGGGACGAGCTGCGCCGGATGGTCGCCGCCCGCGACGACGGAACGCTGGGCAAGTTATCCGCACTGGCCCGGCAGCTGCAGGCCACCGGGTCGTTGCAAACCCTGGCCCAGACCGTGAGCGGCTTGAGCCGGGCGCTGAGCACGGTCATGAGCTCGATGAACTCCTTGGGGATGGGTAGCGGCGGCAGCATGCACGCCAAGGTCAACTACTTGCAAAGCGGGGCCAATCAGCTCGCCGACGGCAGCAAGCAGTTGGCCGACGGGGTGCAACTGCTGGTCGACCAGGTCAAGAAGATGGGCCTCGGGCTCGGCCAGGCGTCGTCGTTCCTGCTGGCCATGAAGGACACGGCCACCACGCCGGCGATGGCGGGGTTCTACATTCCCCCGCAGCTGCTCTCGTATGCCACCGGCGAGACGGCGAACCCCGGGAATCTTCCGCCCGAGGCGCAAGAACTGATGCACGGCATCAACGTCGACCAGCTCCGAAAATTCGCCTCGGCCTTCGTGACGGCCGACGGACACGGAATGCGGTACCTGATCCAAAACGACATCAACCCGTTCAGCTCGGCCGCCATGGACCAGATCGATGCGGTGCTGGCCGCCGCGCGAGGGGCACAACCGAACACCACGCTGGCTGACGCGAAGGTGTCGGTGGTGGGATTGCCGGTGGTGCTGAAGGACACCCGTGACTATTCCGATCACGACGTCCGCTTCATCATCATCATGACCATCTTCGTCGTGCTGTTCATTCTGATCGTGTTGCTGCGAGCGATCGTCGCGCCGCTGTACCTGATCGGTTCGGTGATCATTTCCTATCTGTCGGCGCTCGGTATCGGCGTGATCGTCTTTCAGTTGCTGCTCCGTCAGGAAATGCATTGGAGCGTACCGGGATTGACGTTCATCATCCTGGTCGCGGTCGGTGCCGACTACAACATGCTGCTCATTTCGCGGATGCGTGACGAATCCGTGCATGGCATGCGCTCCGGGGTCATCCGCACCGTCAGCTCAACCGGCGGTGTGATCACCGCGGCGGGCCTGATCATGGCGGCCTCGATGTACGGGTTGGTCTTTTCCAGCCTCGCCAACGTGGTTCAGGGCGGCTTCGTCCTTGGCACCGGGCTGCTGTTGGACACCTTCCTGGTGCGCACCGTGCTGGTGCCCGCCATCGCCGTCCTCGTCGGAAAGGCCAACTGGTGGCGGCCGTCGGGCTTGCTGACGCTGTGGCGGGCCCGCGGGAGCGCTCAACCCAAGAAGCGCAAGCCGCTGTTGCCCGATGACGAGAAGACGCCGACGTGGGCCGACGACGAGGTGATCGCGTTTTCCCCGCAGGACGGGCTCAGGCTTTAGCGGGCCGTAACGGGCTTTACAGCTTGTGCTTGTGGGGCAGCACACCGATCTTCGGCAACCCCGGCCCACCCTTGCCCGGTTTGATGGCTTTGGTGACCGCGTGTGCGGCCGCGCCGGCCATGGGGGCGGGGGCCGGATGGGGGGCCGCATGGGTGGCCGCGCCGGCCAGGTTGGCGCCCGCACCCAGCGCGCCGGCGCCGGACGCCACCCGTGAGAGCGCGCTGGCGACGTTGAAGGCGTTGAGGGCCAGGGTGGCGGTGGTCAGACCGGCGGTGATGCCGGCGTTAGTGCTCTCGATCGGGATGCTGATCGCCGGGCCCACGTGGCCGACCTGGGAGATCTGCTTCGGCGTCGGCAGCGGACCCGGATCCGGGCCGTAGGCCCTGTCCACCATGGGCTTGAGCACCGCGTTGAGCGGCCCCGCCGCGTCTGGGGGAAGACCCGCCATGTCCACCAGCGCGCGCACCAGCGGCAGTTCATCACCGGTGCGGATCAGGTAGGTCGTGGTGGTGGCGCCCCGGTCGTTGACGGTTCGGGTGATGTCCTGCGGTGCGACCTTGGACGGATCGGAGAACGCCGTCGCGCTGTGGCCATAAAAGCCGCCCGCCGTGATCCCATTCAGGTCAGCGAGCAGATTGCCCATCCGGTCCGGCGGATGGGAGAAGATGTCGTACTGACCGACGACGTTGACCGTGTCGTACTGGCTGTCCAGCGGGCCCGTCACCCGGTACCCGATGATGGGAACCTTGGTGCCGGGCCGAAAGACATGCGACAGCAGATTGTTCGGGTCGCCGGCCTTGACAAAGGTGAGCTGGTCGGGCGGGGGTGCGGCGGGATCGTGCGCCAACCGCTCCTGCTCCTGGTCCAGCGCCAGGGTGCCCTGCGACAGTCCGGCCACGTAGATCGGGCCGTGGGTGCTGCGGATCGCCGCGTCCAGGTTGTTCGTCCCGGTGTTCACCGACGACGCGAGCGTCGGCGAATTCAACCCCGTGACGGGCCAGAAGCTGCCCGGATAGGGGATGATCCGGCGGGTAGCACCGGGCGGGATGTAATTCGCGCCGATTTCGGGCTGCGTCTCCGGCTTGAAGTGATAGAGCGACCGCAGCGGTCCGTAGGGGGACGGCGCCGTGCCTGGAACGATCAACGCGGTGTCGTCGGCAACTGCCACCCCAGCGACACCATCACCGAAAGCCGTTGCCCACGTGAGCATCCCTGCCGCAACGGCGCCTGCGAGCAGTTTGTTCACATGTCCCCCAATAAGGCCGGTCGATATAGCAAGCATGCTACCGCGCCCGCACCGAAAACGGGGCGGAAGTACCAATTCGCTAATCCTCATTTGCGCAGTTCACAGCGGGCGCAGAGCCTGCTCAGAGGGTGCTCACGCCTAGGACGACCAAGAAGCACCCGCCGGCCGCCAGCAGCAGCGCGAACTCCCAGTGGTCGCGGGTTCGGAGCCATTCCTGCAGGGCCGTCATGAACGCGCGGGTCCGCTGCGGCGCCACCGCATAGCTCACCAGCGGGATCTCGACCAGCGTGAACGCCACCACGTTGAATAGCAGCAAGGCGTGCGCCTGCGCCACCGGTCCGACGCCCGAGGCGAGGATCGCGGCCATCGCGCCCAAATAGTTGGCGGACGGCAAGGCGACGCACAGCCCGCTCACCCACGCCACCCGCAGGGAATCGCCCTGCAAAAAGTCGCGGGCGCGCGCGGACACCTTCCGCAAGCTGCCCGGCGCAGGCGGCTCCAACAGGTCCACGCCCCCTTTATCTTCGGCCGCGCCACCGACCGCGGCGCGCGCCGGGACGCGCCGAATCTGCTTGCGGACCAACACGTTTGCGGCCAGTGCGGCGGCCACCAGCAGCGCCAGCAGCCCGGCCACGATCTGCGCCTGGGCCACCGTGAAATGCCCGGCCAACGGGGTCTCTCGAAGGATGAAAAGTATCACCAGGCCGACACCCAGGCCCATGGTGAAGCCGCCGCACAAGAAGGTGAGCAGTTGCAGCATGGGGCGGGGCCGGTTCAGCATCAACACCGCCAGTCCGAGCCGGATCGGCTCGAAAATCACCGCGAGTGCCATCACTAGCACGGTGATCCACATGTATGAGAACCGTACCGCAGTCACCCGACCGCCGCGTTGGAATGCCTTTCCGGTGCTGCATTCAAAGCTGACACCTAACTGTTGCTCACACGAACGTCAACCGTTGGCCGTACGCTGACATGCGTTGTTGACTTGGTTGGACGCAGCCCGGAATGAGGTCGACGTGGGTGTCAGGAGGTTGCTGAAGGCCTCGCAAGATGTGGGTAATTGGCCCATTTGCTTTAATGGTTATTCCTGCGATGCGGCGGCCAATATGTTGCTAGGGTTTTCTGACAGCCACTACCTACCGACAGCCAGTGGTCCAGCGTCGCGACACGCTGGTGTGTTACCCGGTCTTGGACGGTAGGGCCGGTAGAGGTCGAATAGCAACGTAGGCTCTGGGGCCCTGTGGTTCCGCGGCCGTTGAACTTGAATTTGTCCGTGCGACCGACTGGTGGGGGGACAGGAGGAGGAAAAGTGTTTGCAATGTCAACACTTGACGACTGGGTGCCAGACCCGGGGTCGATAACCTGCTGGCACCCTTCGGCCGCAGCGAGCCTCAATGCGCGGCACGCGCCGGTGAACCCAGTGCCGCCCAGCTATCAGCAGACGCAGCATCTTCGTCGCTACTGCGACCACGCGGCGCGGGGTCTCGAAATGACCCGCATGATGATCTTCACCTGGGAGGTCCCCGGTCGGTGCGACCTGCGCGCCATGGGTTACGCGATCAACGCCCACCTCCGTCGGCACGACACCTACCGCACTTGGTTTGAGTACAAGGACGCGGACAACATCGTGCGCCGCACCATCGCCGATCCCGCCGACATCGAATTCGTCCCGGTCGAGCACACGGACATGACCACCGCGGAGTTGCGTGAGCACATTTCGGCACCCCACCCGTTGCAGTGGGGTTGCTTCCTGTTCGGGGTCATTCAGAGCGCCGACCACTTCACGTTCTATGCCAGCATCGGCCATCTCTGCGTCGACTTGATGATCGTGCCCGTGTTGTTCACCGAGCTGCACACGACGTACGCCACCCTGGTGCGGGGCGGCGTGCCCGCCCCGCTGCCCGCGGTAGGCAAGTACGAGGATTACTGCGCGCGGCAACGCCAGGAGACGTCGGCCCTGACGGCGGACTCGCCCAGCATCCGCGCTTGGTTCGAGTTCGCCGAACACAGCGGCGGCACCCTGCCGCACTTCCCGTTGCCGCTCGGTGATTTGTCGGTGCCGTGTACCGGCGAGCTGCTCAACGTGACCCTCATGGACGAGCAGCAGACGCGCCGATTCGACGACGTGTGCGCCGCGGCGGGCGCCCGCTTCAGCGGGGGCGTGTTCGGCTGCGCCGCCCTCACCGAACACGAGCTGACCGGCGACGAAACCATCTCGCTATTGACCACCACCGATACCCGCAGCACGCCAACGGAACTCGCAACGACCGGCTGGTTCACCGGCCTGGTGCCGGTGACCGTGCCCGTTACGGCGACGTCGTTCGGCGACACCGCCCGGGCCGCGCAGGCTTCCTTCGACTCGGGTCACCACCTCGCGACGGTGCCGTTCGACCGCGCGTTGGAGTTGGCGCCGCCGGAGCTGATGCTGCGCCGCCCGCGGCCCGGAAACTTCGTGATGTCCTTCCTCGACGCCAGCATCGCCCCGCTTTCCGCTGTCGCGAGTTCCGACTTGGACTTTCGCATCTACGACGAGGGCCGGGTTTCGCACCAGGTGTCGATGTGGGTGGGCCGGTTCCGCGAGGAGACCAAGGTGATGGTGCTCTTCCCGAACAATCCTGTTGCCCGCGAATCCGTTATCCGCTACGTGGAGGCGATGAAATCCGTCTTCGTCCGCGTCGCCGACGGCCGGCGCCGGGCAGCCTTCGCGCCCTCCTTGAAGTGGGCTTGATTTAGTCCCCGCGCGCGGCTAGCTGCGCTGACTGAGTAGCACCTCTAGCAGGGCGATGAAATCGTCCGGACGCGCCGGTGTGAACGCGGGACTCGGCCAGATTCCTGGCACCTCCAGGGTGATCAGCGTCGACTTGAACGGCCGATGCACGTCGAGCGGTAACCAGCGACGCAGGTCCGAGCTGCCCCAGAGGCGGAACCGCTGCACCACCAGGCCCAGCTTCTCGGTCCGGTATCCGCGAATGGTTTCCAGCGCGATGACCTTCGAGGTGCCCGACGGAAAGTGGTAGCGGCGCAACGTGATCGCGGTGTGATCCAGCTGGATCAGGCCGTCGTCGTAGGTTTGGCCGGGCGTCTCGCTCATGCGCGGGCGCTCCGCAGCTCATGCCCTCGGGTGGTCAGGCAGCGGCCGGTGTCCAACCGCCACTGCCACCCGTGCAGGTTGCAGGTCAGCATGTCACCTTCCACCACACCGAATTTCGACAAGTCCGCTTTGAGATGCGGGCAGCGCCGCTGAATCTCCCAGCCGTCCAGCGTGATCGATGCCGAATCGTCGTGTGTCTCGGCAAACCAGCCGTCGGCGTAGGCGATGCGCTCGTCGGTCAGGCACTTGAAGAACGTGTACAGGTATTCGTTGTAGCCGCCGACCCGCCACGCACGAAACCTGGTGGACAGGAAGATCGTGTTGACCCAGTCCGGTTCCTGGTCACGCAGCACGGTGCGCACCAATTCCGGCGCTATCTCGAATCCGTAGCGGACCTTTTCGTCGGGAATGCGTTCGCGCACTGTCCGCTTCGGAAAATCCAGGACCACCGTTTCCGGGCCGATGACCAGCTCGACCGGGTAGCCGATGCCGTCGCAGATTTCGTCGCTTTGCAGCATGATCGGCTCGAACAGCGCCCGCAGCGGTTCCAGCAACGGCTCGCCGACCGCGGGTGCCCAGCTCGCCCGCTCCGCCGCGAGGACCGGCGCCATCCGGTCGGCGTACGCACTGATGTATGCCGCCTTCCCGGTGGTGAAGATGGCCTCGACCTCGTCGACGGGCAGCGGATGATTAAGCGAATTCAGCTCTGCGCCAGTGAAGTCCGCGGTCGACCCAGGAATCATCAGCAGGCCCCGGTCATGCCCATGCGTGCGCATCTGGTCTAGGAACACCATCTGGTCGGGGAAGATATTGTCCGGATCGCCGCGGTCGTCGTTGAGGTGGCGCAGCTCCGGATCCAAAAAGCATGGCGGCCCGGCCGAGGGCACCACCCAGGTCGCGCCCACCTGCGCGATGTACTGGCGAGCACGATCCATCTGCCGTTGCCGCTTCTGGACCGCGAACGCCTCCTTGGCGCGCGTCGGCATGTCGTAGACCATCGGATACCAGATCGCGCCGGAGTACTGCAGTAGATGCACGTCGATGTGACCGAACTCGGACGCCAGCACATCCAGATCGACCGGCCGTGCATCGTTCATGTTGAAAACCGTTGTGGCACGGTCGGATACCACAAGCGCTGAGTCACCGATCGGGCCGTCGGCCGGCGCCCGCAGCGCGATGACCATGACGTCCAGGTCGCCTTTGGGTCCGGTCAGCCGGTGCTTGACCGAGTCGGTGGTCTCGAAGAATCGGTGAAAACCTAGCTGCTGCAGCTCGTTTCGCAGGTCGGGCACCGGAAAGTCCGGCAGCAGCACCACCGCATCCTTGTTGACATGGGCGCTCAGGTGCTGGGCGTCGAAGTGATCCTTGTGCAAATGCGAGACGTACAGGTAGTCGCAGTCGCCCAGGGTGTCCCAGTCCAGCGTGCTGTTGTCCGGGAACGGGAACCAGGACGCGAAATAAGCCGGGTTGACCCAGGGGTCGCACAGGATGCTGCCCGCGTGCGTCTCAATCAGGAAGCCAGCGTGTCCGACGCTTGTGACCTGCACAACTACCTTTCAACACCTTTCCCGCACCCGTCGGGCGATCGCTTCGAGCTTAGCGTGGCGCGTCAGCCGAGGTCCCATCCTGTTTCCGGCACTTCAGGCGGCTCACAGTCCGGAGCACTAGGCTGAATGGCTGTGGAACCGGTATACGGGACTGTCATCCAGCTAGCTCGCCTGATCTTTCGCCTGCAGGGGCTGAAGATCAGCGTCACGGGGGTGGAGAACGTACCCGCTAGCGGTGGCGCCGTCATCGCGATCAACCACACCGGCTACCTCGACTTCATGCTCGCGGGCTTGCCCACCTACCAACAGGGACTGGGCCGCAAGGTCCGGTACATGGCCAAGCAGGAGGTCTTCGACCACAAGATCACCGGCCCGATCATGCGCAGCCTGCGGCACATCCCGGTGGACCGGCAAAGCGGGGCAGCGTCCTACGAGGCCGCCGTCCGGAACCTGAAGGACGGCGAACTGGTCGGCGTCTATCCCGAAGCGACCATCAGCCGCAGCTTCGAGATCAAGGAGTTCAAATCGGGGGCCGCCCGGATGGCGGTCGAGGCCGGCGTGCCGATCGTTCCGCACATCGTCTGGGGCGCGCAGCGGATCTGGACCAAGGGGCACCCCAAGAAGATCTTCCGGCCGAAGGTGCCGATCACGGTGCTCGTCGGGGAACCGATCGAGCCCACGCTGGCGATCGAGGATCTGAGCGGGCTGCTGCATTCGCGGATGCAGCATCTGCTGGAACAGGCGCAAGAGCAGTACGGGCCGCATCCGGCGGGGGAGTTTTGGGTGCCGCATCGGCTGGGCGGGGGCGCGCCCTCGCTGGCCGAGGCGACCCGCTTGGACGCCGAGGAGGCGGCGGAGAAGGCGGCCCGCCGCGCCGCGCAAACCGATCAGTCCAGCGGGACGGAGCGGTGATCGATGGCGGAGCCCACCTTTCGCACCCTCGAGATCCTGGTCCAGCTGTTCGTCGCGGCCACCGCAAAGCGGATCACCTACCTGGGTGAGGAGAACATCCCCGAGACGGGTGGAGCGGTGATCGCCATCAACCACACCAGCTATGTCGATTGGGCGCCGGCCGCGCTGGCGTTGCATCGGCGGCACCGCCGGATGCGGTTCATGATCAAGGCCGAGATGGAACAGGTGAAGGTCATCAACTTCCTGATCAAACACACCGGAACGATTCCGGTGGACCGCGACGCCGGGGCCGACGCGTACGCGGTGGCGGTGCAGCGGCTACGCGAAGGGGAAGTGGTCGGCGTCTATCCGGAGGCCACCATCAGCCGCAGTTTCGAGCTCAAGGAATTCAAGTCGGGGGCCGCCCGCATGGCGCGCGAGGCCGACGTCCCGATCGTCCCGCTGATCGTCTGGGGTGCCCAACGGATCTGGACCAAGGACCACCCGAGGCGTCTCGGTCTGCGGAATGTGCCGATCACCGTCGCCGCGGGGGCGCCGTTGCGCGCCGCGGACGACATCCTGCAGACCGATGGCGCGTTGCGCGAGTCGATGAGCGCGCTGCTGCACCAGGTGCAGCAGCGGTATGTTCACGCGGCAGGACAGTACTGGGTGCCCCGCCGCCTGGGCGGCAGCGCACCGACCCCGGCCGAAGCGGCCCAGATGGATGCCCACGAAGCCGCGGCCAGGGCCGCGAACCGTAGCGCGCATCGGTCGCGGTAGGCCGGGGGGCACGGGAAGGAGAGGGGACATGGCAGAGCCGTTCTACCGCTTTGGGGAGTGGATCGTTCCGCCGATGGTCGCGATCAACGGAACCAAGTTCACATTTCAGGGCCTGGAGAACATCCCCACGCGCGGTGGCGCGGTGCTCGCCCAGAACCACACCAGCTACCTGGACTGGCTGCCGCCGTTGTTCGCCGTGCGTGAGCGGGGCCGACGGATGTACTTCATGATCAAGGCCGAAATGGCGGACGTGAAGGCGGTCAACTACGTCATCAAACACGCCCGGCTGATCCCGGTGGACCGCACCCGGGGTCAAGACGCTTTCGACGCGGCCGTGCAGCGCCTGCGTGAGGGGGAACTCATCGGGATGCATCCCGAGGCCACCATCAGCCGCAGTTTCGAACTCAGGGAATTCAAGACCGGCGCGGCGCGGATGGCGCTGGCGGCGCGGGTGCCGATCGTTCCGGTGATCGTCTGGGGAGCTCATCGGATTTGGCCCAAAGATCATCCAAAGAAGGTGTTCCGCAACAAGGTTCCGATCACCGTGGCCGCCGGGCGGCCGCTGGCGCCCCAGGGCACTCCCGAGCAGCTCAACGTGACGCTCCGCAACGCGATGACCGCGTTGCTGTACAAAGTGCAAGAGGAGTATCCGCACCCCGAGGGGGAGTTCTGGGTGCCGCGGCGGCTGGGTGGCAGTGCGCCGAACCAGGACGATTCCCGGGCGATCCGGTTGGCCGAATTGCAGGAGCGGGCCCGCAAGCACGGGCACGACGGTGTGACGCGGCCGGGGCAGGACCAGAGTGGGATTCACTGACGGGACCGGTCGGTAAAAATAGACGCTCAAGGAACCGCGCCGGCCCTCATCGCTTGCGATGTCGATGGCACGCTATTCGACGACGACGAAACCATCACCCCACGCACCCGCGCGGCGGTGCGTGCCGCCGTCGACGCCGGTGCGCAGTTCATCCTGGCGACCGGGCGGCCACCGCGCTGGGTGCGCCCCGTCGTCGAGGCGCTCGGCTTCGCGCCGATGGCAGCGTGCGCCAACGGCGCGGTGATCTACGACCCCGCGACCGATCGGGTGCTGTCCGCGCGCACGCTGTCCGTCGACCTGCTGGGCGAGTTGGCCGAGATCGCGAACAAGGCGATCCCGGGCGCGGGGCTGGCCGTGGAGCGGATCGGCAACAGCGCCCACGACACCGCGACCCCGCAGTTCATCAGCTCGCCCGGCTACGAGCACGCGTGGCTCAACCCGGACAACACCGAGGTGTCAATCGCGGACCTGCTCAGCGCGCCGGCGATCAAGCTGCTGATCCGCAAGGCCGGCGCGCGCAGCGCGGATATGGCCGCCGAGCTGGCCAAGCATGTCGGGCTGCAGGGCGACATCACCTACTCCACCAACAACGGCCTGGTGGAGATCCTGCCGCTGGGCATCAACAAGGCGACCGGTGTCGAGGAGATCGCCCGACCCCTGGGCATCGACGACGACGAGGTAGTGGCCTTCGGGGACATGCCCAACGACATCCCGATGCTGCTGCGCGCTGGACGCGGGGTCGCGATGGGCAACGCGCATCCCGAGGCCGTGGCCGCCGCCGACGAGGTCACCAGCCCCAACACCGAGGACGGTGTCGCGCGGGTGCTGGAACGTTGGTGGAGTATCTAGCGTCGTACGCTGATCCGATGTGGGAAACTGCCCGCGTGTCCATGTTTGTGCCTGACGCCCGCCGCGTGCCGGATGAGGCCGGCTGATGGGGTCACACGAAGGGCGGCCGCCGGCCGGCGGCGAGCCCGAGGACACTAACGAGGGCGACGAGACCGAGGCGGTCGAGCGGCCCGCAACCGAACCCGAGCCACCCCAAGCCGGGTCGGACGACGACGATTCGACGCAGTACCCCTCCGGCGGCAGTGTCGAGTTCCAGGACGCGGACACGACGCGGCCGCGGGCGCCGACGCCCGCCGAGTTGCGCGCGCGGGAGAAGTTCGCCAAGAAGCAGCAGGAGCTCGAGGAGGCCCGCCTCGCGGCCGAGGCCAAGCGCCGCAAGCGAAATCGCCGGCTGATCGGTGCCGGGGTCGGTATCGGGGTGGTGGGTGTGGTTGCGGGCCTGGGGTATTGGGCGTTTTCGGGACCCACGGTCACCGCGCAGTGCGTCCGGGACGACACCAATGGGCAGCCGGTGATCGTTCCGGACAGTTACTGCACCGGCCACACCGCGGGCCTCAACGGCTTCTTCTTCTGGGGTGGGCATTCGTACCGGTATTACTACGGCAGTTCGGGGTCCATCGGCCAGCGACCGATCGGCGGTTCGACGGTGGCGCCCAGCGGTTCGACGGTAAAGACGCGGTCCGGCACCACCATTCAGCGCGGTGGACTGGGCGGCAAGCTTGGCGGCAAGGGCGGCGGCTCGTGAAGCGCGTCAGAACTCAGCCCCGACCGAATTGGCGCTCGATCGTCGAATCGCAGGGATTGGTGTACGGGACACCGGCGCGCGATGCGCGGGGCGCGGCCCGGCCGTACTGGGACGAGTCGGTGTACTACGAGTTCGACATGGACGAGGTCCTGGCGCTGGAAGCCGACGTCGAGCTGCTGCACTCGATGTGTCTGAAGGCCGTCGAGCAGGTCGTGCTGATGGAGCGGTACGCGGATTTCGCTCTGCCGGAATGGAGTTGGCAGCCGATCGCCGAATCGTGGCGTCGGTCGGACCCACATGTCTACGGCCGCTTCGACCTGCGCTACGACGGGCGCCGGCCCGCGGTGCTGTTGGAGTACAACGCCGACACGCCCACCACGCTGCTCGAGGCGGCGATCCTGCAGTGGTACTGGCTCAAGGACAAATTTCCCGACAGCGACAAATGGGACCAGTGGAATTCACTGCACGAGCAGCTGGTGGACCGCTGGAAGGTCGTCCGTGATCTGTTGCCCAGCAACGAGTTGCACTTCACCTGGTCCGGGGTGGAGACGACCGGTGAGGACCAGATCACAACGACCTACCTGCAGGAGACCGCGGCGGAAGCGGGGTTCACGACCGTCGGGTTGATGATCGAGGACGTCGGTTGGGACAGCGCATTGCAGCGGTTCGTCGATTTGGAAGAGGACCAGATCGACACGATCTTCAAGCTGCACCCGTGGGAGTGGGTGCTTGAGGACGAGTTCGGCCGAAATGTGGTGTCGAGCCTGCCGCAGACGATGTGGATCGAACCGCTGTGGAAAACGTTGCTGTCCAACAAGGCAATCCTGGCCGTGCTGTGGGAGATGTATCCGGGCCACCCGAACCTGCTGCCCGCCTACCTGGACGACCCGCACGAGCTGACCGAATACGTCCGCAAGCCCAAGCTGGGCCGCGAGGGGGCCAACATCACCGTCGTCGGTGCGGGCATGGACACCGCGACCGGCGGAGTCTATGGCGAGGAAGGGTTCGTCTACCAACTGCTGGACCCGCTGCCTCAATTCGACGACATGCGGCCCGCCCTGGGCGCGTGGGTCGTCGGTGATTCGTCGGCGGGGCTGGGCATCCGCGAGACCGCCGGACTGGTGACCGACGACGGCGCGGCTTTCGTGCCGCACAGGATTCCTATAAAAGACGGTTCCCCCTGAAACCGAACGGAGTTGATCATCGATGACGACAACGAATATCGCGCTGTCGGGCTATTGGGATGCGGGTTACTGGAACGTGCTCGGCCGTGGAGTCGGTGCGATCGTCTTGTATGCGATCGTCGGGTTGATCCTGATGGTGATCGGCTTTTATGCCATCGACCTCACCACACCGGGGCCGCTGCGCAGAATGGTCGACGCGGGAAAGCCCAACGCCATCGTCGTCGCCGCCGCGGGGATGGTCAGCATGGCCCTCATCGTGGTGCTGGCGATCTACGCATCGTCGGGCAAGCTGGTGGAAGGGCTGGTGGGTTCCGCGATTTTCGGTCTCGTCGGGATCGTCGCGCAGGTGGTCATGATGAGATTTGCCACCCTGGTCATCGGCATTGACATGGACGCGCTGTTCCAGCGCGACGAGTTCAGCTACGAGTCGCTCATGGTCGCGGCGGCGCAGTTCGCGCTGGGTATCGTTGTGGCGGTAGCGATTCTCTGAGCGTTCTCGGGGGGATCGTGCATGCGCGCAGCGAGTCGGCGTCGATCGTTTGCGGCCGATAGCGCAGCGCCGGCAGGCGGGCCGACATCGTCGCCACGGGATCGGCTGGGCCCTGCAGGGTTTCGGTTAGTCCCGACAAAAACGACCACTCATGTTCATCGCTGCCGAAATACACCACCTCGTCGAAGGTTTCGTGGAAGCGACGCCAGGACCAGCGCAGGGATTCGTTCCGCCACAGTGTCGGACACCCGGCCTGGAACACCACGACGCGGCCGAGATCGCGGCACGTTCTGAGGAAGTCGACGTCGTACAACCGGTTCTGCTGCACGGGTTCGGGCCGCTCGTCGGGCAGGTCGACGACGACGACATCGTAGCGTGCGCTGCATTCGGCGGCGAAGCTCCATCCGTCTCGGTAGTGCACGGTGATCGGGCCGAGTCCGCTTTCGGCGCTGCGCAATTCGTCCACGGTGTACCCGTACGGTAGGTGTTCGGCGCACATCCGCACGGCGTCGCGGTCGATGTCGACGTGGTCGACGTGCGTGGCGCCGGCGGCCACCGCCAACTGGCTGACCACCCCCTCGCCCGAGCCGATGACGAGCACGCGTTCGACCTTGCCCGCCAGCAGCAGCGCAGGAATCAACAACGCCTCGTGGTAGACGAGCTGGCTGAGCTCGGTGCTCTGTCGTTCACCATCGCTGAACAACGCGACGCCCTGTTCGGTGCGCCCGATCACCAGATGCTGGAATTGGGTGCGCGCGTCACAGATGACTTCGGAGAGCCGCCACGTGCGGGTGAGCCCGGGCGCCAACGACTCGACGATGTCCCTGGTCGGCGGGCGCCCGGCGAAATACGTTGGCAACGGCGCGAATCCATTGAACGACGCCGAAGCATAGCTCGCGGTGTAGGCGCCGGCGTCAGCGATTTCGACCCGATCGCCGGCCCGCAGCGTGACCGGGAGCGGATAGCGTTGGTAGAGCACGTCGTCGCCGTCGCACGTCGGCCCGGCGAGCACGGCGTCGTCGACGGGGTCGCCGTCGCGGTCGGTCCGCAACCGGTACCGGATGTACTCGTTCTCGGTTTCGGCGAGCCCGCCGTAGCGACCGATGTCGAGGTACACCCAGCGTCGGCCGTCGGTGCCGGTGCGCGCCGCTACCACCGCGCAGTGAATGGTGCCCGCCGACCCCACGATCGCCCGTCCGGGTTCCACCACGAGTTGTGGGGGATGTGAGCCCAAGTGGCGCTGCAGCGCGGCCGCGATGGACTCGGTTATCCGCGCCAGCTCCGGCGCACCGGTCGCATACGCGAGCGGGAACCCGCCGCCGACGTTGAGGGTGGTCAGGTCGCCGCATGCGGCGAAAATCGGCTCGGCGCAGCGTATTCCGAGCTCCCACGCGGACGGGTCGAGCTGTTGGGACCCGACGTGGAAGCACACGCCCTCCGGTCGAAGTCCCAGCGCCCTGGCGTGCTCGAGCAGGCCGACGGCCTCAGCCGGAGCGCACCCGAACTTGTGGCCGAACGGCGTCACCGATGACGGAAACGGCGGCGCGATGCGGCATTCCACGCTTGACCCGGGGGCGGACTCGGCGATCGCTGCCGCACCGTCCTTGGTGTCGAACGCGAACCTGCGCACCCCCCGCGAGAACGCTCGGGATATGTCTGCCGGTTTTTTGATGGTGTTGCCGAACGTCAACAGGCGGCCCTCGATCGCCGCGGAGGTGCATGCGTCGATCTCACCGGGCGAGGCGACGTCGAATTCCGCGCCTGCTGCCGCGAGCAGGCGCAGGATGGGTTCGGCCGGATTCGCCTTGACTGCGTAGCGGATCCGCGCCCCGGGCAGCGCCGTGTGCAGGGTGTGGAAATCGTCGCGCACCCGATCGAGATCGATGCTCAGATAGGGCGACTCGGGCACATGTCGCAGACTAGATGGCCGGGCGAGTCGGCGGCGAGAAATGCTCGGCCGGCAACTCGGGTGCGCTCGCGGTCGGCCCCGAGACCGGCCCCGAAACCGGTGTCGTGATCCCGTCGACGACCTCGGTGATGGTGCCGGTCAGCCGGTCGAAGTTCAACGTTCCGTGCGCGAAGTTCTGCGTGATCTGCAGCGGCTCTTGGATCTCCGCGCTGGTGGGCAAGCCGAGCACGCCGCGTTCGTAGTCCAGCGAGGCCCAGGCGTTGTAGATCGCGCCGGTGACGGGTTGGGGTCCGGTGGCTGGCGACCAATACATCGCCCCCCGGACGAACGTGGCATAGCGGGCCCCGCCCTCCGCGTCATCCTCCGGGGACGTCGGCGAGCCCAAGACGCTGTTCACGCCGCCGATCTCCTGCCAGTGCTGGTAGATCGCGCCGCCTTGCAGCGCCTTGATCAGCTCCTCGGGCGGATCGTTGAAATGTGAGGCGACGTCCCGGATCTCGTCCATCGACGCATACGCCGCATTGCCCGGGCAATCGGTGTTGCCGACGTCGCGGTGGGTGAAGATGGTCGGCAGCGTCGCGACGGCACCGGCCGGAAAGGTGGTGTAGTGACTGCCCGCCGATTCCAGTGCCACCGTGCCTTTGGGGTCGACGTTGTCCATACCCAGACGCCAGCCGAGCAGCCGGCCCACGGTTCGTAGCTGAAGCGGTGTCGGCGGCACGTCGTCGAAGTTGCCGATCATGGCCACACCCCAGGTGTTGCGGTTGAACCCGCCGGTGTGGAAGGCCTCGACCGCCTTGGTGAGTCCTCCGGCGCTGCCCTCGAACACCTGGCCGTATTTGTCGACCAACGCGTTGTACGCGATGTCGCACCAGCCCAGCGTCTTGGCGTGGTAGGTGTAGATGGCCTTGACGATGCCGGCCGATTCCAGCGGCGAGTAGTCATTGCTGCCCGCGGTGTGGTGGATCACCGCGGCGCGAACCCCGTCGTCGTACTTCGGGGTACCGCAGCGCAGCGATTCGTCGGCGCCCCAATCCGCTCGGCTGATGATGGCGGGCGCCTGACCCGGCATGAGCACGCCGGCCGGGGGTGTCCACGTCGTCTTGGCCGGTGCCTGCGGCGGAGAGATGAGCACGGCGGAGATGTTCTGCCCGAACGGCTGTTCCTTGGTGGCCGGTTTGTAGCCCAGGACCGGTCTTGGCTCGGCCGGCGCCGGGGCCGCCTGCGCGTCCATCGGGCGGGTGACCGCGATCTGCACCGAGGTGGTGGTGCCGACGAACACCGGTTCGGTGCTGCGCGGTCCCACCGGCCCTACGGCATCGGCCCGGCCGGTTTCGAAATCCGTTTGGTACCAGGGCCCCCACGAGCCGTCCGCGCGCTTGGCCCGCACGCGCGTGGAGGTGCCTGCCAGGTCGCCGGTGAGCGCGACCAGCGAGAACGGTAGATCCTGGGAAACTTCGCGAACGGTGATGCCCGCGCCGAGCCCGGTGAGCGGGTGCTCGGCCAGTCGGGTCTCGGGAGCGGCGGCGGGGCCGGTTTCGCGGGTCGGGTCCGCAATCCACGACACGATGACGACCGTCGCCGCGATAGCGGTGAGCAACATCGTCGGCGTACGCCTACCGGACACCACCAGCCGATGTTACTTGTGTGTCTAATGTTATTTGTGAGGCGACACGGTATATGGTCCCAGAACTCCGCGGACGGACGTTCGACGGCACCGCAGAGATGTGACTCTGCGGTGCCGTCAGGGGACAGGTAGTGAAGGTTTGTTACATGGGGGGCGCCAGCGGCGCGGCCGGAGCAGCAGCAGCCGGAGCCGCCGGAGCCGCTGCAGCCGGAGCCGCCGCGGCCGGAGCGGCGGCCGCCCCAACTGCGGCCGGTGCTCCCGCGGCCGGCAGGCCGCCGGTAGGCAGGGCGGCAGCGGGCGCGGCGCCGGTCGGCAGTGCCCCGGCGGGCACTGCGCCGTGGGCCGCACCGGCCGGCAAGGCCGCGGCCGGCAGGCCAGCGGCGCCCGGCGCGCCGGCGGCAGCCGGCAGGCCGGCCGCACCCGGCAGACCACCGGTCGGCAGGGCAGCACCCGGCGCGGCCGCGGCGGCACCACCGTGCTGCGCCTGCATGATTGCCGGCATGATCAGGCCCTTGAGCAGGTCGATGGCCTGGCTAGCGCCCAACTGGTTGGCGGTTTGCATCAGGTCGTTGATGAGTCCGCCGCCGCCGCTGCTGCTGGCGGCCGGGGCCGGTGACAGTCCGGCACCGCCCAACCCCGACGGGTCACCCAGGATCGGGTAGGTGCCGTCGACGCCGGGGTCCGCGATCGGCACCTCACTGGGCGCCGCGATCGGACTGCCCATGCCCGCACCCGTACCGGGTGCGACCCCGGCCGGGCTGGTGAGCGCGGGGTTCGGGGTTGCAGCCGCCGCACCCGGGGTGGTCGGCAGCGTGGGCGTCAGCGCGGTGCCGGGCGTGGTCAGCCCGCCAGTGGCGCCGGTGGCCGCCGGCGTCAGGCCGGTGGTAGCGCCCAGACCGGGAGTCGTCGGACCGGGGCTCGCCAGGCTCGGGCTGGTGAGCCCGGTACCGGTAAGACCCGTGGTACCCAGTCCGGGGGTGCCCAGGCTCGGGCTGCCCAGGCCCGGGCTGCCCAGGCCCGGACTCGTCAACCCGGTGCTGGCGCCGCTGGTCCCGCTCAACGCGGGAACTGGCGGCAGGTTGATGCCAAACTGCGACAGTCCTTGCGTCAGCGCTCCCATGAGCTCGCCGGGCAGGTCGGTGATGACGGCCGCCTGCTTGAACTCGTGGTGCTGCGGCGGTTTGTTGCTTTCGGTCGATTCGTAGACCAGGAAATAAGCGCATGGACTCGCGACTGCCAGGGCGGCGACCGCGCTCATGGCTGTCGAGAGCTTGCGTCGGCGTCGGTTCGGCACGGAAGTCTCCTCAATTTGGGCTATCTGGTGTGTCGGGCCATATCTGCAGATATGAGCCCCACGGAGTCGATGGTACGAGTGGGATTGGTGTGACTGGTGTGGCGATATCGAATCGTGAGGCAATCGGTAGTCGGACCGCAACACACGGCGCGGCAACCCCACCCGGCCGGAGCCCGGCCGGAATCACGGCCCCGTCACGTCGTCAAATGGGGTTATTTCCGCCCGGTCGGATAACGTAGGCAACCGATGACCGCTCGTTTTGACCTTCTCGTCGTCGGGTCCGGATTCTTCGGTCTGACGGTCGCCGAGCGCGTGGCTAGCCAGCTGGACAAGCGCGTGCTCATCGTCGACCGACGCCCCCATATCGGCGGCAACGCCTACTCCGAGCCCGAGCCGCAGACCGGAATCGAGGTCCACAAGTACGGCGCCCACCTGTTCCACACCTCGAACAAGAAGGTGTGGGACTACGTGCGCCAGTTCACCGAGTTCACCGACTACCAGCATCGGGTCTTCGCGATGCACAACGGGCAGGCATACCAGTTCCCGATGGGCCTGGGCCTGGTGTCGCAGTTCTTCGGCAAGTACTTCACCCCCGACGAGGCCCGACGGCTGATCGCCGAACAAGCCGCCGAAATCGACACCGCGGACGCGAAGAACCTCGAGGAGAAGGCCATCTCACTGATCGGCCGACCCCTGTATGAGGCGTTCGTCAAGGGCTACACCGCCAAGCAGTGGCAAACCGATCCCGCCGAGCTGCCGGCCGCCGTGATCAACCGGCTGCCGGTGCGCTACACCTTCGACAACCGATACTTCAGCGACACCTACGAGGGCTTGCCGGTCGACGGTTACACCGCATGGCTGAAGAACATGGCCGCCGACGACCGCATCGAGGTCCGGCTGAACACCGACTGGTTCGACGTCCGCGAGCAGCTGCGCGCCGAAAGTCCCGACGCGCCAGTCGTTTACACCGGCCCACTGGACCGCTACTTCGACTACACCGAGGGCCGGCTCGGTTGGCGCACTTTGGATTTCGAAGTGGAAGTGTTGCCGATCGGGGATTTCCAGGGCACGCCGGTCATGAACTACAACGATCTCGACGTGCCCTACACCCGCATCCACGAGTTCCGCCACTTTCACCTCGAGCGGGACTACCCGACCGACAAGACGGTGATCATGCGGGAGTACTCGCGATTCGCCGAGGACGACGACGAGCCCTACTATCCGATCAACACCGAGGCCGACCGCGAGCTGCTGGCCGCGTATCGGGCCAAGGCGAAGTCCGAAACCGCGTCGTCCAAGGTGCTTTTCGGGGGACGGCTGGGTACCTATCAATACCTGGATATGCACATGGCCATCGCCAGTGCACTGAACATGTACGACAACGTCCTGGCGCCGCACCTGCGCGACGGCGCGGAGCTGATCGAAACGCAAAAAGAAGAGGAAGGCGCGCACGCATGAGTCGTGCCGGCGACGATATGGCGCGCAGCGACACGAATGTAGGGGAGGAGCGGCAGCGATGACCGCCGTAAGCCTGCTGTCCCGAATCATCTTGCCGCGTCCGGGGGAACCGCTCGACGTGCGCAAGCTGTATTTGGAAGAGTCCACCACCAACGCCCGACGTGCGCATGCGACGAGCCGCACCTCGCTGGAGATCGGCAAGGAATCCGAGGTCTCGTTCGCCACGTATTTCAATGCCTTTCCGGCCAGCTACTGGCGGCGTTGGTCGATCTGTAAGTCGGTGGTGCTGCGGGTCGAGCTGACTGGAACGGGCCGCGTCGACCTGTACCGGACCAAGGCCACCGGGGTGCGAATCTCTGTGGAGGGCCGCCCGTTTGTCGGCACCGACGATCAGCCGACCGTCGTCGAAATCGAGGTGCCCCTCAGGTCGTTCGAGGACGGCGGCTGGATCTGGTTCGACATCACCACCGACACCGCGGTCAGCCTGGTCAGCGGAGGTTGGTATGCGACCGAACCCGCTCCGGGTACGGCCAACATCGCGGTGGGGATCCCGACGTTCAACCGCCCCGGCGACTGTGTCAACGCGCTCGCCGATCTCACCGCAGATCCCTTGGTGGACAAGGTCATTGGTGCGGTGATCGTTCCCGATCAGGGTACCCGCAAGGTGCGCGACCACCCGGACTTCCCGGCGGCGGCCGCCGGTCTCGGCAGTCGACTCTCCATCCACGACCAGCCCAACCTCGGCGGTTCCGGTGGTTACAGCCGGGTGATGTACGAGGCGCTGAAAAACACCGACTGCCAACAGATTCTGTTCATGGACGACGACATCCGCATCGAGCCGGACACGATTCTGCGGGTGCTGGCGATGAACCGGTTCGCCAAGACGCCGATGCTGGTCGGCGGCCAGATGCTCAACCTGCAGGAGCCGTCGCACCTGCACATCATGGGCGAGGTCGTCGACCAGTCGAACTTCATGTGGACCGCAGCGCCGCACGCCGAATACGACCACGACTTCGCCGAATTCCCGTTGAACGACAAGAACGAACGAAGCGCGCTGCTACACCGGCGCATCGACGTCGACTTCAACGGCTGGTGGACGTGCATGATCCCGCGCCAGGTCGCCGAGGAGATGGGGCAGCCGCTGCCGCTGTTCATCAAGTGGGACGACGCCGAATACGGTCTGCGGGCCGGCGAGCACGGCTACCCGACGGTCACGCTGCCCGGCGCCGCGATCTGGCACATGGCCTGGAGCGACAAAGACGACGCGATCGACTGGCAGGCCTACTACCACCTGCGCAACCGGCTGGTGGTCGCGGCCATGCACTGGGATGGCGACGTCAGCGGTCTGGTCCGCAGTCACCTGAAGGCAACACTGAAACACCTTGCCTGCCTTGAATATTCAACCGTGGCAATCCAGAACAGGGCGATCGACGACTTCCTCGCCGGACCCGAACACATCTTTTCGATTCTGGAGTCGGCCCTGCCCGAGGTGCACCGGCTGCGCAAGGAATACCCGGACGCCGTCGTGCTACCGGCGGCGAGCGAACTGCCGGCGCCGGCGCGCATGTGCAAGGCGATGAAGCCGCCGGTGAACCCGGTGTCCATCAGCTACCGGCTGGCCCGCGGCATCCTGCACAACCTGAAGCGCGCCGACCCGGAAGCTCACGAGCGCCCCGAGTTCAACGTGCCGACCCAGGACGCGCGCTGGTTCCGGTTGTGCACGGTCGACGGCGTCACCGTCACCACCGCCGACGGCTGCGGCGTGGTCTACCGCCAGCGCGACCGGCGCAAGATGTTCACGCTGCTGCTGCAGTCGCTGCGCCGGCAACGTCAACTCGCGAGCCGCTTCGACGAGATGCGCCGGGTGTACCGGGACGCGCTGCCCGTGCTGTCCAGCAAGCAAAAGTGGGAGACGGCGTTGTTGCCCGCGGGGCAGCTCTCAGCGGACGGCAAGACGGACGGCAAGCCCGGGCATGCCTGAACCCGAGCCGCCGCGCGGTGAGGTTGCCGCGATGGTTGCCGTCCAGTCGGCGCTGGCCGACCGCCCGGGCCTGCTGACCACGGCACGCGCGATGTCCCACTTCGGCGAGCACAGCATCGGTTGGGTCGCCGTGTCGCTGCTCGGCGCGCTGCTGATGCCGCGCCGCCGCGAGGAGTGGCTGCTGGCCGGCGCCGGCGCGTTCACCGCGCATGCGGCTGCCGTGCTGGTCAAGCGGGTGGTACGGCGCAAACGGCCGCATCACCCGGCCGTCGCGGTGAACGTCGGCACACCCAGCCAGCTGAGCTTCCCGTCGGCGCACGCCACCTCCACCACGGCCGCGGCCCTCCTGATGGGCAGAGCCATTGGGGCCACCGGGTCGCCGTTACCCGTGTTGCTCGTTCCTCCGATGGCACTTTCGCGGATACTGCTGGGAGTGCACTATCCCAGCGACGTGGCCTTCGGCATCGGTCTCGGCGCCGCCGTCGCGGGGATCGCCGTCCGAACGCGAAAGTTGTGGCGCAGGTGAGTGAGGACTTGAACGAACACGTCAGCGAAGAGGTCCCCGTCAAACCCCCGGGGAACCTGATCGTCGGCGTGATCAAGGCGATCCGCCCGCGGCAATGGGTGAAAAACGTGCTCGTCCTGGCCGCGCCGCTGAGCGCGGCGGGCCGCGGTTACCACTACGAATACGGCCCGCTGGCAATCCAGGTGTTGGTGGCCTTCGTGGTGTTCAGCCTGGCCGCCTCGGCCATCTACCTGATCAACGACGTCCGCGACGTCGAGGCCGACCGCGAGCACCCCACCAAGCGGTATCGCCCCATCGCCGCGGGCGTGGTGCCCGAATGGCTGGCCTACACCCTGGCCGTCGTGCTCGCCGTGGCCTCACTCGGTCTGGCCTGGTGGCTCAAGCCGAACCTCGCCGTGGTGATGGCGATCTACATCGCTATGCAATTGGGCTACTGCTTCGGCCTGAAACACCAAGCGGTGATGGACATCTGCTTCGTGTCGTCGGGATTTTTGCTGCGCGCCATCGCCGGGGGCGCGGCCACCGATACCCGGCTGTCGCAGTGGTTCCTGCTCGTCATGGCGTTCGGGTCGCTGTTCATGGCGGCCGGCAAGCGGTATGCCGAGCTGCAGCTGTCCGAGCGCACCGGCGCGGCCATCCGCAAGGCGCTGGAAAGCTACACAGGGACCTACCTGCGCTTCGTCTGGACGCTGTCGGCCACCGCGGTGGTGATGTGTTACGGGCTGTGGGCCTTCGAGCGTGACCATGGGTCGGCGGGCTGGTTCTCGGTGTCGATGGTTCCGTGGACCATCGCGATCCTGCGCTACGCGGTCGACGTCGACGGCGGGCTGGCCGGGGAACCCGAAGACATCGCGCTACGTGACCGGGTCTTGCAGCTGCTCGCGGTGGCGTGGATCGGAACACTTGGTGCCGCTGTTGCCTTCGGCTAGTCCCAACCTCGCCGCGCCTTTTGGGGCCCTGACTTTCCGGCCTTTTCGCCGTGCGCCGCGGCTGGCCCGGTTCGCGTTTCCCTATCAGCGGACGGTTCGAATCAGCCTGTGGCTGAGCGTGTTTGTGGTTGTCGTGCTGTTCGGTTGGGGTAGCTGGCAACGGCGCTGGATCGCCGACGACGGGCTGATCGTGCTGCGGACCGTGCGAAATCTGTTGGCCGGCAACGGACCGGTGTTCAACCAGGGCGAGCGGGTGGAGGCCAACACGTCCACCGCATGGACGTACCTGATGTACGTGGGAAGCTGGATCGGCGGGCCGCTGCGGATGGAGTACGTGGCGCTGGCCCTGGCGCTGACGCTGTCCCTGCTGGGCGTGGCGCTGCTCATGCTGGGTGCGGGCCGGCTGTACGCCCCCAGCCTGCGGGGACGCAAGGCGATCCTGCTGCCCGCCGGCGCGCTGGTCTACATCGCGCTGCCACCCGCGCGTGACTTCGCCACATCCGGTCTGGAGAGCGGCCTGACTCTGGCGTATCTGGGTTTGCTGTGGTGGATGATGGTGTGTTGGTCGCAGCCGCTGCGAACCCGGCCGGACAGCCGCGCGTTCCTCGGTGCCCTCGCCGTCGTCGCGGGGTTGTCCGTGCTGGTCCGGCCCGACTTGGCGCTGATGGGCGGGCTGGCGCTGATCATGATGCTCATCGCTGCCCGGACCTGGCGCAATCGCGTGCTCATCGTGGTGGCCGGGGGGTTCCTGCCGGTTGCCTACGAGATCTTCCGGATGGGCTACTACGGCCTGTTGGTGCCGGGCACCGCCCTGGCCAAGGACGCGGCCGGGGACAAGTGGTCGCAAGGCATGATCTACCTCGCGAATTTCACCGGGCCTTACGCGCTGTGGGCGCCGGTAGTTCTGCTGGTCGCGGTGGGCATCTTGGTGACGGTGGTCCGTCGTCGGCCGTCGTTCGTACGCCCGATGGAGTCCCCCAACTACGGCCGACTGGCGCGCGCGGTGCAAAGCCCCCCGGCCGCGGTGGCCTTTGTGCTGTTCAGTGGCCTGGTGCAGGCACTCTACTGGATCCGTCAGGGCGGCGACTTCATGCACGCGCGGGTGTTGTTGGCGCCGCTGTTCTGTTTGCTGGCCCCGGTGGCCGTGATCCCGGTGGCCATCCCGGACGGCGAGAAATATTCGCGCGAGACGAGCCTTTGGCTGGCCGGCGCCACCACCCTGCTGTGGCTGGGCATCGCGGGCTGGTCGTTGTGGGCGGCGAACTCGCCCGGCATGGGTGACGACGCCACCCGCGTCACCTACTCCGGCATCGTGGACGAACGCCGCTTCTACGCGCAGGCCACCGGCCACGCGCATCCGCTGACCGCCGCCGACTACCTGGACTACCCGAGGATGGCGGCGATCCTGACCGCGCTCGACAACACCCCCGACGGAGCCTTGCTGTTGCCGTCGGGCAATTACAACCAGTGGGACCTGGTCCCGATGATCCCGCCGCCCCCGGGAAGCCGTCAAAAGCCTGAGCACGCAGTGTTTTTCACCAACCTCGGCATGGTGGGCATGAACGTCGGACTCGATGTCAGGGTGATCGACCAGATCGGGCTGGCGAACCCGATCGCCGCGCACACCGAGCGCCTCAAGCACGGACGGATCGGCCATGACAAAAACCTCTTCCCGGACTGGGTCATCGCCGACGGCCCCTGGGTGAAGTGGCCCCCGGGCATACCCGGTTACCTGGACCAGGCCTGGGTCGCGCAGGCGGTGGCGGCCCTCAAATGCCCCGAGACGACGGCGGTGCTGAGCTCGGTGCGCGCCCCGATGACCCCGCACCGGTTCGTGTCCAACTTGGTGAATTCGTTTCGATTCACCGGTTACCGCATCGATCGCGTCCCGCTCTACGAACTCGCCCGGTGCGGGCTGCCGGTGCCGGACGTGCCCCCCGCTCCTCCCCGCGAGTGACCGGTTCTGGTACGGGTGCCGAAAAAATCACAGTCGCGGTTTGGCGCGCGCGATTCCCAGACACTGACAGCAAAGTCACAACCAAGCGCTCACCAGCGGGCGGCCATGCCTCGGCACATGCGAAAACGGCCGCATTCGGCGCCCCGCCGAGCGCGAAAAGCGCTGTGAATTACCGCCTCAGCGACGCGCTCGATGAGAGCCCGGGGGCAAAGATGTGATTGACTACACGGGCACTGCCGCGCCGGACGTGTGCAGTCGAAAAACCCACTAAGCCCAGAAGACGCTTTCGTGCGTGTGCTGCGGCCGAAAGGATGAGGAAGCAAAGCATGAAACTTGTTGACAGGTTTCGCGGCGCCGTAGCGGTTATGCCGCGCCGGCTCGCGGTGGGTGCCGTGGGAGCGGCTCTGCTGTCGGGTCTGATCGGCGTCGTGGGGGGCTCGGCGACCGCTGGGGCGTTCTCTCGCCCGGGCCTGCCGGTGGAATACCTGCAGGTGCCTTCCGCGGCCATGGGCCGCGACATCAAGGTGCAGTTCCAAAGCGGCGGTAACAACTCGCCCGCGCTGTACCTGCTCGACGGAATGCGGGCGCAGGACGACTTCAACGGGTGGGACATCAACACCCCGGCGTTCGAGTGGTACTACCAGTCCGGCATCTCGGTCGCCATGCCGGTCGGTGGGCAGTCCAGCTTCTACTCCGACTGGTACAAGCCCGCCTGCGGCAAGGCCGGCTGCACCACCTACAAGTGGGAGACCTTCCTGACCAGTGAGCTGCCCGCCTACCTGGCGTCGCAGCGGCAGGTCAAGCCGACCGGCAGCGCCGTGGTCGGCCTGTCGATGGCCGGTTCGTCGGCCCTGATCTTGGCGGCGTTCCACCCCGACCAGTTCATCTACGCCGGCTCGCTGTCGGCGCTGCTGGACCCGTCGCAGGGCATGGGCCCAACGCTGATCGGCCTGGCCATGGGCGACGCGGGCGGCTACAAGACCGCCGACATGTGGGGCCCGAAGGAGGACCCGGCATGGCAGCGCAACGACCCGTCGTTGCAGGTCGGCAAGCTGGTCGCGAACAACACCCGCATCTGGGTGTACTGCGGCAACGGCAAGCCGTCGGACCTCGGCGGCGACAACCTGCCCGCCAAGTTCCTGGAGGGCTTCGTCCGGACCAGCAACCTGAAGTTCCAGGACGCGTACAACGCCGCCGGTGGTCACAACGCGGTGTTCAACTTCGACGCCAACGGCACGCACGACTGGCCGTACTGGGGCGCGCAGGTCAACGCGATGAAGCCTGAGCTGCAGCGGGTGCTGGGCGCCACGCCCGGCAACGGCCCCACCACCGCTCCGGGCGCCAACCCGGCCGGCAACCAGGGCCAGTAAGCACCTGGCCTGAACAATCAACTGGCGGCGGCGACCCATCCGGGTCGTCGCCGTCAGTCGTTTTCGCGCGTCCGCGGGCGACGGGGTTCACTACCCGGCCGTCTCTGCCTGTTGGAACCGGCCCTGACCTTGGATAGTGTTCTTCACAGCTATCCACGAGGGAGGTTAGGCATGAGCGGTGTACGGGCTCTGTCGGCGGTCCTACGGGTGCTGTGCGCCGCCGCACTGTCGATCGCGGTGGGCGGTGTCACGGTCACGACAGCCAACCCGGGCAAAGCCCGCGCCGCGGGCTACGAAACCCTGATGGTGCCGTCGGGCGCGATGGGCCGCGAGATCCCGGTGGCCTTCCTGGCCGGCGGGCCGCACGCGGTGGTCCTGCTGGACGCCTTCGATGCCGGACCCGATGTCAGCAACTGGGTGACCGCAGGCAACGCGATGAACACGCTGGCCGGCAAGGGGATCTCGGTGGCGGCGCCGGCCGGTGGTGCCTACAGCATGTACACCAACTGGGAACAGGACGGCAGCAAGCAGTGGGAGACCTTCCTGTCCCAGGAGCTGCCCGATTGGCTGGCCGCCAACCGCGGCCTGGCGCCGGGCGGCCATGCCGTCGTCGGCGCCGCCCAGGGCGGGTATGGCGCGATGGCGCTGGCCTGCTTCCATCCCGATCGGTACGGCTTCGCCGGCTCGCTCTCCGGCTTCCTGTACCCGTCGGACACCTCGGTGAACGGGGCGATCACGGCGGGCATGCAGCAGTTCGGTGGGGTAAACACCCAAGCGATGTGGGGCGCGGCGCAGCTGGGCCGGTGGAAATGGCACGACCCGTGGGTCCATGCCGACCTGCTCGCGGCGAACAACAGCCGCATCTGGGTGTGGAGCCCGAAGACCGGCGCGGCCAGCGATCCCGCCGCCATGATCGGCCAGTCGGAAACCGCGATGGGCACCAACCTGACCTTCTACCAGCAGTACCGCAACGTCGGCGGGCACAACGGCCACTTCGACTTCCCCGGTGGCGGAGACAACGGCTGGGGCTCGTGGGGCGGGCAGCTGGGCGCCATGTCGGGCGACATCGTCGGCGCCATCCGCTAGCGGCGATCGCAGCGCGATCAGAGGCCAAATCGGTCCTCAGGGTGCACATACCTCGAGCCGGTACCGTGTAGTCGAGTGCAGCAGAGGGCTGCGACCTACCGACTCTGCTAGCAGGAGACCGCACAGTTATGGCCAAGAAGGCCAAATCTTCCGTGAAAACCAGCAACGCTGGTCGTCAACGTCACCGAGTTCTCGCCTGGGTCGCGGCCGGCTCGATGGCCGTCGTCGTCGGACTGGTCATCTTCGCCGTGGTGGTCATGCTGCGCAGCCCAGAAACGCCGCCGAGCGCGGTGCCCGGGGCCGTGCCCCCGACCTCTGGCTCCTCGCACCCGCACAAGCCCCGGCCCGCCTCGCAGGACGCGTCGTGCCCGGATGTGCTGCTGGTCGACGTTCCCGGTACCTGGGAATCGTCGCTGCAGGACAGCCCGCTCACTCCGATGCAATTCCCGAACGCGTTGCTGCACAACGTGACCGCCACGCTCGGCCAGCAGTTCCCGTCGTCGCGCGTGCAGACGTTCACGACTCCCTACACGGCGCAGTTTCACAATCCGCTGAGCTCCGACCAGCAGATGTCCTACAACGACAGCCGAGCGGAGGGCACCCGCGCGACCGTCCAAGAGATGACCGACATGAACAACAAGTGCCCGCTGACCAGCTACGTCCTGATGGGCTTTTCGCAGGGCGCGGTGATCGCCGGTGACATCGCCAGCGACATCGGCAACGGGCGCGGACCCGTCGATGACGACCTGGTCCTCGGTGTGACGCTGATCGCCGACGGCCGGCGCGAGCCGGGGGTGGGCAAGGTGATCGGGCCCGATCCGCCGGGGGAGGGCGCCGAGATCACCCTGCACGAGGTGCCGATCCTGTCCGGGATGGGTTTGACGATGACCGGTCCGCGGCCGGGCGGCTTCGGCGCGCTGGACGGCAAGACCAACGAGATCTGCGCGCCCGGCGACCTGATCTGTGCCGCCCCGGCCGAGGCGTTCAACATCGCCAACCTGTCCAACACGCTGAGCACACTGGCCGGCAACGGGGGCCAGCCGATCCACGCGTTGTACGCCACTCCGCAGTTTTGGAACCTCGACGGGACGCCGGCGCCCGATTGGACGCTGAACTGGGCACACGGGCTCATCGACGGCGCACCGCATCCCAAACACGGATGAACCGCGCTTACTGGGCGGCGGGACACAGCTCGCAGTACCCGGATAGTGACCGTATCGGCGGTACCTTGTGATTTGGTCTGCCGCGCGGCGCGCCTTAACATTAAGAGAAAAGTAAGAGCATACGAGTAGTGTGTGTTGACCCGATCGGGTCGCGGCTCGCGCAGGGTGGGTAGCCGAGCCAACCGAAGATAACCGTCGGCCTAAGCAGGCTGGGCCGATCGAGATGTTGCGTGATAGCAGGAGAGGGCGGAATGGCGTACCACAACCCGTTCATCGTCAATGGCAAGATCCGCTTCCCGGAAAACACCAACCTGGTCAAGCACGTGGAAAAGTGGGCGAAGGTCCGCGGGGACAAGCTGGCTTACCGCTTCCTGGACTTCTCCACCGAACGGGACGGCATCGAACGCGACCTCCTGTGGTCCGAGTTCAGCGCCCGCAACCGCGCCGTCGGGGCGCGCCTGCAGCAGGTGACCCAGCCGGGCGACCGCATCGCGATCCTGTGCCCACAGAACCTGGACTACCTCGTTTCCTTCTTCGGAGCGCTGTACTCCGACCGTACCGCGGTGCCGCTGTTCGACCCGGCCGAGCCGGGTCACGTCGGCCGGCTGCACGCCGTGCTCGACGACTGCACCCCGTCGACGATCCTGACCACCACCGACTCCGCCGAAGGCGTCCGCAAGTTCATCCGCGCCCGCTCGGCCAAGGAACGGCCCCGGGTGATCGCCGTCGACGCGGTGCCCAACGAGGTCGCCGCCACCTGGGAGCCGCCGGACTCCAACGAGGACAGCATCGCCTACCTGCAGTACACGTCGGGCTCGACCCGCGCCCCGACCGGCGTGCAGATCACGCACCTGAACCTGCCCACCAACGTGCTGCAGGTGCTCAACGCGCTGGAGGGCACCGAAGGCGACCGCGGCTGCATGTGGCTGCCCTTCTTCCACGACATGGGCCTGATCACCTGCCTGCTGTCGTCGGTGCTCGGGCAGAGCTTCACCTTCATGACGCCCGCCGCGTTCGTGCGTCGTCCCGGTCGCTGGATCCGGGAGCTGGCGCGCAAGCCCGGCGAGACGGGCGGCGTCTTCTCGGCCGCGCCCAACTTCGCGTTCGAGCACGCTGCGGTGCGTGGCCTGCCCCGCGACGACGAGCCGCCCCTGGACCTGAGCAACGTCAAGGGCATCCTCAACGGCAGCGAGCCGGTCAGCCCGGCCTCGATGCGCAAGTTCTACGAAGCCTTCGCGCCCTACGGGCTGAAGGAGACCGCGATCAAGCCGTCGTACGGCCTGGCGGAGGCGACGCTGTTCGTCTCGACCACCCCGATGGACGAGAAGCCGACGGTCATCCACGTGGACCGGGACGCGCTGAACAAGGGCAGCTTCGTGGAGGTGGCCGCCGACGCGCCGAACGCCGTCGCCCAGGTCTCGGCGGGCAAGATCGGGGTCGACGAATGGGCCGTCATCGTCGACGCCGACACGGCCAGCGAGCTGCCGGACGGGCAGATCGGCGAGATCTGGCTGCACGGCAACAACCTGGGCGTCGGGTATTGGGGCAAGGAAGAGGAGACCACCGAGGTCTTCCGGAACATCCTCAAGTCGCGGATCAGCGAGTCGCACGCCGAGGGCGCCGCCGACGACGGCCTGTGGGTGCGCACCGGCGACTACGGCACCTACCACAAGGGACACCTTTATATAGCGGGCCGGATCAAGGACCTCGTCATCGTCGATGGCCGCAACCACTACCCGCAGGACCTGGAGTACACGGCGCAGGAATCCACCAAGGCGTTGCGGGTCGGCTATGTGGCCGCGTTCTCGGTGCCGGCCAACCAGTTGCCGCCGAGCGTGTTCGATGACACGCACGCCGGCCTGAAGCTCGACGCTGACGACACCTCCGAGCAGCTGGTCATCGTCGGGGAGCGCGCGCCCGGCACACACAAGCTGGACTACCAGCCGATCGTCGATGACATCCGGGCCGCCATCGCGGTGGGGCACGGCGTGACCGTGCGCGACGTGCTGCTGGTCCAGGCCGGCAGCATCCCGCGCACGTCGAGCGGCAAGATCGGTCGCCGCGCCTGCCGCGCGGCCTACCTGGATGGCAGCCTGCGCAGCGGCGTCGCTTCTCCGACGGTGTTCGCCACCGAGTCCTGAGGAAGGTATGGCTGACATAGAGGAACCACAGGAGAACCTGCCCGCCGACCAGATCGAGACGCGCGCCGGTGACGATGTGGGCGAGCAAGAGCGGCGCATAACGACTGTCCCCGAGATGCGGCAGTGGCTGCGTAACTGGGTGGGTAACGCCGTCGGGAAATCGCCCGACGACATCGACGAGTCCGTACCGATGGTGGAGCTGGGTCTGGCGTCGCGCGATGCCGTGGCGATGGCCGCCGACATCGAGGACCTGACCGGCGTCACGCTGTCGGTCGCGGTGGCCTTCCAGCACCCGACCATCGAATCGCTGGCCACCCGAATCATCGAGGGCGAGCCCGAGGTCGACGACGCCGCCCTCGATGGCGCCGAGTGGACGCGCACCGGGCCCGCCGAGCGCGTCGACATCGCGGTGGTGGGCCTGTCCACCCGGCTGCCCGGCGACATGAACACCCCCGAGGAGACCTGGCAGGCGCTGCTGGAAGGCCGCGACGCCATCACCGATCTGCCCGAGGGCCGCTGGTCGGAGTTCTTCGAAGAGCCCCGGCTGGCGGAACGGATCAATCAGGCGCGCACCCGCGGCGGCTACCTGAAGGACATCAAGGGTTTTGACTCCGAGTTCTTTGCGGTGGCCAAGACCGAGGCCGACAACATCGACCCGCAGCAGCGGATGGCGCTCGAATTGACTTGGGAGGCACTCGAACACGCGCGCATCCCGGCGTCGAGCCTGCGCGGCGAGGCCGTCGGCGTGTACATCGGCTTCACCAACAACGACTACGGATACCTGTCGATCGCCGACCCGACCGTCGCGCACCCCTATGCCATCACCGGGAACTCGACGGCGATCATCGCCAACCGGGTGTCCTACTTCTTCGACTTCCGCGGTCCCTCGGTGGCGATGGACACGGCGTGCTCGAGCTCGCTGGTGGCCACCCACCAGGCCGTGCAGGCGCTGCGTAACGGCGAGTGCGACGTGGCCGTCGCCGGTGGCGTCAACGCGCTCATCACCCCCGCGGTGACCCTTGGTTTCGACGAGATCGGCGCGGTGCTCGCGCCGGACGGCCGGATCAAGTCGTTCTCTTCCGACGCCGACGGGTACACGCGCTCCGAGGGCGGCGGCATGCTGGTGCTCAAGCGGGTCGATGACGCGCGCCGCGACGGCGACCAGATCCTGGCCGTCATCGCCGGCAGCGCGGTCAACCACGACGGCCGGTCCAACGGCCTGATCGCACCCAACCAGGACGCGCAGGCCGAGGTGCTGCGCCGCGCGTACAAGGACGCGGGCATCGACCCGCGCACCGTCGACTACATCGAGGCGCACGGCACCGGCACCGTCCTGGGCGACCCGATCGAGGCCGAGGCGCTGGGCCGCGTCGTCGGCCGGGGCCGGCCCGCGGACCGACCCGCGCTGCTGGGTGCCATCAAAACCAATGTGGGACATATGGAATCGGCCGCCGGCGTGGCCGCCATGGCCAAGGTTGTGCTCTCGCTGCAGCACAACAAGCTGCCGCCGTCCATCAACTTCGCCGGGCCCAGCCCCTACATCGACTTCGACGGGATGCGCCTGAAGGTCATCGACACCGTGACCGACTGGCCGCGCTACGGCGGCTACGCCCTGGCCGGCGTGTCCAGCTTCGGCTTCGGTGGCGCCAACGCGCACGTGGTGGTGCGCGAGGTGTTGCCGCGTGACGTGGTTGAGCGCGAGCCCGAGCCGGAGGCCCAGGCCACCGGGGTCACCGAGGCGGCTGTCACCGAATCGCCTGCGCTGGAAAGCCATGCGCTGCGCTTCGACGACTTCGGCAACATCATCGGCGACGACGCCGTGGCGGAGGAGCCGGAGTACGAGCTGCCGGGCATCACCGACGAGGCGCTCGCGCTCAAGGAAGCCGCGCTGGAAGAGCTTGCCGCACAAGAGCTTCCAGAACCGGTGATCCCGTTGGTGGTCTCGGCGTTCCTGACGTCGCGCAAGAAGGCCGCCGCCGCCGAACTCGCGGACTGGATGGAAAGCCCCGAGGGGCAGGAGTCGTCGCTGGAGTCGATCGGCCGCTCGCTGTCGCGGCGCAACCACGGCCGCTCGCGCGCGGTGGTGCTCGCCCACAACCACGAGGAGGCCGTCAAGGGCCTGCGCGCGGTCGCCGAGGGCAAGCAGCGCCCCAACGTGTTCAGCGTCGACGGCCCGGTCAGCAACGGCCCGGTGTGGGTGCTCGCCGGGTTCGGGGCGCAGCACCGCAAGATGGGCAAGAGCCTGTACCTGCGCAACCCGGTGTTCGCCGAATGGATCGAGAAGGTCGACGCCCTGGTCCAGGACGAGCTCGGCTATTCGGTGCTCGAGCTGATCCTGGACGACTCGCAGGACTACGGCATCGAAACCACCCAGGTCACCATCTTCGCGATCCAGATCGCGCTGGGTGAGCTGCTCAAGCACCACGGCGCCAAGCCGGCCGCGGTCGTCGGGCAGTCGCTGGGCGAGGCCGCGTCGGCGTACTTCGCCGGCGGCCTGTCGCTGGCCGACGCCACCCGGGCGATCTGCTCGCGCTCGCATCTGATGGGCGAGGGCGAGGCGATGCTGTTCGGCGAGTACATCCGGCTGATGGCGCTGGTCGAGTACTCCGCCGACGAGATCAAGACGGTGTTCTCCGACTACCCCGACCTGGAGGTGTGCGTCTACGCCGCGCCGACCCAGACCGTCATCGGCGGCCCGCCCGAGCAGGTGGACGCGATCATTGCCCGCTGTGAGGCGGAGGGCAAGTTCGCCCGCAAGTTCCAAACCAAGGGCGCCAGCCACACGCAGCAGATGGACCCGCTGCTCGGCGAGCTGGCCGCCGAACTGCAGGGCATCAAGCCGATGAGCCCGACCGCGGGGATCTACTCGACGGTGCACGAGGGCAGCTACATCAAGCCCGGCAGCGACCCGATCCACGACGTCGAGTACTGGAAGAAGGGGCTGCGGCACAGCGTCTACTTCACCCACGGCATCCGCAACGCGGTCGACAGCGGCCACACCACGTTCGTCGAGCTCGCCCCCAACCCTGTGGCACTCATGCAGGTGGGTCTCACGACGGCCGACGCCGGGCTGCACGACGCCCAGCTGATCCCGACGCTGGCCCGCAAGCAGGACGAGGTCGAGTCGATCACCTCGACGCTGGCCCAGCTCTACGTCTACGGCCACGACCTGGATCCACGGACGCTGTTCAGCCCGGCCACCGGACCCCAGGACTACGCGAATATTCCGCCGACCCGATTCAAGCGCAAGGAACACTGGCTCGACGTGCATTTCGCCGGCGACGGCTCGATCCTGCCGCCTGGGTCCCACGTCGCGCTGCCCGACGGTCGCCACGTCTGGGAATACGCTCCCCGCACCACGACGGATCTCGCCGATCTGGTGAAAGTCGCTGCGGCACAGGTGATGCCGGACGCGCAGCTGACGGCCGCCGAGCAGCGCGCGGTGCCCGCGTACGGTGCCCGGCTGGTCACGACCCTGACCCGGCACCCCGGTGGCGCGTCGGTGCAGGTGCACGCGCGCGTCGACGAGTCCTTCACGCTGGTGTACGACGCGCTGGTCAGCCGCGGCGGCGTCGCGTCGGCGCTGCCGACGGCCGTCGGCGCCGGCACTGCGATGGCGGCCCCGGCGATCACGGAAGCATCCGCGCCCGTCGAACCCACCGGGGATCCGCGGGCGGCCGCGATCAGTGCCGGCGAGGACCCCGAAGCCGAGACGCTCGGCGACAGCCTGACCACCCGCTACATGCCGGCCGGCTTCACCAAGTGGTCGCCGGAGTCCGGCGAGACCATCGCCGAGCGGTTGGGCACCATCGTCGCGGCGGCCATGGGCTATGAGCCCGAGGACCTGCCGTGGGAGGTGCCGCTGATCGAGCTCGGTTTGGACTCGCTGATGGCGGTGCGGATCAAGAACCGGGTCGAGTACGACTTCGACCTGCCGCCCATTCAGTTGACGGCGGTGCGCGACGCGAACCTGTACAACGTCGAGAAGCTGATCGAGTACGCGATCGAGCACCGCGACGAGGTCGAGCTGCTGCACGAGCACCAGAAGACGCAGACGGCCGAGGAGATCGCGCGGGCGCAGGCCGAAATGCTCAGCGGCGCAACGCCGGCCAGCGTGACGGCGCCCGCGCCGGATCCGCAGGCCGAGCCGGAAACGCAGGCCCCGCCACCGTCGGACATTCCGATACCGCCACCGCCGACGGACCCCTCGGGCCCGTCCGGGCCCTCGGCAAACGGCAAGCCGAACCTCGCGGCCGCCGCCGACGCGCTCAACCAGGAGGCGGTCGCCAAGGCGCTGAACGCCGACATCCCGCCGCGTGACGCCGCCGAGCGCGTCACCTTCGCCACCTGGGCGATCGTCACCGGCAAGTCCGCGGGCGGCATCTTCAACCCGCTGCCCAAGCTGGACGACGCCGCCGCCGAGAAGATGGCTCAGCGGCTCTCCGAGCGCGCCGAGGGGCCGATCACGGTCGAGGACGTGCTGACGTCGGAGAACATTGAGGCGCTCGCCGAGAAGGTGCGCGGCTATTTGGAGGCTGGGCAGATCGACGGGTTCGTCCGCACCCTGCGGGCGCGCCCGGAGGGCAGCTCGAAACCGCCGGTGTTCGTGTTCCATCCGGCCGGCGGGTCGACGGTGGTGTACGAGCCGCTGCTGAACCGGTTGCCGGCGGACACCCCGATGTACGGATTCGAACGGGTCGAGGGGTCGATCGAAGAGCGTGCGGCGCAATACGTTCCGAAGCTGATCGAGATGCAGGGCGACGGGCCCTACATCTTGGCCGGCTGGTCGCTGGGCGGTGTGCTGGCCTACGCGTGCGCGATCGGGCTGAAGCGGCTGGGCAAAAACGTCGCATGGGTGGGGCTGATCGACGCGGTGCGCGCCGGCGAGGAGGTCCCGCAGACCAAGGAGGAGGTCCGCAAGCGCTGGGACCGCTACGCCCGGTTCGCCGAGCGGACCTTCAACGTCACCATCCCGGCCATTCCCTACGAGCAACTCGAGGAGCTCGACGACGAGGGCCAGATCCGGTTCGTGTTGGAGGCCGTGCGTCAGAGCGGGGTGCAGATCCCGGCCGGCATCATCGAGCACCAGCGCACGTCGTACCTGGACAACCGGGCCATCGACACCGCCGAGATCCAGCCCTACGACGGCCATGTCACCCTCTATATGGCCGATCGCTACCATGACGACGCGATCATGTTCGAACCGCGGTACGCCGTGCGCAAGCCGGACGGCGGCTGGGGTGAGTACGTTTCCGACCTCGAGGTGGTGCCGATCGGTGGCGAGCACATTCAGGCCATCGACGAGCCGATCATCGCCAAGGTGGGCGAACACATGAGCCGCGCACTGGACCAGATCGAGGCTGAACAGAGGGCCCGTAATTGAGCACCAAGACCACCGCCGCGCTGCTGGCTGAGCTACGCGAAAAGCTGGAGTTGGCCAAGGAGCCCGGCGGTGAGGCGGCCGTGGCCAAGCGCGAAAAGAAGGGCATCCCGAGCGCCCGCGCGCGCGTGCATGCCCTGGTCGATCCGGGGACCTTCCTGGAGACCGGCGCGCTGGCCCGCACCCCCGGCGATCCCAACGCGCTGTACGGCGACGGCGTCGTCACCGGGCACGCGCTGATCGACGGCCGGCCGGTCGGGGTGTTCTCGCACGACCAAACGGTGTTTCAGGGCACGGTCGGCGAGATGTTCGGCCGCAAGGTGGCCCGGCTGATGGAGTGGTGCGCGATGGTCGGCTGCCCGATCATCGGCATCCAGGACTCGGGGGGCGCCCGCATCCAGGACGCGGTCACGTCGTTGGCGTGGTATGCCGAGCTGGGCCGCCGCCACGAGTTGTTGTCCGGGATCGTGCCGCAGATTTCCCTGATCTTCGGCAAATGCGCTGGGGGAGCGGTCTATTCGCCGATTCAGGACGATCTTTTGGTCGCGGTGCGCGACCAGGGCTACTTCTTTGTCACCGGGCCCGACGTGATCCAGGAGGTCACCGGCGAAGAGGTCAGCCTCGACGAGCTCGGCGGCGCCGACGCCCAGGCCCGCTACGGCAATATCCACCAGGTGGTGGATTCGGAGGCCGAGGCGTTCCAGTACGTGCGGGACTTCCTGTCGTTCCTGCCGTCCAACGTCTTCGACACACCGCCGGTCGTCAATCCGGGCCTGGAGCCGGAAATCACGCCGACCGACCTGGAACTCGACTCGATCGTGCCGGATTCGGACAACATGGCCTACGACATGCACGAGATCCTGCTGCGCATCTTCGACGACGGCGACTTCCTCGATGTCGCCGCGCACGGCGGGCAGGCGATCATCACCGGGTTCGCCCGGGTCGACGGCCGTCCGGTCGGGGTGATCGCCAACCAGCCGATGTTCCTGTCCGGTTCGATCGACAACGAAGCCTCCGACAAGGCGACCCGCTTCATCCGGTTCTGCGACATGTTCGAGATCCCGCTGGTGTTCGTCGTCGACACGCCCGGGTTCCTGCCCGGTGCCGCGCAGGAGAAGAACGGCATCATCAAGCGCGGCGGCCGGTTCCTGTCCGCGGTGGTGGAAGCCGATGTGCCAAAGGTGACGATCACGATCCGCAAGTCCTACGGCGGCGCCTACGCCGTAATGGGGTCGCGGCAGCTGACCGCCGACTTCAACTTCGCCTGGCCGACCGCGCGGATCGCGGTGATCGGCGCCGAGGGCGCCGCGCAGTTGCTGATGAAGCGCTTCCCGGACCCGACGACGCCCGAGGCGCAGGCGATCAAGAAGGACTTCATCGAGGGCTACAACCTCAACATGGCGATCCCGTGGATCGCCGCCGAACGCGGGTTCATCGACGCGGTCATTGACCCGCACCAAACCCGGCTGCTACTGCGCCGGTCGCTACATCTGTTGCGGGACAAGCAATTGTGGTACCGCGTCGGGCGCAAGCACAGCCTGCTGCCGATCTAGTTTTCACCCGCGAGTCTTTGGCTACTTGGTCGCCTCGACGAAATAGCCTCGCGGCACGCCGGGTACGTCCATCGGCACCGACGGCGCATACCAGCGGTTGTAGCGATTGCCCGGTTCCGCGATGTCGGTGACCGTCGCCGACCAGCCCAGGCGTTGGGACAACCGCCCCGGATCGTCGGTGCCGAACAGCCACGGGGCACCGTTGTCGGCCATAGACTTCAGCAGCGGCGCCATGAACTCCGACTCGAGCAGCGTCTTGCCGACGACGTCGTACAGCAGGACCGAGCCGGGCGCCGACAGCGCGTCGACACGCTCGAACAATGTCCCCACCGCGCCCTCGTCCAGGTATTGCAACAGCCCTTCGATCAGCCAAACCGACGGCAGGGCCGGATCCAGACCGGCAGCTCGAATGGCGGCCAGCCAGTCGTCGGCCAGATCGACACCCACCGGGACACGTTGGCAAAGAGGGTGCTCGCCAGCGAGGAGATCGGCCTTGGCCGACAGCACGTGCGGCTGATCCAGTTCGTAGACGACGGTGCCGTCGGGCCAGGGCAGCCGATAGGCACGCGCGTCCATGCCCGCCGCGAGGATGACGATCTGGCGAACTTCCTGCGCCGCTTGCAGGAGCGCCTCGTCCCAGAATCGGGTGCGCACGACGATCTGCATGGTGGATTGTTCACCGCTGGCGGCCAGGCCCGCCGCGAACAACTCCCGCCCGCGGTCGCCCGCCAGCCGCTGCGCGAAGGGATCCGAGAAAAGCCGGTCTTCGCGGGTGGTTTCGTGGGCGCGCATCGCCGCAACCAGCAGGCCGGTGTCCGCGACCGCTACGTGATTCCTGTCCATGACGCCATCATCGGCGCCCCGCGCCGGCCTGGCTTGGATATTTTGGTCCGAGTTCGACGTGACCGGGCATCGCCGAGCGTCGTTGCGCGTACTGCGTCGGCGTGATGGCCGCGAACGACCGGAACTCGCGCACCAAGTGAGCCTGATCGAAATAGCCGAGGTCGGCCGCGATCCCGGCGATCGAAGCACCCCCCGCGCGCGTGTTAAGTGCACGCAGTACCGCCTGCAGGCGGCGCACCCGAAGATAGGCCTTCGGAGTCAGCCCGACCTCGCACCGGAACAGTGCGTTGAAGCGCTTGGCCGAAAGACCGCTCAGGGCTTGAGCTTTCGAGACCCGCATCGATGGGTCGAGTTCCGCGGATCGCAAGGCCGACGCCACGCGCGGTTGCGGCCAAATCCCGGGGCGCATCCGCTCGAGCAGGAACGCCTCCAGCAACGCCACGCGTCCTCTCGCCGAGCCGACCGCAATCAGCCGCTCGCGCAGCCGTTCTGCGCTCGAACCCCACAGATCGTCCAGGCCGACGACCGCATCCTCCAGGTCACCCAGCGGACACCCGAGGAACGCCAGCGCCCCCGCGGGCCGGAAGTGGATCGTCATGACGCTGTGGATGGGGACGATACGGATGATGTAGGAGGCCACGCCGGCGCCGACGACAAACGCCGGCGGAACCGCCAGCCGCGTGCGGCCGTCGGCGGCACAGAAACCGAGATCGGTGCAACCGTCGACATCGATGATCGCCGTCACCGCGCCTCGCGGCAGCGCGCGACTCGTGTGTGCGCCGGCCGCAGGATCGCCCCGCCAGTAGCCGAAATACTCGATGTGATCGGCGAGCGGCGGGCGCGGCCGATACAACAGCTGAGCAGTCATCACGCCTCGGCCGTGAACGCGCCGTCGACCAACTCGTCGAAGCGCTCCAGCGCCTCGTCGGTGTCGTTGTCGATGCCGCGCAGCGGCGCGCGGTCGGCGAGATACCGCAGCGCGTGCAGCCGGGCGACGAGCGACTTGCGTTCGCTGCCTTGGGTTTCCCGCTCCCAGGCCGCCTGCTCGGTGAGCAGCGCCCCGGCGTAGACGTCGCCCATGAATTGGGCCAGCGGGAACAGCCGCGCCTCGGCAAGGTCACGGTCCAGCTTCATCCAGGCGGTGATCGCCGCGTCCAGGTCCTCGATGCGGCCGGCGACCAGCCGGGTGGTCGCGTCGTCGCCGGAGACCGACACCGCGTCGCGCATGCGCGCCAACAGCGTCTCGTGCGCGCGGGTCTGCTCGATGCCGCGCCGCACGTCCAGGCACAGGATGTTGTCGGGCCCCTCCCAGATCGTATTCACCTGCGCGTCGCGTAAAAGCCTTGCCACCGGCCATGTTTCGATGTACCCGTTGCCGCCGTGGATCTCGATGGCGTCGGACGCCGCGGTGATCCCAAGCCGGCACACCCTGAGCTTGGTGACCGGCACCGCGATGCGCTGGCGCAGGCCGCGCGGCTGGCGGTGGTTAGTCGCCCCGGTGCCGTCGAACACCAACGCCAGGGCGGCTTCGACGTCGACGATCATCTCGGCCAGCTTGCGCCGCATCAACGGCTTGTCGATCAGCGGCCCGCCGAATGCGCGACGTTGGTGGGCATAGCACAGCGATTCGACCAGGGCGCGGCGCGCGTTGGCCAGTCCGAACAAGGCGATTCCCAGCCGGGCCGCGTTGGTCAGCTCCATCATCCGGCCCAGGCCCTTGCCGTCGGCCCCGCCCGCGTCCCCGGTCGGCTCGCCGGACAGCAGAAACGCCTCGGCGTCCACGAACTCGACCTCACCGGAGGCCACCGAGCGGGTGCCGAGCTTGTCCTTCAGCCGCCGCACGCGCACGCCGTTGCGGGAACCGTCCCGTCGGGTGCGCAGCACCAGGAAGTTCGCGACGCCGCGCGTCGAGTCGGGAGCACCCTCGGGTTTGGCCAGCACGACGAACGCCTCCCCGGCGCAGTTGGACGCAAACCACTTGAAGCCGTTGAGTAACCACGCATCCCCGGCCCGGGTCGCCGTTGTCTCCAATGCTCCCAGGTCGGAACCGCCGGTGCGCTCGGTCAGCAGCTGCGCCGTCTCGCCCGCCCATTCACCGGATTCGAACTTGCCCAGCACATGCTCCTTGACGTCGGCGGGCGCGTAGGCGGCGACCAGCGACTGCACCATGCCGCCGCCGGTGCCGAGCGCACAGCCCATCCCGATGTCGGCCTGGTTGAGCAGATAGTTGGACGCGAACATCGCCAGCGAGGAACTCATGTTGGCCGCCCGCGCCTCGGCGCGCAGGGTCTTCTGCGCGTCCAGCACCGCGCGCTTCGACTCGGTGAACGACGACGGCATGACGACCCGGCTGATGTCGTGCCCCCACCGGTCGTAGCGTTCCAGCCGCGGCGGGTTGCGGTCGGTCTCGTCGGCCCACTGCGCGACCGGGCCACCCATCAGCGCACCGATGCTGATCAATTGGGGCTCGACGACGGCCAGCTCGTCGGGCTTGAGGTAATACGCCATCGTGGAACGCAGCGTCGGATCGGTGAGGTACCAATTCAGGCCGACGGCCCCGCGGTAATTGTCGGTGCGGTAGCGCTGCGACTTCTCCGGGGTCGAAAACGGCAACCGGTCGACGGCCTCGGACTCGTACTCACTCATGTTCGCGACGGTATTACAGTCGCGGACCGTGCAGGCTAGACCGGCGCCAGGAATTCGGAGGTGTAGAACTCGGCCGGGTCTTGTGAGTGCGGATTGGGGCGCTCGATGACCACCCAGACCCCGGTCGCGCCGGGCCGAAGGTTGTCTTGAACGGTGGTGGTTCCGACACCGGCCGCGTCGGTGTCAAGACCACCGAAGCTGGTGCCCGCGGCTCCGGGACCGCAGCTGGCCGACGACGGGCGGGGTTCCTCGATCACGCCGACGATGTAGTGGGTGCCCGGCTCGTTGGGGACGTCCAGGTGCACCTCCGCGACCGCGCTGCTCCCGGTGTGACGGATGTCGGCCCAGCCCGTGCCAAGCATCACGGCCGGGATCCCGGGGGCGGTGCGGGCGGGGCTGAAATCGCAATCCCGCAGTGACGCATCCAGCACGACCCTGGTGTTGCTATTGGCGCCGGGATTGGCGATTGCGCTACCGCCCGCGACAGTAATTGTCGGAAATGTCAATAAAGTGAACGCCGCAGCGGCTGTTCCGCAGGCTGTTAGCGCGCCCATTTGCCCACCCTCTATGCCCCGTAGGAGTTGCCCGATCCCGGAAGCGGTAATTGCCGAAATTAGCGCGAGTAAAACCCGAAGTCCAGAAACTGCCTTTTATTGGACCGAGTCAATTAAATGCGGCGCGCGGACTTCTCAGATAGTCGGCGAGCGCCTTCCCCACCGCCATCTCGCCAAAAGCGTTGGGATGCAAGGGTTCCGTGGAACCGGCCGTCATATAGCCTTCGATAAACCGCTCGTTGGGGGCGGCGCAGATGTCGTGGCCCCGCGCTAATAGACGGGTGTCGAAATAGTCGATTCCCTTCTCGTCGGCGAGTTGCCGCTGTAGGTCATCGAGTTCACTGAGTTTGGATTGCAAATAGTCGGCGTCGCGCGATAGCACCGGCTGCGCCGGAAAGCATCCACCGGGCCGCACAAACGTGCCATAGCCGACGAAGACGATTCGCGCGTGCGGCGCGGCGGCGCGCAGTTGGTCGATGAGCGCGCCCCACGCCGGCAATTGCGCGTTACTTACCTGCGAAATGCGGTCGACGTTGTCGACGACGAATTTGTTCGTACACGGTTCTGATTCGGCCGATTCGGCCTCGCAGCCCTTGGCGTCGGAGGGCAGCCCGACGTCGTTGGCCCCGATGGTGACGGTGATCAGGTCCACGCTCGCGTCGACCGAATCGATCTGGCGGGCAACCGGACCGTCCGTTGTCTGCTGCGCGCGGACGGTGATGTCTTCCGTCTTCGCGCCGCTGCACGTGACGTTGACGAAGCTGATCACCTTGAGTTCTCGCGCCAGTATCGACGGGTAGCCGTTCGTCGACTTGCGACACCCGGCGGGCGGCGCCGGATCGGGTACGCCCGGCGCTGCGGCGAAGGAGTCGCCGACGGCGACGTAGCTGAGCCGCTGTGTCGAACCGGCGCGCCCGGGCGCCGCGGGGCTCCCTGATGGCGGGCCGGCGCACGCAGCCGCCAGCGCACCGATCAGGGAGGCGACCGCCAGACGCTTCGAACCCATGCAGCCCTAGGGCTTGATCCGGATCGGGCCCGGCGACCACAGGCCGCTGCGGGTGGCGGTGCCGAGGTCGAGGCGGGCGGGCGGCGCATCCACCAGCGTGTCGAACTTACGCAGCGATCCCCAGTCGCGGCCCCAGTCACGCGACAGGTAGGTGGACATGACATGCGCCCGCAGCAACAGGTCGGTGATGCCCAAAAGGCCGCCGTTGACGCCGTCCTGCCAGGTGTCGGTGTCCTGCTTTTTGGCGTTGTAGTCCGGGGTGATGCGGAATTTCGGGATCTCGGTGACGCCGTTGACGTGCAGCATCGGCTGCTGGCACGGGAACGCCAGCCCGACCGCCCAGTCCAGCAGCACCGGCTGCGTCGAGCCGACGTACTCCTGCAGCGAGCGCAGCTCCGGCACCCGAGGCGGGGTGAGCGCGATCCAGTCCTCCGGCGTCAGCGACAGGTCCTCGGCGACCACCCGCACCGCGGCCGCGTCGGCGGGCATTTTCGCGCGTGGGAAGCGCAGGTTGCGCCAAACCTTCGGCTGCTCGCCGTACAGGTCGTAGGGCACCAGCCGCCCGGCCGGCAGCATGTCCCCGCCGGGGCCGGGCTTGCCGTATTCCAGCACGACGGTCTGCCCGTCGGTGTGCCCGTGCAGCACGCTGTTGCCGGCGATCTTGCCCGCGGCGGTCACCACTACCAGCGGATGCCCGTCGTCGGGTTTGGGTAGCTGGTACCACGCGGACGTGAGCCTGCTCTGTTGTTGCGCGCCGGTGGTGTAGCTGCCGGCCAGCGGAACCCGTTCGGGGTTGAGGCCGTAGGGCAGCGGCACCGTCGACCCGTTGATGCCCGGCGCCGTCAATTTGAGCGGGGCATCCCAGTCGTAGTCCGTGCCCGGCTGTGGCACCGCCGTCTCCTTGACCGACTCGGCCAGCGTGCGGTCCGGTACGCCGTTGGGGCTGAAGCCCGTTGGGCCGACACCACCGAGCGGGCCCAGCGGCCCGAAGTCGCCCGGAAGCGGGTTCATGAAGCCGGCGTTGCTGTCCGGCTCGACGAGGATGTCGTCGGCCAGGCCGCAGCCCCCGCTGAACTCACGCAAATTGTCCCAGGCATTGGAGTAGGTGGGGTACTGGCGCACGATGCCGGCGACCATCGACGCGATGAACACCAGCGCCATGAACCCGGCCGCGAGCGGCACCGGCGCCGCCGTCACCGCCCGCGCCAGCCGACCCTCACCGCGGTCCGGAGGCGCGAAATGCAACCAGACCGCCCACAGCGCCGCGATCACGAACAGGGCGAAAAAGACTGTGCTGAGGCTGATTCCGTGGAACCGCGGCATGACATTGTTGAACGGCACGCCGTAGCTCGAGACGTACCACCAGCCGTTGGTGGTGGCGCAACACAGCGCCAACACGAACAACACCGCCGCCGCGAACGCCATCCGGTTGCGCGACCAGCGCAGCACGTCATGCGAGACCAGCACCGTCGTCAGCGCGGCCATCGCCGCGCCCACCGCGGCGAACAGCCCGAAGTGGTGCACCCACTTGGTCGGGGTGAACATCAAAAAGAACATGGTGCCGAAGATGACGCCCATCAGCCGCCACGCCGGCCCGCGGGCGACACCGGGAACTCGCTTGCGGCGCAACATGATAAACACCGCCGTGAACAAGCACAGCGCGGCGATCAAAAAGCCGAACCGGCGCGACAGCGAGCCATCCACGGTGGGCAGGATGAGGTAGTAGTAGCGCAGGTTCTCGGTGTACCACGCCTGGCTGGGCCCGATCGAGGTGCGAATCCTGGTCGCTTCCAACACCGTTGACAACGTCTGGTCGGCGAACACCACCGTGAGGATGACCGTGCCGGCCGCCAGTATGGGAGCCACCAGCGGCCACGTGCCAACAAGGCGATGGCGGTGAACCAGGATGCGCAGGATCGGGCGGCCACCGGCAACCAACGCGGCCACCGCGATCAGGCCGGTGGGCTGCACGCCCAGCGTGAACGCGGCGGTGATGACCGCCAGCGCCGCCGGCGTCAACCGGCTGTAGCGCATCGACCGCTCGATCAGCACATAGGTGACCAGCGAACCGAGCGCGATGATGGGCTCGGGGCGAAGGCCGTTGTCGAACGGCATCCACGCGGTCAGCAGCACCATGCCGGCCGCCCAGGTCGCGGCTTTGCTGGACACCACCGCCGGGCCCAGCCGGGGCAGCACTTCACGCGACAGCAGCAGCCAGCACAGCAGGCCCGCGATCAGGTCCGGCAGGCGCATCCACAGGCTGCCGTCGCTGACGTGGGTCATCAGCGCGAGCAGGTTGTAATACCAGCCAAACGGGTCCTCCGGGCTGCCGAACCAGCGGAAATAGTTGGACATGTAGCCGGCCGGGCCGGCGACCCGGGCCATGCCCAGGATGTAGCCGTCATCGGAGGAGTTCGCACCGATCACATGCCACAGCACGAAGCCGAAGATCACCGTGGCGTCGGCCAGGGTGAACGTGCGCCAGTTTGCCGGGATGAGCCGGCGCATCCGCCGGCCATCCAATTGGTCGAGGCGCCACAGCGCGATCAGCGCGACGATGGTGGACACGATCGCCAACACCATCGCGGCCAGTTTCAGCGTCGTCGGTGTGGTGGAGAACCGGGTGTCGATGGTCGCCGAGAGCCGCAGCCCCGGCGGAGCGGGACCGGTCAGATCCGTGAACACCCCGACGATCTGCGGGCGCAGGTTGGGATCGGGGAAGCCACCGCCGACCGGCTTGCCCGCCGGATCGGTCAATCCCACGAAGGTGGCGAAGGCGCCGGCCTTGGTGGAGGTGATCTCGATGCGTTGGCACTGAGGAGAATCCGCCTGCTCGCGCGGCACGCTGGCAATCACCACGTTGCGGTCGGTGACGTCGACGCGCTTGCCGCTGGCCACGACGAACAATCCGTTCAGCGCGGCGTCCTTGCCCTTCTTGGGTGCCGTGCTCAGCACCACGCCGCCCTCGGGCGGCAGCGCGCGCACCACCGAGCAGGGCACGGTGGCCGTCACGTCGACCGGCGTCAGCGAAATCAGCGGTGCGGTAACACTATTCAGCTGCCCGTTTTGCGGCCAGTTCAGCGTGGCGGTGGTTTGCACGACGGGCAGCAGCGGTGTCGCCACCGACAACACGAATCCGATCAGCCCGGCGATCGTCGCGACCCAGCGCGCCAGGCGGACGTTCTGACCGGGGGCGGTCGTGTCGTCGGAGTTGCGCACGGTGATGGCGCTCATGGCAGGGCTCGAATCGGTCCCTGCCGGCTCCAGCCGCGCACTGTCATCACACCTTGTTCTATGGCGGCATCCGGCGCTTGATCGGCGGGCACCAGGCGGTGGTATTGCTCCACCGATCCCCAGTCGCGGTACCAGTCACCGCGCAAATACGTGGCGATCGTCGAGGTGTAAAGCATCGCCTGGGTGACCAGGAACGGGCCGCCGGCCTCGCTGGCCTGCCACCCGTTCGACGACGCGGCCGTCTGTTTGTGATCGGGCATGATGCGGTATTGCGGAAGTTGCGCAACGCCAAGGTGTTCGGAGAACGGTTGCTGGCAGGGGAAGTTCGCGGCGGTCGCGATGTCCATCAGCACCGGTGTGTGTGATCCCATCAATTGCTGCAGGGTCTGCAGCACCGGAACTCGCGGCGGCGTGAACGCGAACCACTGTTCGGAGCTCAGATTGGGATCGTAGGCGACGATGCGCGCCACGTTGGCCTCCGGCGGCGCCCAGGTGAGCGGGAAGCGCAGGTTGCGCCACGCCGGCTCCGGGCCGATGTCGATCGGCTGCACCTGCGCGAGCGGCTGGACGGTGCCGCCGTCCACGTCGCGGTGGCCCCACTGCAACTTCAGCTGCTGCCCGTAGGTGAAGGTGCCGTCCTCCTTGTACGACCAGATGGCGCCGGTGGCGGAGACCACCACCAGCGGCCGGTCGACAGCGCGGGCCGGCAACTCGTACCACGCCGAGGTCGCCGTGGCGGCCAGCGAATTCTCGCCGTAGCTGCCCATCACCGGTGTGCGGGCCGGATCCAGGCCGAACGGCAGCGCCGCGTGCGAACCGTTCACTCCGGCCGGAGCCCCCTTGGGAATCGAGCCGCCGGCGGTGCCCGCCGAGTCACTCATGGTGGCGTTGGGCTTGTTGGGCGACGCGTCGGAGTTCACCACCCCGGGCTTGGTCACCACCGGATACGACCTCAGGTCGTCGCCCACCCCGTCGGGCTTGAAGCCGACCGGGTTGATCCCGCCGAGTGGGCCGTCGGGGCCGAACGTCTGCCCCGGAATCGGTTGCAGCATACCGGCATTGGGGTCCGGTTCGGTCAACACGTCATCGCCCATCGCGCAGCTGGTGGGCGACAACCCCGACTCGATTGCCGCCAGGTTGGCCTTGGCGATGGTGAAGACCGGGTAGCGGAAGACGGCGCCCTTGGTGAGCGAGCCGACCTCGCCCAGCACCATGATCGTCGCGACCACCAGTAGCGGCGTGGAGGCCAGGACGCGGTTGCGCCGATTGTTCTTGATCTCGGTATGCCCCGCGTAGTCCATGCGGAAGTGCTGCCAGGCGGCCAGCAGCCCGGTGAGGATCGACAACGTCAAAAACATGGTGGTCACCGGATGGCTGGCGACGACGGGCTGGATGTCCCACCACGGCACCCCATAGTTGCCGACGTAGAACCAGCCGTTGATGCCCGACGTGGCAACCGCCAGCACGAACAGCAGGGCGGTGATGTACAGCGTCAGGTTGCGGCGACTGTGCAGGCCGACCCGGGCCAGGGTGAACGCGGTGACCGCCCCCAGGGCCGCAGCCAGGCTGGCGAACGCGCCGAACTGGACGGCCCACTTCGTCGGCGTGAACGTCAACAGCAGCAGCCCGAACGCCGTGGTGCCGATCAACCGCCAGGCCGGGCCCGTGGCCAGCCCCGGCACCTTGCCGCGCCGCAGCAGCACCACCAACATGCCGAACATGCACAGCAGCAGCACCAGCACCCCAAACCGGCGCGCCATCGACCCGTCGGGGTTGGACTCCACGGTGAGGAAGTAGTAGCGCAGCCAATCCTGATACCAGGCGATCGTCGGCCCCACTTTGTACTTGATGCGCACCGACTCGGCCACGGTGGCCAGCGTTTGGCTGCGGAACACCACCACGAGAATCAGCGACAGCGACGCGGCCAGCGTCAGCACCGGGGCCAGCAGCCCGTCGGTCGCCCGGCGTCGCCGGATGGTCTGGGCGATGGCCCGCGCCCCGGTGAGCAACGCGGCGACCGCGATCAGCCCCTGCGGTGCCAGGGTCACGGCGAGCATGGCGACCACGATCGCGACCGCGGCCGGCGCCAGGCGGCGCAGCGCGATCGCACGCTCCACCAGCACCCAGGTGACGATGACGCCCAGCGCGATCAGCGGCTCGGGGCGCAGGCCGTTGTTAAACGGCAGCCATGCGGCCAGGAACACCGCGCCCGCCGTCAATACCGCCACCCGGTTTGCCGCCAGGCCACCGCGGCCCGGGCCGAGGCGACGCAGCACCCAGTGGCCGATGATCAGCCAGCACGCGATCCCGGCCAGGGTCGCGGGTAACCGCATCCACACCCCGGCGGTGCTGACCGCCGCCATTTTGGCCAGCACCGACAGGTACCAGTCGAACGGGGCCTCGGTGGTCCCGAAGTAGCGGTAGTAGTTCGCCACGTAGCCGGCCTTGGGCGCAATCCGCGCGATGGTCAGGTTGTAGCCGTCGTCGGAGGAGGTGGGGCCGATGATGTGCCACAGCAGCAGCGTGCCGATCACCAAGATGTCGGCGAGCCAGCTCGCCGCCCCGACGTGACGCCAGGCGACCCGCTGCAGCCGCGGGCGGTGCCAGCCGAGCCTGAGCGTGGCGCCGCGGCTGCGCCGATCCAGGGCCGCCAGCGCGAGGACCGCGGCCAGGACGGCCAGCGCACCGAGCACCATCGCGATCGTCTTCAGGGCCGAGGGCGCCGTGATGAACCGGGTGTCGATGTCGATGCGGGCCGACAGGCCCGGTTGGGCGGCCAGCTTCAGGTCGGTGAAGATTCCGCCGACTTGAGGCTTCTTCTCCGCGGACAGGGTCCCGGCGGCGCCGGGTATGCCGACGAAGTCCGCGCCCGCGCCGCCGGCGTCGGCCCAGGCGTGCAGCACGCTGCACGCACCGGCCGCGACGGCGGAGCGCTGGGCCACCGCCGCGACCGAATCGCGGAAGGCGACGACGATGGTGTCCCTATTGCCGCGGACGAAGAGGCCATTCTTGCCGGCATCCACGCCCCCGGTGGGCAGGGTCGAGACCACCAAGCCGCCCTCGGCGGGCAGGGTGGCGATGGCCGAGCAGGGGATGGAGATGTCCAGTGCGCGCGGAGCACCAGACAGCAGCGGGGCGGTGACCTGATTGACGTGTCCGGCTGCGCTGCTTCCTTGCGGCCAGACGATGGTGGCCGTGGTTTGTTTGACCGGGAGCAAAGGAACCACGGCACACAACAGCAGGCCCGTGATTCCCGCGACGACCGCGATCAGCCTCGGGAGCCGCTGCGACCGCTCTTCGTCGTCTTCGGAAGCGTCTAAGCGCACGAGGGTCGATCGTAAGCGACGCAGCTGTCGACTCCCGGGATGGACGCTCGTGAAGCGGCGACAAGACTCGCTTTGAAATAGCCGACGGCCGCGCGCGGAAGCATTTCGATAGCGACGCGAAAGAAATACTCGACACGTGCCCAAAAGCACGCCGGTAATAATGGCGGCCGACGGCGCAAATGCCCTCCGACCGCGAGATTCAGTCCTGCGCGGGCGTTAATTGAATTCATTAGGAGTTTTGGTTTAGCAGCGCACCAATTAGGGAAACAACTTCACACATTGGCGCATTTGGGATTCGGGGAGAGGACCTGCCATGACCGCACCCACCACAAGCAGGACCGACGCGTTCAAGCCGGCAGCCATCACGCCTCGCGATCGGATGCGCCCCATCGTGCTGACCAACGAATTCGCGGTCGACCGCCTGGTGGGCCTGCTCCACGAGTTCGTCGCGCAGGGCGCGCTGCCCGCGCTGTAACCACCGCTTAATTCGTCCGGCAAATCGCGTTCCGTGAGCGCGGGTTAGCCGAGCGAATCCTTCAGTTGTCGCTACACTGCCGTCAGAATGAGGGCTGAAGACTGGAGGTACCCGGAAGGCTGGCGGCGCGATGAGTAACTCGGGTCTCGGGTTCGGCGTTCTGGGACCGTTGCTGGTCACCGCGCACGGCGTCCGGGTGTCGTTGGGTGCCGCCAAGCAGCGGGCGGTGTTGGCCATGCTGGTGATCAACCGCAACCGGCCGGTATCCGTCGACTCGTTGATCGACGCGGTGTGGGGTGACGATCCCGTGCCGGCCGCGCGCACCAGCATCCAGTCCCACATTTCCACGTTGCGCCGGTTGCTGGCCGGCGCCGGCGTGGATCCGTACCTGGTGCTGGCCAGCGCACCGCCGGGGTATCAGATCACCATCGCCGACGCCGACTGCGATGTCGGCCGTTTCACCGCCGACAAGTCCGCGGGTGTTCGGGCCGCGGCCGCCGGCCGTTACGAGGATGCCAGCAACCATCTGCATGCGGCGCTGGGTGAGTGGCGCGGGCCCGTGCTCGACGACCTGCGTGACTTCCCGTTCGTCGATGCGTACGCCGCCATGCTGTTGGAGGAGCGGGTGGCCGCCCACACCGCGCGCGCCGAAGCCGAGATCGCGTGCGGGCGCGCCGGCGCCGTCATCGGCGAGCTGGAGGCACTCACCGCCGAGCACCCCTATCGCGAACCGCTGTGGGCACAGCTGATCACCGCCTACTACGTGACCGAGCGCCAATCTGACGCCCTGGGTGCCTATCGGCGACTGAAGACGGCGCTGGCCGATGGGCTGGGCATCGACCCCGGCCCGACGGTCAGCGCGCTCTACGAGCGCATCCTGCGGCAGGAACCCATCGTCGCCAAACGGTCGGCGCTGACCACGCACAAGCAGAGCGCCTACCAGACCGCGTCGGACATCGCCTTGAGCGCGGGGCAACCCGTCGCCTGGTTGCTCGACCGAAAGGGTCGTCAGTATCCGCTGAACGCCGCCTCGACCCGGATCGGACGTCTCGCGGACAATGACATCGTCTTCGACGACGACACCGATGTCAGCCGCTACCACGCCGTAATCATCGACACCGGAGCGGGTTTCGTCATCCACGATTCGAAGTCGACGAATGGGGTGGAGGTGCAGCGTCGGCGTATCCGGGGCAGTTCCCCGCTGGCCGACGGCGACCTCATCCGCATCGGCAGTCGCGAGTACACCTTCCAGATCAACCCGGGCTGAGCCGTGCGGCCAACGTATCGAGCCCCGGACCGGCGAGGTCGGCGAGCGCCGCGGGACGGCCGGTCATCGCCATCAACAGGGCTTCGCCCGGCCCGATGACTTCGGGCCCGCGGCCGTGGACCCAGTCGACGTCGGTGGCCCGCAGTCGCAGCCCCCTGATCCGGCGTCCCGCGCCCAGGCGGGGGTTGCTCGGCACCAGCGGCAGAATGCGGGTGAGTCGGTCGGCGGGGACGTTGCGCGGTCGGCCCAGCGAGCGCCGGATGTCCTGGTGGTGAACCGTGCCGTCGACCAGTGCGATCATGCCGCCGAAACCCGCGGTCAACCCCTGGGGCGTCAGGTGATCGCGCAAGAAATCGAGCAGCTGCTGCGGGCTCAGTGACGCGAACTCGTCGACGCCGACCTGGTTCGCGCGCACGACGGCGCCCTTGAGGAATCGCTTGATCAGCCCCAGGGTCCCCAGTTCCTCGTAGCTGATCACATGCGCGACAACGTCTTTGACGGTCCACCTGGTGCACAGGCTCGGCGCGGCCCAGTCTTGCGGGGTCAGCGTGGCCAGAAACTCCGCGAGGTCGGCCCGCTCGGCGCGGGCCATGTCCATCAGCGTGGGTGCACCAGCCACGAACCCCAGCGTAGGCACGTGGACCGCGGGCATCCAACGAAAAGCAACCGATTGCCCTCCCGCAGCCACGCAAGAATTTCGCAAGAATCTCGCAAGAACTTCGCCAGGGACGCGCAAGCCGCCGCGGGCAGCCTGGTGTTGTCGGCCAACCGCGACCGACCCCAAAGCAGAAATGGAAGGGCACCCATGAAGGCGAAGAACAAGGTTTCCAAAATCCGCATGGCGGCGGGCGTCATGTTGGGCGGCATCGGGCTGTCACTGGTGGCATCCCTGATGCCGGCCACCGCCTCCGCGGAGCCTTATGACCCGCACAGCGGGCCCCTGCACCCGGTGCGCCACTACGTCGGCGACATCAAGCACCCGGCGTGGGCGCTGCACCACCCGCTGCGCGCTCTGATCCCGTAATCCCCACGCACTTCTGCCCCGTTTCCGGATTCGTACCGACGGCCATCCGGAGCGGGGCAGAAGTGTTTCCCCACCCCGCCTAATGCCGGAGCGGTGCCGGGCCCCACAGGCCGCTACGCGTCGTCGTCCCCAGTTCCAGCCGGGCCGGTTGCGCGTTCGGGTAGTAGGGCGTCAGTCGCTGCAAGCTGCCCCAGTCCCGCGCCCAGTCGTCTTTCAGGTAGCTGGCCACCGTGGTCGCCTTCAGGAGCAACTCGGTGACGCCCAGCGGGCCACCCCCGTTGTTGTCCATCACGGGAGAGTTCGCCTCGGCGCCGAATCGATCCGGCAGGATCCGCCACTTCGGGGTTTCGTCGACGCCATTCTGGTGACCGAATGGACGCTGGCACGGGAACGCCAAGCCGACCAACCAGTCCAGGAACACCGGGTCGCGGGAGCCGACCACGTCCTGCAGCGTGCGCAGCTGCGGAATTCGCGGCGGCGTGATCGCGATCCAGTGCTGCGGCGCCAGGTCCTCGTCGTTGGCCACCAGGCGGATTTGGGTAGCGGTGCTCGGGATCGTCGACAAGGCGAGCCGCAGGTTACGCCAGGCCGGCGCCGCCCCGACGTCGTCGAACTGAAACGACCCGCCGGGGTGCCCGCCGGCCGCCTGGTCCGCGCTATCCCCCCCTTTGTCTGAGGCCCACTGCACCTGGACCTCGCGGGGATCGAAGCGACCGGCCGCACTCACCACCAGCAGCGGCCCGGCCTTGTCCCTCGGCGGCAACCGGTACCAGCCGGAGCGCAGGTGAGCCGGCAGCTGGATACCCGAGCGCCAGCTGCCCAGCACGGGCGTGCGGGCGGGATCCAGGTTGAACGGCAACTGGGCGGCCGATCCGTTGATGCCCGGCGCCGGAGTGGTGCCGCCCTCGGTGCCGGCCTGGTTGGTAGTGGCGGTCTTGTCCTCCTCGTTAACGAAGCTGCGGTCACCGGGCCGCTCCATCACCGGGTCGGCGCGAACCTCGGCGGGAATGCCGTTGGGCGTGAACGCTTCCGACAGACCCGCGCCCAACGAGTCGGCCACCGAACCGCTCACCGGGGCGAGCATGCCGGGGTTGGGATCCTGCTCCACCAGAACGTCTTCGGCCAGTCCGCACGACTTGCCGGTCAGCGCCTCGAGGTTGGACCGCCCCACCGACCACGCCGGGTACTGGTCGGTCATCGCCAGGGTCAGCGATAACACCTCGAACAGCACCAGCAGCCATGTCGCAATTGCCAACGGGGACTGGATGATTCCGGCCGCCCGGACGCCGTAGCGGGTTTGTGGCCAACCGTTATCGGGCGCGGCGAAGTGGAACCATGCCGCCAGGAGCAGCACCAAGACCGTCAGCCCGAGCAGTGCGGTGGCAAACGCGTAGTGCCATGCCGGGAACGAATTCGACCACGGCACACCGAAATTGGACACATACCACCAGCCGTTGACGCTGGCGAACGACAGCGCCACCAGGAACAGCACCACCGCGGCGAAGACGGTGCGGTTACGTCGGGACCGCATGGCGGCACTGGTCACCGCGACCGCGGCCAACGCCCCCAAAGATCCTGCGAGCCCGGCGAACACACCGAAGTGGTGGGTCCACTTGGTGGGGGTAAACATCATCGCGACGAACGAGATGATCGTGATGCCGACGATACGGCGGCTCGGCCCTGCCGACGTGCCCGGAATCTTGCCTTTGCGCAACGACATGGCCACCGTTACCGCCAGCGCCAGCACCAGCGCCAGCACGGCGAAGCGCCGGGCGACCGATCCGTCGGGGCTGGCCATGAACAGGCGCTCGTAGCGGATGGGTTCGTCGAACCAGCTCAGGCTCGGCCCGAGCGCGCGCTTGAGGGCGGTCGCCTGGATCTCGCCGGCCAGGGTTTGGTCGCGGAAGATCAAGATCACGGTGACCGTGACCGCGGCCAGCACGGGCGACAGCAACGGGAGCGCTCCGAACCTTGCGGACCTGCGGTGCATGATCGTGCGCAGCGGCCCGATCGCCACCAGCAGCGCGCCAATCGACGCGATGCCCGTCGGCCCGGAGAACAGGGTCAGCGCTCCGATGATGCAAGCGACCGCCACCGGCAACAGCCGGTTGGTGGCGACCGCCCGCTCCACCGAACACCAGGTCAACAGGATGCCCAGCGCGATGATCGGCTCGGGCCGCAGGCCGTTGTCGAGCGGCAACCAGGTCGCCAGGAACATGCCGGCCGCGGTCCACGCCGCGGCCCGGCTCTGCTTGACGGCGTGGCCGAGGCGCGGCATCACTTCGCGGCTGATCACCCACCAGCACGTCAGCGCCATCACCAGGGTGGGCAGTCGCATCCAGATGCTCGCGGTGCTGGCGTGCGCCCACAGCGCCAGCAGGTCGTAGTACCAGCCGAACGGCGCCTCGGGGGTTCCTAGCCAGCGGTAGTAGTTGGCCATGTAGCCCGCGTGCTCGGACACCCGCGCCATGGTCAGGATGTAGCCGTCGTCGGAGGTGTTGGCGCCGACGAAATGCCACCACACCAGCACGCCGATGACCAGCGCGTCCAGGCCGCCGACCGACCACCACCGCGCGGGCAGGAAGCGGCGGTGCCGGGTGCCGTCGGCCGTGTCCATGACGTGCAGCGCGATGAGCGCGACGGCGGTCAGCAGGACCCCGAGGATCATCGCGGCCATCTTCAGCTGGGTGGGGCTGCTGCTGTAGCGGGTGTCCACGGTGGCCGAGAAGCTCAGGCCCGGCGGGGCCGGGCCGGCCAGGTCGGTGAACACGCCGACGATCTGCGGCCGGAAATCGTAGCCGCTCTTCTCGCCGCGCAGCGGCGAGCCGGGATGCTCGGCGTTGGGCCCCTGCGTCAGTCCGACGAATTCCGCGACGACCCGGTCGGCGTGCGCGGTCAGGGTCAGGCGCCGACAGGCCGGGCCCAGCACCTGGCTCAGCGGGGCGGTGACCACCGGGACATTGCGCACGACCAGCACCAGTTCGTCGTTGGCGCGCTGGATGAGCAGCCCGCGGTCGACGGCCTTGGGCGCCTGCTTGGGCACGGTCGACAGCAACACCGTCTTGCCGGCGTTCTGCGGTCCGGTCAGGCCGGCGGCCGCCTGGCACGGCACGCTGATGTTCAGCTCGGTGGCCACGTAGCTGATCAGCGGCGCCTCGACGCTGCCGAACGTGCCGTTCTGGGGCCAGTTGAGTTGGGCGGTGGTCTGGTTGACCGGCAGCAGCGGGGTGGCGACGGCGAGCAGGGCACCGAGCAGCCCGGCGACGACGGCGACGACGCGGGCCAACCGGTAATTTGTCGCCGCGCCACTCACGGAGCTAGATGCTAGTTCTCGAGTTTTCGTGGCCATCAGCGCTAGACCCCAGGCTTGCGGATGGCCAGCACGAACGGGCCGATGCTTTGCACGCTGAACCGCGGATCGGTGAACAGGGCAGCGCGCAGGTCGACGGTGTAGCGACGGACATTGGGCTGGTTGGGATAGACATCCTGGGCCAGCCGCAGGGTGTAGGTGTTGCTCGCGCCACGGCGCATCAAAAACACCGTCGGCGGCGGCCACGGCAGCGTGTCCAGGGCGTGGATCAGCTCGTCGGCCGTCTTGAACTTCGCCCACTTCTCGATTTGCGCGGCGCGCAGGTCGAACTGTGCCAGCGGGTTGGCGTAGTGCGACGTCAGGCCCTGAAAGCCCCAATAGGGGTAGTACGACAGGAAGCTGTAGTCGGCGGTCAGCACCACCGTCTGATCGCGCGGGCGGCCGGTACCACGCAGGATGGCCGCGTCGACAGCGTCGTAGTACTTCTCCGAACTCGGCGGCCGCCGGTCGCCGCGCTGGCCGTGCCCGTCGGTGTCGGTGTAGGCGATGGTGAGATCCGGCCGCAGCACGTCGGGAATGTCCTGGCTGAACGCGATCGCGGCGGCCAGCCCGACGGCACCGGCGATCGGGGCCACCGCGCGATGGCGTGCTGCCAGCGCCTGAGTGGCTTCCACCAAGCCGAACGCCCCGGCAGCGACCAAAAGCACGGTCAGCGTCGGCTGCAGGCGGAACGACAGCAGGGTCACGCGCGCCAGCGTGGCCAGCATCGAGAGCAGGGACCACAGATAGATGGCCAGCACCCCGATGGTCAGCGCGGCCGCCCTGACCGACGAGCGGGCCCGCGCCACCAGCCACAGCGTGCCGACCATGCAGACTGCGCCCAGCAGCGAGAACTGCAGCATGGGGAAGGTCAGTTCGGCGCCGTCGGCCGGCAGGTAGTGGTAGGCGCTGCCGGTGTCGCTGACTGGGTTGGTGGCCGCCCGCAACAGGTACGGCAGCCAGGTGGTGCCGCCGATGACCGCCGCGATGACGGCGATGACGACCAACCGGCGCAGTGGGTCGAGGGCGGCCTTGCGGCCACCCTCCCGCCAGCGCGATGCGACCAGCGCCAGCCCCATCAGCGTCATCGCGAACGCGCTGAAGCCGAACAGCAGCGTGTACCAGGTGGCGGTCCAGCCAAGGAAGACGCCGGCGCCGATGACGGCGGCCCAGCCGCTCCGCGGCTCGAGTATCACGCCGGCGGGTGGTGCTCCTGGAGCGCCGGCGCGCAGACCCGACCACGTCAGCACCAGCACCGGCGGCAGCAGCACGGTGATCATCGCGGAGTAGGGCTCCGGCGAGCCGTAGGCCAGCGTCGCCGCCGCGGTGGCGGTGGTGACGATCAGCGCATGCTCGAAGCGGATCATCCGCCACCACAGCACCAGCGCGACCGCGACCGCGATGGTGATCGAGGTGATGGCCCACGGCTTGAACAGTTCCCAGGCCGGCATCCCGGTGAGCGCCGCGACCCGCCCGCCGATCCAGAACCAGCCCGGCGGGTAGAACGACGGCAGGCCCAGGTAGGTCATGTCGTGCAGCGCGGGACTGTCGGTGAGCCTGGTCAGGTATTCGGTGCGGAATTGCTGGTCGACGGAGATGCCGAACAGATACAGCTTGGTGGCCCCCAACGGCATGCCCAGCGTGACGACGGTGAACGCCGAGACGAAGAGCAGCCCGCCCAGTCGGGCCCACCAAGGAAAGCGCCGGTATGCCCAGCCGGAAGCCACCAGCCCGGCCAGGCAGCCGACCTGACCGACGGTGGTCAGCGCGTGCAGCTGGTTGGACGACGGGAACGCCGGCCACTGCACGCCGGCGATGGCGATCAGCGATACCACCGCGACGACCGCGGCGACCGCCGCGGCCAAGACCATCTGGCCCAGGCTGGCGAGGGCGTTGCGCATGGTCAGATCGGCAGCTTGCGGAAGATGCTCCGCGGGATGTGCCTCAACACCATCATCACGTAGCGGAATGCTGCTGGCGCCCAAACCAATTCCTTACCTTTTGCGGCAGCGGCCACCGCGAGGTTCGCAACGTACTCCTTGTCGACGGTTAGCGGAGCTTCCTTGACGTGCGCGCTCATCCGGGTGCGCACCTGGCCGGGCCGGATCACCAATACGCGAACCCCGTACTCGCGCAATGCTTCTGACAGTCCCAGGTAGAAGCCGTCCAGACCGGCCTTGGTGGAGCCGTAGACGAAGTTGGACCGGCGCACCCGCTCGCCCGCCGCCGAGCTCATCGCAATGATCTGGCCGAAGCCTTGAGCGCGCATCTTCTCACCGAGGAGCACACCCACGGAAACGGCTGCGGTGTAGTTGATTTCGGCGGCCTGCACGGCCTTGCGTTGGTTCTGCCACAGCTCTTCGGCATCGCCGAGGATGCCGAAGGCGACGATCGCGACGTCCACGTCGCCGTTGGCGAAGCCCGTGTCGATCATCTTGGGGTGGCTGTCGGGGTCAGTGGCTTCGAAGTCGATCAACTCGACCGAGCGCGCGCCGGCGGCCTTCATCTGCGCCACCGCGTCGTCGCGGCCCGGGTCATCGGGCATGGCGGCCAACACGATTCGCGCGTGCGCGTTCTTCAAATAGCGTTCACAAATCGCCAGCCCGATCTCGGACGTGCCGCCGAGAAGCAGGATGGTCTGTGGATTTCCCACCGCATCTAGCACCATTTAGAGCAGCTCCAACCGTCGGGCCATATCGGAGGCGAAGACTCCGGTGGGATCGACCTTGCGCCGCACCGCAATCCACTCGTCGATGCGCGGATACATGGCATGAAAAGTCTCCGCGGTGGTGCGCGAGTCCTTGGCGGTGTATAGCCTGCCGCCGAAGTCCAGCACCCGACGATCGAGTTCGTTGAGGAAGCTGTTAAGTCCGGGCGTGATGGGGAAGTCCAGACACACATTCCAGCCCGGGATCGGAAAGCTCAACGGCGCCTGATTGCCCTGGCCAAACAGCTTGAACACGTTGAGGAATGAGTAATGTCCGGACTTCTGGATGTCGCGGATGATGCCCTTGAACTCTTCAACGGCAGTGGTGGGCACGACGAACTGGTACTGGCCCAACCCCGCCCGGCCAAACGCCCGATTCCATTCCCCGAGCATGTCCAGCGGGTGGTAGAACTGGGTCAGGTTTTGGATCTTGCCGCGGTAAGTTCCGGATTTGCGGTACCAGAGCTCGCCGATGGGCACGAAGGTGTACTTGTTCGCCAGGCCATTCGGGAAGATGTCGGGCAGTGTAAGTAGTTGCGGCGCATCGAATTTGAGGGGATTGCGCTGCAGCTTCTTGGGTAACTGGTCCAAGGTCGCCAGCGAGCCGCGCGACACCGCGGCCCGGCCCAACCTCGGGGGCGGGCTGATGGAGTCGAACCAGGCACTGGAATAGGTGTAATTGGCTTCGCTGCCGTCAGTATGCAGTGCGATGGTCTCGTCAAGGCTGTTGGTGACGTTTCCGTCGGCGATGAAGTACGCCGTTTCGGTGGGCGTCATTTCGATAGTGGCACGCAGGATGATGCCGGTGAGTCCGCTGCCACCCACGGTGGCCCAGAACAGCTCGGTGTGCTCGCCGTCAGGCGTGAGGTGTTGGATCGTGCCGTCGGCGGTCAACAAGTCGATGCTGCGCACGTGGTTGCCGAAGCTGCCCGCGCTGTGGTGGTTCTTACCGTGAATGTCGGAGGCGATTGCCCCACCGATGGTCACCTGCCGGGTTCCCGGCAGCACCGGCACCCACAGCCCAAATGGCAGGGCCGCCTTCATCAGCTGGTCCAGGTTGACGCCGGCGTCGGCGTCGACCAGCCGGCTGTCGGCGCTGATCGAGTGGATGCGGTTCAGCGGGGTCATGTCGACGACCAGCCCGCCACCGTTTTGCGCGTTGTCGCCATAGGAGCGGCCCAGGCCGCGGGCGATCACACCACGATCGCCCGCGTTGGCCACTGCCTTCGCGATCTCATCCGGCTCCCGGGTGGAAAGGACCGTCGCTACCGAGGCAGCGGTGCGGCCCCAGCCGGTGAGGCGTTTGGTCGTCAACATCGTCAAAGAGGCTACCGCCTGACCGTCGGCGTCAGCGGATCCGGAAGATCACGGCTCGCTGCACAACAAAGTTGATCACCGTGGCGGTGCCCTGCGCGATCACGAACGCGACCGGTATCGCCCAGGTCCGGTAGTGGAAGAGCGCCAGACACAGGTGATTGAGCCCCACTTGTACGGCGAAGGTGATCGCATAAAGCAGCATGACCGCGACGAATCGGGCCGTGCTCGGCGACGCCTGAAACGTCCACCGGCGGTTGATCAGGTACGCGGTGGTGGTGCCGGCGATGAAGCTGAGGGTTTTCGACAGGTCGACCTGCAGTCCGACCGCCTTGTACAGCAGCACGTATAGACCGAAGTCGACAATCGCCGAAAAGCCGCCGGTGACCACGAACCGCCACACCTGCGTCGCCAGGCTCAGGCCCGGACGCGACGGCGCTGTCTCCACGGGTTCGAAGTCTAGTGGCGCCTCACTTGGGCAGCTTGAGCGCGACCAACTCGACCTGGCTTTCGCCTTGCGGCGTCGAATAGGTCACCTTGTCGCCCGCCTTGTGGCCGACCAGGGCCAAGGCGAGCGGACTGCGCGCGGTCAACGTCTCGGCCTCGCGGCCCACCGGTGTCTCTTCGACGATGGAGATCACGTGCATCGTGACGACTTCCCCGTCGGCGAACTTCAGCGTCACCTGGGTACCGCCGGGCAGGACGTCGGAGTTGTCCGAGGGCGCGGGCCCGGTGCGCAGCAGCCGGTCCAATTCGTTGATCCGATCGGCGAGGACGACGAGTTCGTCCGCTCGCTGTATCGCCTCGGCCGCGTCTCCGTGGTCGCCGATCATGCCGCGGTCGTCTTTGACTTCGAGCTCCAAGCGCTCGCGCCGCTGCCGCAGCCGATCCAGTTCGGCGGCTAGCTGATTTCGCGCCGCATCCGCAACCGATTGGCCTTTCTTGCTCACGTCCGCCGCCCTAGGTCTTGTCGTGGTTAATCAGTGATACACCATCGGGAGGCCGGCGTCACCCGTATCCCAACACGCATTTTCAGCTGGTAGCGGAACTGGATACCCACTCTGTCGGCAAAATTATCCTCGTCGTCGCCGATCGTGTTGGCGCGAATCGTCTTTCGGCTCGGGTCACACCCAATACGGCACCCGGGCGCGGTATTGCCGCATCGCGAACGCCGCGAGCACCCAGCCCACCACGGTCAAGGACAGCACCACCACCCAGTGCCGCAGCTCCTGGTGGGCGCCCAGCAGTGGGGAGCGCACGATATCCAGATAGTGCAGCAGCGGATTGAGTTCGACGATGCTCGCCCAGCGCCCGGCGCCCTGCTGGCGCAGGGTGTCGTCGTTCCAGATGATCGGCGTCATGAAGAACAGCAGCTGCACGATGGAGAACAGCAGGGGGCCGATGTCGCGGTAGCGGGTGGCCAGGATGCCGAAACACAATGACACCCATATGGCATTGAGCACGATCAGCGCTAGCGCCGGAAACACCGACAGGTCGGCCCAGGACCACGGTTTCGGGTAGATGATCGCGACGACGAGATAGATGACGATGTTGTGCGCGAACAGGATCATCTGCCGCCACACCAGCCGATAGACGTGCACGCTCAGCGGCGTCGGTAATTGCTTGATCAATCCCTCGTTGGCGACGAATACGTCGGCCCCCTCCAGAATGGCCGCGTTGATCAGATTCCAAATGATCAGCCCGAGCGTCACATACGGCAGATGCACCGACAGTTCCAGGTGGAACAGCTTGGAATACAGGCCGCCCATCGCGACGGCGGTGGTGCCGGTGGCGATGGTGATCCAGAACGGTCCCAGCACCGAGCGGCGGTAGCGTTGCTTGATGTCCTGCCAGCCCAGGTGCAGCCACAGTTCGTGGCGCCGGAATCCGTCGATCAGGTCGCTGCGGGCCCGGGTCAGCGTCCTGGACTGGGCTGCCGCGTCGGTGAACGTCATGACGGTCCTCCTGGGTCGGGCTTGCCGAAGATCTCGCGGCGCCCCAAGCGGCGCAACCGAATCCACTCGAGCAAGCCTTTGGGGTCGCGGCGGGTCACCAGGAAGAACCAGCCGAACCGGACCCATTCCTGCGGCAGCAGCTTGCGCAGACCCGGCTGCGCCAGCACGTAGCCGCGGTTGCGGTAGGTGAAAAATCGCTTGGCGGCGTCGTCGGGATATTGGGTGTGCATCCGGCCGCCCAGGATCGGCTTGAATTCGTCGGATCCGCAGGGGTGCAGGTAGACCGCGTCCAGGCAGGTGCCGAATGGTAGCTGGGACCGCGCCAGCCGGCGATGCACCTCCACTTCGTCGCCGCGGATGAACAGCCGCAGGTCCGGGACGCCCACCGCCTCGAAAGTGGACGCGCGGAACAGGGCGCCGTTGAACAGCGACGCGATTCCCCACAACAGATCCTGCCCCTGCTCGGTGCGCAATTCGGTTGCGCGCCTGCGCCATACCAGGCCACGCCGCAACGGAAACGCCAACCGTTCCGGATCGTCCATGTTGCAGACCATCGGGGACACCTCGGCCAGGCCGTACTTCTCGGCGCATGCCATCAGCGTCGCAAGCACCCGGGTATCCTGCGGCCTGCCGTCGTCGTCGGCCAGCCACACCCAGTCGGCGCCCAGCGCCAGCGCATGCAGGATCCCGAGCGCGAAACCGCCTGCACCGCCGAGGTTTCGGCGCGAACTCAGATAGGTAGTCGGGATCGGTTGGGCTGCAACCAAATCCCGCACCCTGTCGGCGCCTTCGTTGTCGACCACGATCAGATGGTCGGGCAGGCGCGTCTGGGTGCTCAGCGCGTCCAGGGATTTGGCCAGCTCGTCGGGGCGCCGGTGGGTGACCACGACGGCGAAGACCGAGTCAGTCATCCCGCCGTCATCCCGCCGCAGTCTCCTCTAACACCTCACGCACGTGCCGGGCCGCGTCCTCACCCTCATAGGCACGCACCACGTCCTCGATGCTGCCGGAGAGCTTGATCTCGCCGTGGTCGATCCACAGCGCGGTCTTGCACAGCCTGGCCAGAAATTCGTTGGAATGACTTGCAAATACCAGGATTCCGGAACGCTCGACCAGGCTCTGCAGCCGTGACTGCGCCTTCTTCAAGAAGTCGGCGTCCACCGCGCCGATGCCCTCGTCGAGCAGCAAGATCTCGGGGTCGATGCTGGTGACCACGCCCATCGCCAGCCGCACTCGCATCCCGGTGGAATAGGTCCGCAGCGGCATGGACAGGTAATCGCCCAGCTCGGTGAACTCGGCGATCTCGTCCACCTTGGCCTGCATCTGCTTTCGGGTCTGCCCCAAAAACAGGCCGCGGATGATGATGTTCTCGTAACCGGAAATCTCGGGGTCCATGCCGATCCCCAGATCGAAGACCGGGGCCACCCTGCCGGTGACCGTCGCCGAGCCTCGGGTGGGCTCGTAGATGCCCGAAAGTAGGCGCAGCAGAGTCGATTTCCCCGCCCCGTTGTGGCCGACCAGGCCGACCCGGTCGCCCAGGTTCAGCGACAGGGTGATGTCCCGCAACGCCTCGATGACCACCACGTTGGAGTTGTTGCGCCCGATGGTGCCGCCCGCCTTGCCCAGCACGGCCTTCTTCAACGATCGCGACTTGGCGTCGAAGATTGGGAACTCGACCCACGCGTCGCGTGTCTCGATATGTGGAGCGGACACCGTGAACTCTGCTTACAGGTACTGCCCGTGCCCGGATCCGGGCTGCCCCGACCTGCTGACCCCCGGCGGCAGCGCGCCCTGACGCATCTGCTCGAGCTGCGCCCGCGCGGAGATCTGCTGGGCGAACAGTGCGGTCTGGATGCCGTGGAAAAGTCCTTCCAGCCAGCCCACCAGCTGAGCCTGGGCGATCCGCAGCTCGGCGTCCGACGGTGCGGTGTCCTCGTTGAACGGCAGGGTGAGCCGATCGAGTTCCTCACGCAGTTCGGGTGCGAGGCCTTCTTCGAGTTCGCGAATGCTGGTGGCATGGATTTCGCGCAGCCGGTTGCGGCTGGCTTCGTCCAGCGGGGCGGCGCGCACCTCTTCGAGGAGTTGCTTGATCATCGTCCCGATTCGCATCACCTTGGCGGGCTGCTCGACCAGGTCGGTCAGGGAACGTTCCTCGGAGTCGTCCTCGTCCCTGCGATGCGCGCTGTCGCGCGCTTGGCGGAGAGCCATAATCTGCGGGTCGACGCCGCCGATGACCTCGATGTCGTCGTCGTCGTTGCTCGTAGCCAATCCAGTCACCATCCTTGTGCGAAGTTCTAGGAGTGTGGTGCTGCGGGGTTCCCGCGCCATTCCCAGATTTGGGCGCCACCGTTGACGCCGGCGTTGTCGTAGATCTTCGCCCACGACTTCGATTTCTCCAGTGACCTTAGTCCTTCGGGCACGGCGAATCCGCGAACCGACGGCTCGCTGGTGAGGATGTAGCGGATGTTGAGCACCCGCACCGCTTCGACCACCCACGGGTTGCCGGTGTTGGCGCGCGACCAGAAGATGTAGCGGAAATAGCCCGGCCCCGTTTGCTGTGGGAAGTCGTAGTGGGTCCACAGCGGGTGCAGGTCCGCCACGGCGTACATCCACGCCGTGCCGTCCACGTTGGAGTTTCCGATGAGGGTGTTCCTCGCGCCGGGCAGGGTCGCCAGGTAGGCCATGGCGTCAAGGTCCTTCTGGCTGACCATCACCGAGTCGTACTTATCGCCGAACAGGACCAGATGCCGATACAGGTAGTGCCGGCCGCTGAACACGGTGACCATCGCCAGCACCGCCGCGGCGGCCGCGACCCACGCCGGCGCCGGTAGCGGCCTGATTCGATCGACGAGCCGCTTGGCGACCGCTACCGCCGCCATGACCACGACGAACAGTGCGACACCCGCCATCGGCGTGAACAGCATCGTCACCACCGCCGTGAGGCGGCGGGGATCGTTGTAGAAGAACTTGCTGAATTCTTCGATGACCGCACCGGCCGCGTTGTGAAACGGCGCCCCCGAGTAGATGGTCGCCACCGTCAGCACCAACCAGATCGCCACCGGCCACCAGATCTTCTTGTACAGGAAGAGGGCCATACCGAGGTACGACAGCACGACGAGGCCAAATTGGATCGGGAAATCGTTGAGGTGGCGGGTGTGCAGCAACAGCGCGTCGATGACGCCCTGCTTGACGCTCCTGAAGCTGGGGAACGCATGCCCGGCGATGATGTCGGCCTGACGCAGCACCCCCAGGAACTGCGGCGCCAGGATCAGCCCCGTCGGGACCGCCGCGGCGGTCAGGGTCAGCGCGTCGGCGAGCCGGCCGCGCACCGGATGCCACAGCGCGTCCAGCAGCCACCACCCCAACACGAACAGGACAACGACGAACCCGCCGGTGAGGTGCACGGAGAACACGCCCAGCAGCGCGAGCACCGCCACCGGGATGCGGTCGCGGTGCCGCAGCGTGGAGCACAGCAACACGAACGTCGGGATGGCGACCCCGTAGGCCGCCAGATTGGGCATGGCGGCGACGCCGAATTCGACGTAGGGCACCGAGGTGAACGACGCCGAGAGCGCGGCCGCCGTGGCCGTCGCCCCCGCGGCCCGCCATTGGGTGGTTCTCGGGCGGACCAAAAACCAGGTGAGGACCGCCGCGCTGGACGGAAACAGCCACACCGACGCCGCCACCGACGTCACGGTGTAGCCGGTGGTGGGTGCCGCCCCGGTGAGTTGGCAGAACACCGCCGTTAGGGCGTGGAACACCGACGGGTAGTACAGCGGCGCATGAGTTTCGACGTTGCGCAGCTCGCCCATGTGCGTCGACGACGCCTGGCCGGTGTCGAGGATGAACCGCACCGTGTTGGCGTGCCAGACCGCGTCCCAGGTGCTGGGGACGGACTGCCAGTGCACCAGCCCGCGCCACGCGGCCCAGCTGACCAGCAGGACGCCCAGCGACACCCCGGCCGCCACCGCCAGCGCCGGCCCGCCGCCGATACCCAGTGCTTCGGCGCGGGCGTCGCGGTAGCGGGCCAACAGCAACTGCAGCCCCACCGTCAGCAGGCACACCACGGCCAGCGCCGCGAGCGCCGTCCAACCGTTCCACGGTATGGCCAGGGCCCCGAACGGGATGATCGCCAGCGCCACCACGCCGTAGGTCAGCGGTGCCGCAACGGCCACCGCGACCGGCCACCTTAGCTGGGCGATACGCCCGATGATTGCCCCGGGAGCGATGAGCAAGAACAGCGCGATCAGCGTTCCGAAGCCCAGCCCCACCCGACTATTATGGCTGGCCGGGTGACCTTCCTCGCGGAGCCGAGGCTCCAAGGCACCCGCTGCCTCCGGATGATTACTGCGAAATTTCCGCCGAATCGCGGAAGTTCTAAGGTGGCTTTCATGGCATACGACGTCGCCCGGGTGCGGGGTCTGCATCCGTCGCTGGGTGACGGATGGGTGCATTTCGATGCGCCCGAAGGCATGCTGATCCCCGATTCCGTCGCGACCACGGTGTCGACGGCCTTCCGTAGATCCAGCGCCAGCACGGCCGGCGCACACCCGTCGGCGCACCGCAGCGCCGCCGTGCTGGAGGCCGCGCGGGCCGCGGTGGCCGACCTGTTCAGCGCCGACCCGGCGGGCGTCGTGCTCGGCGCCGATCGCGCCGTCTTGTTGTCGTCGCTGGCCGAGGCGTCGTCCTCGCGCGCCGGTCTGGGATACGAGGTGATCGTCAGCCGCCTCGATGACGAGGCGAACATCGCGCCCTGGCTGCGGGCCGCACACCGCTACGGCGCCAAGGTGAAGTGGGCCGAGGTCGACATCGAGACCGGCGACCTGCCGACGTGGCAGTGGGAGAGTCTGATCGGCAAGTCGACCCGGCTGGTCGCCGTCACCTCCGCCTCGGGAACGCTGGGCACCGTCACCGATCTGCGGGCGATGACCAAGCTGGTGCACGACGTCGGCGGTCTGGTGATCGTCGACCATTCCGCTGCCGCACCGTACCGACTGCTCGACATCAAGGACGCCGAGGTCGACGTGGTCGCGGTGAATGCCCACGCGTGGGGCGGCCCGCCGATCGGGGCGATCGTGTTCCGCGATCCGACGCTGATCAACACCTTCAGCTCCCTGTCGACCGACCCTCAGGCGACCGGCGCGGCGCGTCTCGAGGTGGGCAGGTACCAATTCGGCCTGCTGGCCGGGACGGTCGCCAGCATCGAATACCTTGCGGCGCTTGATGAATCGGCGCGCGGTAGCAGGCGGGAAAGGCTGTCGCTGTCAATGCAATCCGCGGCCGGGTATCTGAACCGGGTCTTCGACTATTTGATCGCGTCGTTGCGCTCGCTGCCGTTGGTGATGATGATCGGGCGCCCGGAGGCCCGTATACCGGTGATCAGTTTCGCGCTGGACCAGGTGCCCGCCGACCGTGTGGTGCAGCGGTTGGCGGACAACGGAATTCTCGCGGTTTCCGACGAGAGTTCGCGCGCACTGGAAGTTCTGGGCGCCAACGACGTCGGCGGCGCGGTCACCGTTGGCTTGGCGCACTACACGACGATGGCCGAAGTCGACCAGCTGGTGCGCGCGCTGGCGTCGTTCGGCTAAACGGTCAACACGATCTTTCCAGTCACCTTGCTGGCCACGAGATCCTGGTGCGCCTCGCCGGCCCGCTGGATGGGCATCCGCGCGCCGATGATCGGCCGGACTTTGCCCTCGGCGATCATCGGCCAGACCGACGCCGTCACCGCCTGGACGATCTCGGTCTTGCTGTTGGCGCCGGTCACCGGGCGGGCGCGCAGCGTGGTGCCGATCACCCGCGCGCGCTTGGCCAAGAGCTTGCCGATGTTCAGCTCGCCCTTGATGCCGCCCTGCATGCCGATGATGACCAGCTGGCCGTCGGTGGCCAGGGCGTCGATGTTGCGGTCCAGGTAGGCCGCGCCCATGATGTCGAAGATCACGTCGGCGCCCTTGCCCTCGGACTCCTCGCGCAGCCGCGCCACGAAATCCTCGTCGCGGTAGTTGATGGTGATTTCGGCGCCCAGCTGGCGACAGAATTCCAGCTTTTCGGCCGACCCGGCGGTGACGGCCACTCGCGCGCCCAGCGCCCGCGCGATCTGAATCGCGTGGGTCCCGATGCCGCTGGCCCCGCCGTGCATCAGCAGCAGCTGGCCCTTGCCCAGGTGCGCGGTCAGCACCAGGTTCGACCACACGGTGCAGGCCACTTCCGGTAGGCCCGCCGCGTCCACCAGGTCGACACCGTCGGGAATCGGCAGCACCTGACCGGCGGGCACCGCGACGTATTCGGCGTATCCGCCGCCGGCCAGCAGTGCGCAAACCTGTTGTCCCACAGGCCATTCGGTGACACCCTCGCCCGTCTCCGCGACGACCCCGGAGACCTCCATCCCGATGATCTCGCTGGCGCCCGGCGGGGGCGGGTACTTGCCGGCGGCCTGCAGCACGTCGGCGCGGTTAACCCCGGCCGCCGCGACCTTGATCAGCACCTCGCCCGGCCCCGCGGCCACGTCGGGCACTTCTTGCCATACCAGTTGATCGGAAGCCTCGGCGACGATGGCGCGCATGCCGGTCACGCTACTACCGCCTACTCTTAGCTAGCGTTGTCCATTGGTGGCGTGGCAGAGCGGCCTAATGCACTCGCCTTGAAAGCGAGAGACGGCTAAAACCGTCCGGGGGTTCAAATCCCTCCGCCACCGCTCAGTGCGGCTCAATGCACCGAGGGCGCGTAGCGCAGCACCGCGGCCACCCCGTCGGCGGGCGCGATCCGCTCGTCGGTACGAACCAACGACGCCCCCACCGATATCGCAAACAGCGGCAGCGCCTCGTCGGCGCGCAGCGTCTTGGCGGGCGCGGCGCCCTGCTCGGAAAGGACGTCCGCGTTGGGCGCGACGGTGGTCAGGTTTTCGTCGGCGACCACGGTGGCGTCGCCGAGGTCGCCGACGATCAGGGTGTCGACCGCGCCTTGGCGCAGGGCGGAACACACGCCGCCCAGGCCTTCGGCGGCCCGGCCGGAGTCCCGTCCGATCTCCGCGCCAAAGCGTTGCGCGGCGTCGTCCATCACGTTGAGCCGCCGCTTGAGGAACCACCCCTCGATGGCCCGCTGCACCTCATCGAAGCCGTGCCCACTGTGGCGAGCCCCGATCTGCAGGGGTACCGCCAGCGCGCGCACCCGTTCCGGCAGCGCGGTCAGCAGGTCGGAGCGCGAGCTCACCTCGCCGACCACGAAGACCACGCCGACGCCCGTCCGGTCCACCAGCTCGGCGACGCGGTCGGCGACGGCACGTACGTTCTTGCGGGCCGCCTCGTCGGTGCGCAACTGGGGGTCGCCATAGCCCGCGGTCTCGGCGCCCGATGCCTTGTGCACGGGGTAGCCGCCGCCGTCGACCGTCTCCGAACGCAGGCGGCCATCGGTATGCACGGTGATATCGGCTCCGGCGTGGTCGACCACCACAAGCACGTACTGCGACGAGTCGAAGCCGTTCTCGAGGATGGGGACGATGTAGGGCAGCTCGGAGACGCGGACCACCGTCTCGGCGGTCGGCCGTAGCAGGTGCTCGTTGACCACGACCCCCGTCGCACCGGCAACTACCGCGCGCCCGCTCCGGCCGATCGGCGGACGCAAATCCATGATCGCCTGGCCGATTTCGGCGGTGAGGGCCTCATCGACGCCCTGGTCCTCGAGCTGTTCGCGCAGCCCACGCCACTTGAGCTCTAACTGAGCATCGGCGTCATGGGTGTCGTGAGAGTCCTCGAAGTAGACCGACACGAACGGTCCGGGCGTATCCAGCAGCGAACGAAAGCGGACGGATTCCATGCCTGTTTGGGTTGCCCGACCGCCGAGCAGACAAACGCGTCAGGCGCCGCCGCCCTCGGTGTCGTCGAAAAAAGACCATTGGCCGTCGTGCTCGACTTCCATCCGCCAGCCCAGCTCGGAATTGTCGGCCTTGTTGTCCACGAACCAGGCGTGCGCGTCGTCGGCGCTTTCGATGTCCCCCGACATCCTAGGTCGCGACAACCTCGCCCTTTGGATTCAGCACCCGGTATGTAGCCATACCGTCTTGTTCCCCGCGCGGCGCGGTTTAACCGGTTGGCATTTCGGCGGCGATGGTGTTCATCAGGGCGCCGTAGCGGCGGGCCTCGGGGTCGCGGCCGGGCTTGCCGCTGCTGATCACGCCGGCGGCCAGGCCACGCGCCGGGTCGGCCCAGATCGCGATGTTGGCCAGCCCCAGATTGCCGAACGCGGCCGGTGCATTGCGGCCGAAGGGTCCAAATCGGTTGGTGCCCAGCATGTAACCGGTGCCCCATCGGGCCGGCCACAAGCCCACCGCGAAATCCGGCCGCAACCGGCGGCATTCCTGCACCGCGCCGTACATCCGTTCCGGGCTCATCACCCGCACGCCGTCGAGTTCGCCGCCGCGCCGCCAGATTTCGGCGAAGCGCGACAGCTCGTTGGCCGTCGACACCGTGTTCGACGACGGCACCACGGTGGTTAAAAACGCCGCGGTGTTGGTGTACGGGATGATCTCGTGCACGGTTCCGCCGATCGCCTTGCGGAAGATCGCGCCGATCACCGGCGGGAGCGGGCGCCCGGTGGCGTGACTGGGCGCAACCAGCGGGACGTCCTGCTTCGCGACGCCGAAATTCGTCCACCGAAAGCCCAGGGGATCGAGGATCTCGGCGGCCAGGATGTCGCGGATGTCTTTGCCGGTCGCCGCGTAGACGATTTCGCGCATGAGCGGACCCCAGGTCAGCGCGTGATAGATGTGCACCAGCCCGGGTCGGTACAGCGGCCGCAGTTTGGCCAGCTGCTCCTGGGCGTATTCGTGGTCGTCGGCGCGCTTGAGGTCCGGCTTGGGCCCGGTGGGGAACGGGACGCCGGCGCTGTGCGTCAGCACGTGCCGAATCGTGGTGCGGTCCTTGCCGTGGCTGGTGTAGCTGGGGATGTACTGGCAGACCCGGTCGTCGAGCGCGAAGTACCCCTGTTCGACCAGCATGTGCACGACGGTCGCGGTGATGCCCTTGGCCGCCGAGTACACGCAGAACGGCGTGTCCGTGGTGGCCGGGATTTTTTCGGCATCGGGCGGATCGGTCGGTGCGTTGCCCCAGCCGTGGCCGATCGCCCGGTCGAGCACCACCCGCCCGTGCCGGCGGATGCACAGCTGGATCGCGGGGTGCATGCCCCCCCGATACCAGTGCCGGGCGGCCTGCCAGATGCGCTCGACGGCGGCTGTGCCGATGTCGGAGTGGTCTTCGGCGCCGATCGTCGTCACGGCGTCCAGGTCGGCCGGGACGCGGACCTTGCCGTCGGGTGTCACCTCCGCGAGCCTAGCGTGGCCCTATGGCCACACGTTCCCGCTACGTCGACGTCATGCTCGTTGCCTACGGCATCTACTCGGTCGCCGTCGGGGTCTTCATGGCGCTGGCGCCGGTGGCGTTCTTCGACACCCTCGGCGCGTTCGGCGCCCGCAACACGCACTACATCTTCGATAACGCCTCGTTCGAGCTGCCGCTGGGTCTGCTGCTGCTGGCCGCCATGCGCTGGTCGACATGGCGGGTGCCGGCGCTCGCCTACGCCACCGCACATTGGGGTTTGCACGCGCTTAGCCATCTCGTCGACACCAATCACCACACCGGAGCGTGGGTCGGCTATCTCGAATTCGCCGGCTTGGCGATCTCCACCGTGCTGCTCGCAATTGCCTTGCGCTACAGCATTATTGAGCGCCGGGCTATTCCCCGGTGAATTGCGGCGGCCGCTTGGCGAACGTCGCCGAGATGCCCTCGGTCAGGTCCTTCGACGGCAGGAAGGCCGCGTTCCACGCGGCGACATAGCGCAGGCTCTCCGAGACCGCCGCGGTGCGTTGCTGGTCGAGGACGTCCTTGATGCCGTGGACGGTCAACGGCGGGTTGGCGGCGATCTCGGCGGCCGTGGCATGCGCGGCGGCTAGGGCGGCCTCGGCGTCGCTGTACACGTCGTTGACCAGGCCGATTTTCTCGGCCCGCGCCGCGTCGATGTCCTTACCCGTCAAGGCCAGCTCGCGCAGATGCCCGTCGTTCAGGATCAGCGGCAGGCGGGCGAGGCTGCCGACGTCGGCGACGATGGCCAGTTTGACCTCACGCACGGAAAACCTGGCGTCGGCGCTGGCATAGCGGATGTCCACCGCCGAGATCAGGTCGACCCCGCCGCCGATGCACCAGCCGTGCACCGACGCGATCGTGGGCGTGCGGCAGTCGGCCACCGCGGTGATCGCGCCCTGCATGCGTCGCACCTCGGCGTGGAAGTCCGCGCGCGGCCGGGCCAGCGCGCCATCGGCCAGCATCGGGGTGAGGAAGCCTCCCATCGCCGGCACGTCGAGGCCGTAGCTGAAGTTCTTGCCCGACCCGGTGATGACGATCGCCCGCACGTCGCGGTCGGCGTCCAACGACGCGAACAACTCCGGCATCTCCGACCAGAACGCGGGCCCCATCGCGTTGCCCTTACCCGGTCCGATCAACGTCACCTGCGCAACCTGGTCTTTGATTTCGACGGTGACGGATTCGTATGTTTCGCCCATCAGCAGACCGTAGCGTGGTGGGCATGGCTCCCGATTTGCGACCCGGACCAGATTCCCCGCCGACCGACGAGCTGGCCAGCGCCGAGGACACGCTGGGCGTGCTGCAGCAGGTGCTGCACACCGTCGCCGGGGACGACATGGCGCGACAGACGCCGTGCACGCAGTTCACCGTGGCGCAGTTGACCGAGCACCTGCTGAACTCCATCTCGGGTCTCGGCGGCCTGGCCGGCGCGGAGCCTCCAGACACCGACGAGGGCGCCTCCGCGGAGAGCCGCGTCGTCAGCGCCGCCCGCCCGGCGCTGGACGCCTGGCATCGCCGCGGGTTGGACGGCAGCGTGCCGTTCGGCAAGGGCGAGATGCCGGCCAAGACGGCGTGCGGGATCTTGTCGCTCGAATTCCTGGTCCACGCCTGGGATTACGCCCGCGCCGTCGGACATGACATCGACGCGCCCGAGCCGCTGGCCGAATACGTGATGGGGCTGGCGCGCGCCACCATCCGACCGGAGCTGCGCGGCCGGGCCGGGTTCGACGAGCCGGTCGCCGTGGGCGAGGAGGCCGGCGCCCTGGACCGGCTGGTGGCCTTTACCGGGCGCAATCCGCAGTAGGCGCCTCTCGCCGAAAGTGTTCTCGTGGCGCGAAAATGGGCGGATTTTCGCCCTCCCGTCACGCTCGGCGAGTAGCAGCCAGCGCTACACCCGCTCGAGGTAGAAGTAGTAATACCGGCCGTTGTCTAGGACGCCTTTGCCGTTCATGATGCCCATCACGGCGTCGTCGTCGATCTTCTTGAAGTGGTCGTGCACGGGCGCGCCGTCGTAGACCATCGTGGCGGTGACCTCGCCGCGGAATTCTTCCAGCCAGAGGCTGGCCTCGCCGTTCATCCGCTCCACGTTCGAGTACTTGTTGCCGTCGGCGTCCAGGCAGACCAGCGGCTGCGCATCGGTGGCGGATTTGAAGGTCTTGCCGAACCAGTTGATCTTGGCGAGCGAACCGTTGGCCCGGTGCCCGGTGGCGAACTCGCCGCCCTTCCACTCGCCGATCATGCCGTCGATGGTGGCGGGCTCGAGGGTCGCCCAGAACTCGTCGAGCTCGGCGTCGGACACCTGAACGGCGCTTTCCTTGAATTCGGTGAACTTCTTGCGGGCCAGAGTCATTGCGTACTCCCATGATTCGCGTTCCAGCCGCGCGCGAAGCGCAGCATGGCGTCGTTTTCTTCCGCTGCCGCGACGGTAACCCGCACACCGTCGGTGCCGTACGGGCGGACCACGATGCGGGCGTCGGCGGCTCGCGAGACGAAGTCGAGGGTGCGGGGCCCCAGCGGCAACCACACGAAGTTGGCCTGCGACGGCGGCAAAACGAACCCGGCATCGCGCAGCCCCGCGCTGACCCGCGCGCGTTCGTCGACGACCGCGTCGGTGCGGGCCAGCAACTCGTCGGCGGCGTCCAGCGAGGCGATCGCGGCGGCCTGCGCGATGCTGGACACCGTGAACGGCACGTAGACCTTGTCCAGCGCGACGATCACCTCGGGGTGACCGACCGCGTAGCCGACCCGCAAACCCGCCAGCCCGTACGCCTTCGAAAAGGTGCGCAGCACAACAACATTGCTATGGGCGCGCACCAGAGCGAGGCTGTCCGGCAGCATGCCGTCACGGATGTACTCGACATAGGCCTCGTCGATGGCGATCAAAACGTGCGGCGGAACCGCCTCGACGAACCGGGTCAGCGCGCCCGGATCCACGACGGTGGAGGTGGGATTGTTCGGGTTGCAGACGAAGATCAGCCGGGTGCGTTCGGTGACCGCGGCGAGCATGGCGTAGAGGTCGAAGGTGTGCTCGGTCAGGGGCACCCGAATCGCGGTCGCGCCGGCGACCTGAACCAGGGGCGGGTAGAGCTCAAAGCTGCGCCAGCCGAAGATCACCTCGTCGCCGGCACCGGCCGTGATCTGCACGAGCTGTTGGCACAGGCTGACCGAACCGCACCCCACGGCGACCTGTTCGGGCGGGAAATCCAGCCGCTTGGCCAGGGCGGCCTTGAGTTCCACGCAGCCGTTGTCGGGATAGCGGTTGATCGCATCGGTGGCTCGCTCGATGGCCGCGCGCACGCTCGGCAGCGGCCCGAACACCGTCTCGTTGCTGGCCAGTTTGGTGGCCCCCGGCACCGTTTTGCCTGGCACATAAACGGGCAGCCCGTCCAGCTCGGGTCGCAGGCGGGCGCTCACTTTGTCAGCATATGTCGCGGCTGTGTACGCTATGGCCCCGACGGTTGCGGGATCCCGGAAACGGTTCGGGTACCCTCGTGAAGTCCATGGAGGCGTGCCAGAGCGGCCGAATGGGGCTCACTGCTAATGAGTTGTCCCCCTTCAAGGGGACCGGAGGTTCAAATCCTCTCGCCTCCGCGGAGTTGTTTGCGAGAACATAACTGAAGACAAGGCGCCCGTAGCTCAACGGATAGAGCATCTGACTACGGATCAGAAGGTTAGGGGTTCGAATCCCTTCGGGCGCGCAGGCGCGCAGCGCGCAGCGGCTTTCACTTCGCGGGAAGCAATTGCGGTGCGGCACGGTTGCATTGCGAATGCGTCTTGGAGTCACGTTCCCGCAAACCGAGCTCGGGGGAGATCCCGCCGTCCTCCGCACTTACGCCCAGGGCGTGGAACAGCTCGGATTCACCCACATCCTGGCCTACGACCACGTCGTCGGCGCCGACCCCGCGGTGCACCAGGGCTTCCAGGGCCCCTACGACATCGACACGACATTTCACGAACCGTTCGTCATGTTCGGCTTTTTGGCCGCGGTCACCTCGCTGGAACTCGTCACCGGCATCATCATCTTGCCGCAGCGGCAGACCGCACTGGTCGCCAAGCAGGCCGCCGAGGTCGACCTGCTCACCGGCGGGCGCTTCCGGCTCGGGATCGGGCTGGGCTGGAACGCGGTCGAATACGAGGCGCTCGGTGAGGACTTCACCAACCGCGGCAAACGCTCCGAGGAGCAGGTCGAGGTCATGCGCAAGCTATGGACCGAACGGTCGGTCACCTTCAACGGCAAATACCACACCGTGACCGGTGCGGGTTTGGCCCCGCTGCCGAATCAGCGCCCGATCCCGCTGTGGTTCGGCGCGGCCTCAGACCGCGCCTATGAACGCGCCGGACGGCTCGGCGACGGCTGGTTCCCGATGATGGGTCCCGGGCCGGGCCTGGACTACGCGGTTGCCCGGGTGAAGGAGGCGGCCGTGGCCGCAGGCCGCGACGCCGACAGCCTCGGGATGGAAGGGCGGGTCAGCTGGACCGGCGACCGCGACCAGGTGGCGGCCGAGATCGCCGAGTGGAAGGCGGCCGGGGCGACGCACCTATCGGTGAACACCATGGGCGCCGGCCTGGCAACCGTCGATGACCACCTCGCCGTCCTGGAGCGCGTCGCCACCGATCTGAAGTGACCTCAGTGCAGCTCTCCGCCGTACCGCGCCCGGTTTTCGGCCTCTGCCTCTTCGCGCAGCGCCTCGATCGCCAGGTTCAATCGGTCGGTCAATTCACCGTGGGCGTAGCTGGTGACGCCCGGATGCAGCGTCAGCTGCAACAACCTGCCGTCGGAATTCGCGACGGCCTGAATGTCGCCGAGATCCACGCTGTAGGTGACGGTTTCGGCTTGCGCGACAACGGCTTCCCACTTGTCGGCGGCCGCACTTAGCTCCCGCAGAACCGATTCGACGAGAGCTCGGTCTTTCAGGTCGCTGCGCTCGCTGCGACTGTCCGACCTTGACACGATGTCAGTATCATCGACCCCTCTCACCAGCGTCAATTCAAAGCGTCGAGCTTCTGAAACCAGGAGAAGTGATAGTTCGCCGACAGCAAATCCCCGGTAACCACGCCCTCGGCGGCGGCCAGCAGCAGACAGTTGGCCAGGAGGCCGGAATCGACGTCCGGATACTGGTCCAGTAGCCGGCACCGCGCCGTATCAAGGTGCACCCGCAGCAGATCGACTTCGTCCTCGACGACACCGGTCGCCGCGGCCGCGGCCTTGGCCAACGTGTGCACGATGCGCGGCACGCCGTCGCGCCAGTGCGTGGCTTGAATTAATTGCCATCCCAGGTCGTCAACGGCAGGCAGGTCGCGCGGCTGCGACGAGGACTGTGTCGCGGCGAAATCGGTCGACCAGCCCAGCGGATCACCGGGACTGTAGGTCTCGACGCGCTGCGCATCGCCGATCAATGCGGAAGCTCGGCCCGTGCGTCGCCCGGGCTCCAACAACCGCACGCCGGCCGGCAACTTGATCCCCGCGGGCACCCATCCGTGGGCGAGGTCGGTGACCAAAACCGTGCTGCCGTCGGGGTAATCGCCGACCGCCCAATTCAGCCTGGGTTCTTGGCGCGCGACGAAAGCCACCAGCCGCCGCAATCGTTCGGCGTCGGATTCCACCGAGGCGGGCGTCGGCGGCTCCGGGGTTTCCACCCGCGTCGTCGCGGGCTCGTTGACGTCCTCTGCGACGTCCGGCATTTCAACCACGTTGACGGCGGGGATCACTTGCGTCTTATCGATATCCGCCGCGGGGGCTTCCCGCACGGCGTGCCGCGGGGATCGCGCCCGACCGCCGGCCGGCGCGGCGCGCAGCTGACGAACCGTGGACTCGACTCGCCGCTCGGCACGGCTGCGGGCCTCGTTGATGACCCGGGCCTCTTCTGCCTGCCGGGCCGCATCACTCATTCCCGCTCGCCGGATCATCCTCAGCTCGTCGTTGGCGCTGCTGGCGATCCGCCGCAGGTCGGCATTGAGATACTCTGCCAGCGTTGAGGTTTCGGCGTTAACCGTCGCAAGTTCGGCGGGCCAAAGGCCGCCGATGACCCACGGGGTGCAATCGACAGGAGAGCTGAAGGTGGGAATCGCCAGCGATTCCCTTGTCGCTCTCCGGAGGCGCCGGCGCGCCGTGTTCCGACCGAAGATCGCCACCGCGTAAGCGTACCGGCACCCGCCGCCGGCGTTTTCGCCGGTGAATTGTGCGTCGATCCCGGCCTGGGTAGCGTGGGGCCATGGCTGATTCTGCGCTGCAGCAGCAACTCGACGAGGTGCGCACGTTGCTGCGCCGCGCGCGAGAGTTGTTCGGCGCCAATCCGATCGAGCCGCCGGAGGATATCGCACCCGACCCCGATATCGCCAAGCCCTGGCTGCTTTAGGCTTTGCGACGGCGTAGTCGATGCGCCAGCAGCTTTTCGATCGCCACATCGAGATCGTGGGCGGTCGGAACCTCCGCGGACGGGGTGTGGCCCGCGGCGACGATCTCGTTGCGCACTTCTAGCAACGCCTTGAGGCACGACACATCCGCGGTCAACACGATGGCGCGCGCCAAGGTGGCGGCGTCGGTGTCCATCGCCTCGGCGCTCAGGGCGACGCTGTGCATATAGCCGCCACGACAGGAGCGGACCAGGATATGTCCGCTGGGGTGAACGGTGTCGAACGCGGGGTTGGCGTCCGTCATCGGCCGCCGTCGGTGATGTCGCCGAAGTCGCGCGCCGCCTGTTGGTCGTGCTCGTCCCACATCGTCGCCGACGTCCTGAGGTTGTGTGCCATCTCGGCGTGGTTGTCAGCCTGTTGCTGATAGCACTGCCACCGCAGTTCCAACAGTTCGCGGCCGGCCTCGCGCAGCTCACCGAAGATCGGTCCGAGGGAGTCCAGACTCTCCTGGATCGCGGGATGCGACGACGGCACGGTCCGCAAGTACTCCGACGTCTCCTCGTGATGGACGGCGGCCGCACGCAACTGCGCGGGCACCGCCTGGATTCGATCTGCCATCCGCTGTCTCCTCTTCAGTCGCCGGTGCTCGACGTCGCCGCCGGCCGGGTCGGGGCCGGTGGGTCCGTCCTGGCCGGTGCGGTCGGTGGGGCAGGTGGCGTCCCTGCCGCCGATCCTTGCGTTGCGGGCGGGTGCTCCCAGCCTAGAAAGCTCGGCCCACTCACGGTGGCGATGTGCTGAATCTGGCCGTCGAGCAGCGCTTTACCGTTGCCGAGCGCAAGGGCGTGGCGGTCGCGGAGGACGCCGATGTCTCCGGGGATGACCCGCTGGGGATCGATCGGGTTGCTGACCGCCGTCCCAGGCGGCGGAATGGTGATGCTCTGCTGGTGGAAGGCCTCGGCGATCGGCGTGCCACCGACCGCGGCCTGGATCACCGCCGCCAGTTGCGGGCTGCCCGCCGTCACCGTCTCGCCGTCGGGCAAGGTGACCACCGTCGGGCCGCTGGGCGGCGGTTCGGGCTCGCTTCCGGCCGCGTCGACCGGTTCGGTGCCTTTCGGGTCGCCAGCTTCGTCGCCGTCCGTCGGTTCGGGCTCGGCGCCGTCGAGCAACTTGGAAAGCGGAAGCCCGCCTTCGCTATTCCACCCCGGTGCGGAGCCACCCGGCAGTGATCCTCCGCCGAAACTGGGGATGCTCGGCATCATCGACGGCATCGCCGTGGGCGTCATCGGCGCGGGCGTCGCCGGTGGCGGCGGAGCCGCAGCGAGCGCATCCTGCGCGGGTAATCCCTCGGCGGGCAGGCCGGGGTCGTCAAGCAGTGCATCCAGGTACGGATCCGCTGCGGCGTCGTCGGGCGTTCCCGCGGGTGGATCGTCGGGCACGGCGGGCGCGGATGGCCGTGGAGCGGGAACGGCCACTTCGTTTTTCGAGGCGTCGTAGAGGGATGTCCACGCGGCCATCAGGGTCGACTTCGAGGTGTCATCCAAACTCGCGTTGGCGACCACGGCGCGGATGTCACGCAGCTTGCTGATCAGGAACCGCTGGAAGTCACGCGCTCCTGCCGGGGTGTCCAAGTCGGAGCGGGCCCGGACCGCCCCTTCGGTCTCCTGCTGCAGCTTGCTCAGCTCTTCGCTGCCCTCGACCGTTTTCAAGTGGGCGTTCAGGATCGCCGAGATCACCTGCAGATCGAGGTGAGAACTCGCCGAATTCTGGTGTGCCAGAGCGGCTTCGGCGTCCGCGATGGCCTTGGCGGCCTCACCCTGCTGCGGTTCGTGAGACGCCGGCGGTGCGCCGGCCAGGCGCGGCGGGCCGCCGAACACGTCCGGGTGTTGCTGGCGGATTCTGCCCAGGATCGCATCGAGTTGGTCGGGCCGCGTGGTGGGGATGATCACGGCCACCAGCTCGCTCGGCGTCAGCCCGGTCTGCCACGCGTTCGGGTCGCCCGTGCGGTCCCGAATCTGTTTGACCGCGGCGAGTACATCCCGATAGGTCGCCATGCCGGCCGACAGTAGCGAGACCTGGCGGCGGCGACAATTCACCTCGTCGAGGATGTGTACTGTGCCCGCAAGCCCTGCAGCACAGCGCTTTTGGCGCGGTCGAGTTCGTGTGCACGCTCCACGACCGCGGCAATCTCGCGTTGTTTGGCAACCAGGAACTTCTGAAATTCGCGTGCGCCCATCGGGGTATCGACGGCGGCGCCCGCTTGACCCGACGCTACCCGGTCGATCTCCGCGGCGATCGCATCGAGCCGGGTGACGCTTTCGCGCAGCACGGCGTGAGCCTCGGAGATCGCCTGGACCAGCACCCGGTCGGCGTCGGCCACCGTGTCGTGCGAGCTCGACAGCGCTGCCTGCCGCGCCCGGACGGCGGCCAACATGGATTGTTCTTGCTCCGACACGGGTCCCACCTCCTCAGAGCGTGCTCAAAAGGGTCTGCGTATTTGCACGTTGCCGCCCAGTCGGCTAATCCGCACCGTCGCACCCGAGTAGGGCGCTTCGACGACCAGATTGTTGCCGATGGCCAACTGCACATGCCCGGCATGGGGGAAGACGAGGTCCCCCGGCCTGACCTGCGAGCGCGGGACCGGGATTCCGTCATTGATCTGCTGGTACGTCGTGCGGTCCAGGTGCAGGCCGGCCTGCGCATAGGACCACTGCACCAGCCCCGAACAGTCAAACTGGTCAGGGCCCGTCGCGCCCCAGACATACGGGCGGCCCAACCGCGACAACGCCGCACGCACCGCGACGCCGGCGCGGCCGCCCGCCCCGGGCAGGCGGGCCAGGCGGGCCAGACCGGGGCCGTGCCGGTGCGTCATGCGGTACCGCAGCGCTCGCAGCGCCATCAGGTGCCGCCGAGCCCGGCGTCGGGCCACCAAGACATGCGCTCGCTGGGCCCGCAGTCGCGCCGCGCTTCGGCGCAACGCCTCGCGCTGTGCCATCGGGCTGGCCGCAGGCATGCCGTCGGCCAGGGCTTGATGCAGCACATTCTTGGTCAGCTGCCGTGCCTGCGCGTGGTCGCGTTGGGCGCTGGCGATGACGGCTTCGGTCGCCGCGTCTGTCCGCGCCGCCGACGCCAACGCATCGCGGCTGCGGCGTGCCGCGATCTGATAGTGCTGTTGTCCCGCAACGTCATCCAGCGCGACGACGTGACTGGTGCGCGCGTCCAGCGCAACCCGCGGACCGCTGTCGGCGAACAGTTGATGAGCGCGCCTGAGCGCTTGCACTTCGCCTTCGATCACGCGCCGTCCTCCTGGCCGGCCGAGCCGCGGTTCGCCGACTCAACCGTCTCGGTGAAGGCGCGGACGTGTGGCAGCGCCCAGGCAGGGATGACACCGCGGTTGCGAATCTCCCACACGTCGTCGCTGCTGACGCCGAGCAGTGCCGCAATGATCGGATCCGGCAGCGACGATTGCGCGCACGCCGCGTCGAATCGCGCACTGAGGCTGGCGGGCATCCGCCGTAGCAGGTCGGCCCGGGTCTCCTCGAGTTCCGTGAGGTGCTCCATCAACCGGGTCGTCGAGTCGGGGCCCGCGGTGACCGCCACCCGCCAGGAGCTGGCCGCCAGCCTCTCAGCCTTCACGCACTGCTCAATCACAGACAGAATATACGTCTCATATTCGTTTGATGTCGTCGCAGGCAGCCGATCGATGACAGATTTGATGGCATCGAGCTGTGCTTCGGCGTAGCCCTCGAGGACTTCCGTGTCGCTGTGGCGATCGACCACGACCGACGCGGCCCGCCGCGGCGCCGTCGTCTGCGGGGTCTGCGCGGCCATCAGCCGGGCCAGCTCGGCGTCCGGATCGGCTGCCACCACAAGGCGCGAATAGGTGCCCGGCGGCAACCCGAGGCCATTCTCAACCTTCTGAACTGTGCTTTTGTGTGGTTTGCGGGCGCCGCGCTCGAGGTAGCTCAATCCCATGACGCTGACGCCGGTGGCCGCCGCGAGCTCCGCCAAGGACCAATCGCGGGATTCCCGCAGCGCCCGGATCGCCGCGCCGGCCGATTCACGGCTCATCGGACGCTCCGGCCATAGCCGGATATTACACAGGCAACGGTCCGCAGTTGTGGATATACGTTTTGGTCGACGTTTCCCTTGCGTCAGCACCTTCTATCTGTATACGCTTTTGCCTACGTTTCAGTTCGAGGAGGAGGCTCGGCATGGTCGCCACGGGACACCCCTGCACAACCAACCCGGAATTATGGTTCGGCTACCCCGACGACGACGGTGGTGACGGCGCCGCGAAAGCGCGCGCGTACGAGCGGTCGGCTACCGAGGCGCGCATCCAGTGCCTGCGCCGTTGCCCGCTGGCCCAGCAGCGCCAGTGCGCCCAGCGCGCCATCAAGCACCGCGAGGAGTACGGCGTGTGGGCCGGCATCAAACTTCCCGGCGGCCAATACCGCAAGCGCGCGCAACTGGCCGCGGCCCACGAGACGCTGCGCCGCATCGCCGCCGGCGAAATCAACTCCAGGCAACTCCCCGAGAATGCGGCCCTCCTGTCCCGCAGCGGGCACCAGACGGCTCCGGTGACGGCGGTGGTGCTGCACCTGCCCGCCTCGCGGATTGGTCCGCGCCCGGCGGCGTAAAAGCGCCGCACCGCCGGTCAGTTTGTTGGCCCTGCCGACGGGGTAGGCGTTGGCATGACGTTCGACCTGACCCCGACCGCGGCGCAGCATGACCTGGCCCGGCGCGCACACGAATTCGCCGACTCCGTGATACGTCCCGTTGCACTGGACTATGACCAGCGCCAAGAGTTTCCCTGGCCGGTGCTCGAGGAGGCCGCTCAACGTGGCTTCTACAGCCCGTTGTTCTACCGCGACCTGATCGGTGACCCCACCGGCCTGTCGCTGCCGATGTTCATGGAGGAAATCTTCTGGGGCTGCGCCGGAATCGGTTTGGCGATCGTCATGCCGGCGCTGGCACTGTCGGCGATCGGGCAGGCCGCCTCGCCGGAACAGATGCTGCAGTGGGCACCCGAATGCTTCGGAACGCCCGGCGATCTCAAGCTCGCGGCGCTGGCGATTTCCGAACCCGAAGGCGGCAGCGACGTGCGCAATCTGCGCACCCGAGCCCGCCGCGACGGTGACGACTGGATCATCGACGGCCACAAGATGTGGATTGGCAACGGTGGCATCGCCAACGTGCACGTGGTGAACGCAGTCGTCGACGAAGAGCTCGGCCACCGCGGTCAAGCGCTGTTCGTCGTGCCCGGAGGCACGCCCGGGCTCGAGATGGTGCGCAAGCTCGACAAGTTGGGCTGCCGGGCGTCGCACACCGCAGAGCTCAAGCTCGACGGCGTGCGCATTCCGGGAGCCAATCTGCTTGGCGGACAAGAGAAATTGGACCACAAGCTGGCCAAAGCCCGCGAGGTCGTCGCGGGCGCAAAGCGGTCGGGGTCGGCTACATTGGGCACCTTCGAACAAACCCGGCCGATGGTCGCCGCCCAGGCGATCGGGATCGCGCGCGCCGCACTGGAGTACGCCACGTCCTACGCCACCGAGCGAGAAGCGTTCGGCGGTCCCATTATCGACAATCAAGGCATCGCTTTCCCGTTGGCGGACTTGGCAACCCAGATCGACGCGGCCCGCTTACTGACCTGGCGAGCCTCCTGGATGGCCGCCAGCGGCGTCCCCTTCGAGCGCGCCGAGGGCTCGATGTCCAAGCTCGCCGCCACCGAGGTTGCGGTCAAAGCCACCGAACGCGCGATCCAGACAATGGGCGGCTGGGGTTACATCACCGATCATCCGGTCGAGAAGTGGTATCGAGATGCCAAGCTGTACACCATCTTTGAGGGCACGAGCGAAATCCAGCGGATGGTCATCTCGAACGCGCTTGGGGCGGCCGTGGGTACCCCGCCCCTTCATGTCGTGATTGAGCCGTCCGGGGGACCTTTGAACAAGATTTTCGGTCGCGGCGCCCCGCTGCGTTCGCGCGTCGCCGATGCCGCGCTGTCGGCGAAAGACCAGGTTCCCGAGCCGATCATGCGAGTAGCCATGAAGGTGCTCCGTCCGCCCCGGTGAATTCCAGAGGTACTGTCGCGAAGGGAGCACCCATCGAGGCAACGTGGTCGGGCGCAACGGAAGGAAGACACATGACGACGGATAAGACCGGCGCGCAAACCACGGTCAGCGAGCAGGACGGCAAATACACCATTGCCGTCGAGGGCGAAACCGTCGGTTTCGCTGATTTCGCCGATCGCGGCGACGAGCGGGTTTTCTATCACACCGTGATCGACCCCGCGTTCGGCGGACGCGGCCTGGCAACCATCCTCGTCGAGCATGCCCTCGACGCGGCGCGCGCCGACGGGAAGCGCATCGTCCCGGTCTGCTCGATGGTTGCCAACGTGGTCGAGAAGCATCCCGAGTTCGCCGAGCTCACCGACCCCGTCACCCCCGAGATCCAACGCTGGGTGCAGACGCAGCCGAGCACCTAGTCCGCCGCGCGAAACAATACGGACACGGTTTGCCGGTGTTTTGCTGCCAACTCACATTTAGCTCCTAGGCTTCGCACATGCGGCTTTGTTACGAGCATGGCTGTCGGGGCCCGTATCATCGGTCCAGCAAACGCGGTAAACGTCAGCCGTCCGGCTGGTGAACACGCGCATCGGCTCGACCGGTGTCGGCGACCTGCCACGCCAGTTCCGGCGATGACCGCGAAGAAATTTCGGCCGACGCCGCTGATGCCCGGGACGCCGTCACCGAACCGCCAACGCGTTGGCGGCGGGCGAACCGATCGGAGGAAACGACATGGATTTCGGATTACTGCCGCCAGAGGTTAACTCCGCCCGCATGTATGCCGGTCCCGGCTCGGGACCGATGTTGGCCGCAGCGACGGCATGGGACGCGCTGGCCGCTGACCTGCAATCGACGGCGAGCTCATACCAGTCGGCGATCGCCGGCCTGATCGCCGGAGCTTGGACTGGCCCGGCGGCGTCGGCGATGGCCGCCGCGGCCGCTCCCTATGTGGCATGGATCAGGAGCACGGCCGCGCAGGCCGAGCAGACGGCCTACCAGGCCACAGCGGCGGCCGCCGCATACGATGCGGCGTTCGCCGAAACGGTGCCGCCGCCGGTCGTCGCGGCCAACCGCAGCCTGTTGGCGGCCCTGGTGGCGACCAATTTGTTCGGTCAGAACACGCCGGCGATAGCGCTCACCGAGTCGCAGTACGCCGAGATGTGGGCCCAAGACGCTGCCGCGATGTACAGCTATGCCGGCGCGTCGGCGTCGGCGACATCGCTGCCACCGTTCGGTTCACCGCCGTCGAGCACCAACCCGCGCGGACAGGCGAACCAAGCGGCCGCGGTCGCCCAAGCCGGCGCCGCCCCCGCCGGCAACATACCGAGCGCGCTCACCCAGGCGCAGCAGGCGTTGTCGGCGGTGCCCGGCGCGCTGAACAGTGCCGCTTCCCCGGCCCAGGCGCTGTCGCCGCTGGAACTGATCAACCTGCTGGGAAGCCTTAGCGGCATTTTCGTCGATCCAGAATTGAGCGGCACGGGACTGGGTGTCGACTCGGCAGTCGGGATAACGGCCCTGCCCTACGACGTTGGCGGTTTCTACACCGGTCTCCATACCGACGACATCGTCAGCGGCTGGGCAGGCATTGAGTCCTGGCCGGGCACGGGTCCGGTGCCTCCGTCCCCGTTCCCGGTGATCACCAACCTGGGCTCCCCGGTTTCGGCGGGCATGGGAACGGCGAACACGGTCGGCAAGATGTCGGTGCCGACCGGGTGGGCGCAGGCGGCCCCGGAGATACGCCCCCTCGCGGTGGCACTGCCGGCCGCCACCGTCGTTAGCGCAGAGACCTCGACGGGCGCCGGAGGCGTGTTCAGTCAGATGGCCCTGGCCGGCATGGCCGGGCGAGCCCTGGCTGGCGGCGCCGGCGGCGCCGGTACCGGCGCTACGGGTGGGGCCGGCCGCCGAGAGCGGATCGGCGAGCGGGTCGCGGTGCCCGCCCAAAAGCCGTCTGAGCCGGCCCAGCCTGAACCGGCCCAGCAATCGGCCCAGGCGCCGAAAACCCCGCCGGGCGGCCCGATTACGAGCATCGCCGCCGAGCTACGCGAGCTGGCCTCGCTACGCGACTCGGGAATCCTCACCGAAGAGGAATTCACCGAGCAGAAACGGCGCCTGCTTCCGCAGTAAATCCGTCGAGTCGGCGAAAGAGAAAGCGCCCCAAACAAAATCCCCGGCCGATTGGCCGGGGAGATTGTCGTCATCACATTGTGGGCGAAGGGGGACTTGAACCCCCACGTCCCGAAGGACACTGGCACCTGAAGCCAGCGCGTCTGCCATTCCGCCACTCGCCCGAAACAACCGAAGGACCATACCACTGTAAGCGTCGTGCGCCCCAACCGTCGCCTCGGCCGTTGGCGGGGCCCTTCGACTGCCTAGCCCCCGGAAGTCTGCGGCAATACGATTCTGACCTGCAATGATGCGATTCTCAGAATTCTCCCGGTGCCGCAGCGTCGCGCCATCCCGATACCATGCTTGGGTGATCCAACACGCGCCCGAGTCGTTTGCCTTGCGCCGGCGATATGCCATGGCAAGTGCGGGCGAGCGCTGAGCGGTGGGTAGCCACGGTGCTAGCCAGAAGGGGCTTGCCGCGCGCATCGAGCGCAAGCTCGAGGCGACCGTCGGTGACGTGTTTGCGCGTGTCTTCGGCGGATCAATCGTCCCGCAAGAGATTGAAGCCCTATTGCGTAGGGAAGCCGAAGATGGTGTCCGCCCCCTTCAGGGAAAGCGCCTTTTGGCACCCAACGAATACATCATTACCCTCGGTGTGCACGACTTTGAGAAGTTCGGCGGCGACCCGGATCTCACGTCGGGTGCTTTCGCGAGCTACTTGGCCGACTATATCTATGAACAGGGGTGGCAAACGTATGGTGATGTGGTCGTCCGGTTCGAGCGGTCGTCGAACCTGCATACCGGCCAGTTCCGCGCCCGCGGTGCTGTCAACCCCGATGTCGAGCCCCGCCCGACGCTCAGCGATGCCCCCCGACCACAATCAAATCAGGCGTTCGGCGCAGAACCAGGAGTACCACCAATGACTGACAACTCGAGCTACCGCGGGGGACCGGGACAAGGGCGGCCCGGCGACGAGTATTACGACGAGCGCTACGGGCGTCCGCAGGACGACCAGCGGGGCGGGCAGGATCCGCAGGGCGGTCACGACCCGCGCGGCGGATACCCGCCGGAACAAGGCGGCTATCCGCCCCAGCAGGGATATCCGCCGCCCCGCCAAGACCAAGGCGGCTACCCCCAGCAGGGCGGCTACCCCGACCAGCGCGGCTACCCACCGCAGGGCGGCTACCCCGACCAGGGCGGCTACCCCGACCAGCGCGGCTACCCACCGCAGGGCGGCTATCCCGAGCACGGCGGCTATCCACAACAGGGCGGCTACCCCGACCAGCGCGGCTACCCATCGCAGGGCGGCTACCCGGAGCAAGGCGGCTACCCCGACCAAGGCCCGGGTGGCTACCCACCGCCGCCCTACGAGCAACGCCCGCCCGCCCCGGCCGGATACGGCGGCCAGCCCGGCCAGGGTGGCCAAAACTACGACCAGGGTTACCGCCAGGACAGCGGTTACGGCTCGCCCGGCGGCGAACAGGGTCAACAGGCCTACGGCGGGTACGGCGACTACGGTCGAGGCCCGGGCGGGCAGGACGAGGGCGGCTACGGCGGCCAGGCTCCGACGGCAGCACCCGAACAGCGCCCGGCCTATCCCGAGCAGGGGGGCGGATACGACCAGGGCTACCAGCAAGGCGGCCAGGGATACGGCCGCCAGGACTACTCATCGGGCGACTACACGCAATACGCCGAAAGCGTCCCGCCCGGCGGATACGGCCCGCCCGGCGGCGGCTACGCCGAGCCGGCGAACCAGGACTACGACTGGGGCCAGTCGGCGGGCCAATCGGCCGCGCCCGAGTACGGCCAGGGCGGCGGCTACGGGGGTTACGAAGGCGGCTACGAAGGCGGTTACGGGCAAGGCGAGTATGGATCGGCCGGAACCGCGGTCACCTTGCAGCTCGACGACGGCAGCGGGCGGACCTATCAGCTGCGCGACGGTTCCAACATCGTCGGTCGCGGACAGGACGCCCAGTTCCGGTTGCCGGACACCGGAGTGTCACGACGGCATCTGGAGATCCGGTGGGATGGACGCGTCGCGCTCCTTTCCGACCTGAACTCCACTAACGGCACCACCGTCAACAATGCGCCCGTGCAGGAGTGGCAGCTGGCCGATGGCGACGTGATCCGCCTGGGTCACTCGGAGATCATCGTCCGCATTCACTGAACCGGTCGGGTTCACGCTGCCGTGCTTCTCCCGCTTCCACCAGCGTCCAAGCTATCGTGACGTTGCCGATGGGCACGGTGTCACGGACCCGGGGCCCGGCGCCAGGACGGCGCGAGACGGAAAGGACGTCAGATGCAGGGACTGGTACTGCAGCTGACGCGTGCCGGATTTTTAATGTTGCTATGGGTATTTATCTGGTCGGTGCTGCGCATCCTGAAGACCGACATCTATGCGCCGACCGGGGCGGTCATGGTGCGCCGCGGCTTGGCGTTGCGCGGCACGCTGCTTCCTGCGCGACAGCGGACCGCGGCGCGCTATCTGGTGGTGACCGAGGGGTCGCTGACCGGAGCACGCATCACCCTGAGCGGACAGCCCGTGTTGATCGGGCGCGCTGACGATTCCACCCTCGTCCTGACCGACGACTACGCCTCGACGCGGCACGCCCGGTTGTCCCAGCGCGGCTCGGAATGGTACGTCGAGGATCTAGGATCGACCAACGGCACTTACCTTGACAGGGCAAAGGTGACCACTGCGGTACGAGTTCCCATAGGTACGCCGGTTCGGATCGGCAAAACAGCAATCGAGTTGCGCCCGTGAGCCTGGTCCTGCGATATGCGGCCCGCAGCGATCGCGGACTGGTACGCGCGAACAACGAAGACTCGGTGTATGCCGGCGCTCGCCTGCTGGCCCTCGCCGACGGCATGGGCGGCCACGCGGCCGGCGAGGTGGCGTCCCAATTGGTCATCGCCGCCTTGGCCCACCTCGACGACGACGAACCCGGTGGCGACCTGCTGGGCAAGCTGGAAGCCGCGGTGCGCGCCGGCAATGCGGCCATCGCCGAGCACGTTCAGCTGGAGCCCGACCTGGAGGGCATGGGCACCACGCTGACCGCAATCCTGTTCGCGGGCAACCAGATTGGGCTGGTGCACATCGGTGACTCACGCGGCTACCTGCTGCGCGACGGGGAACTCACGCAGATAACCAAGGACGACACCTTCGTCCAAACGTTGGTCGACGAGGGCCGGATTACCGCCGAGGAGGCTCATAGCCATCCGCAGCGTTCCTTGATCATGCGGGCATTGACCGGCCACGAGGTCGAGCCCACCTTGACAATGCGGGAAGCGCGGGCCGGCGATCGATACCTGCTGTGCTCGGACGGCCTATCCGACCCGGTGAGCGACGAAACCATCCTCGAGGCGTTACAGATTCCCGACGTAGCCGAAAGTGCCTATCGTTTAATCGAATTGGCGTTGCGCGGTGGCGGTCCGGACAACGTGACCGTCGTCGTCGCCGATGTCGTGGACTACGACTACGGGCAGACCCAGCCGATTCTCGCCGGCGCGGTATCTGGTGAAGACGACCAAAACGTGACCCTGCCCAACACCGCCGCGGGCCGCGCCTCGGCCATCAACCCACGCAAGGAGGTTGCCAAACGTACACCGCCGCAAGTCGATACAGCTACTCGACCGCGGTGGTCGCGGCGCCGGATGGCCCTCGTCATAGCCGTCGTGGTGCTGGTGGTGCTGGCCGGCCTGGCTATTGGCCGGTGGATCATCACCAATAACTACTACGTCGCCGAATACCGCGGCAAGGTGTCCATCTTGCGCGGCATTCAGGGTTCGCTGCTGGGCATTTCCCTGCAGGAGCCGTACCTGGTGGCCTGCGTCAACGCACGCAACGAGATGTCGCTGATCAGCTACGGCCAATCCGGGAGCAACGGCTGCCAACTGACGACGCCGCAGGATCTCAACCCCGCCGGACAGGCGCAGGTGCAAAGCGGCCTGCCGGGCGGCACGCTCGATCAGGCGGAGTCCCAGCTACGGAAGTTGCTGGCCGATTCGCTGCTGACCTGCCCGCCCCCTCGCGCCACCTCACCGCCCGCACCGGCGGGCCAAACGCCGGCACCCGAGTCCACCGCCCCGACAACCACTACGCCCCCGACCTCGCCTACCAGCAGCGCCACGCGCGGCCCCTCAACTACCTCGCCGGCGGCCACCTCGGCCCCAGTGGCCCCGTCGGCCTCCTCGCTTGCGCCCGCCACAATTCCCCAGCCGGTGCCCGCAATTCCGCACTGCCGGGCGGCGGCATGACCACGCAGGTCCAACCACCGGTCGCGGTGACACCCCCGCTGCCCACGCGACGCAACGCCGAACTGCTGCTGCTGTGCTTCGCCGCCATCGTCACCGTCGCGGCCTTACTCGTCGTGGAAGCCAACCAGGAGCAGGGCTTGCGCTGGGACCTGACTCGCTACGGCCTGGCCTTCCTCGCCGTGTTCGGGGGCGCGCATCTGGTCATTCGCCGCTTTGCCCCGTACACCGATCCGCTGCTGTTGCCAATCGTGGCCCTGCTCAACGGACTTGGTCTGGTGATGATTCACCGGCTCGACCTCGTCAACAGCGAGCTCAATAGGCACCATCACGCCGGCGCGGCCCAGCAGATGCTGTGGACCCTGGTCGGAGTCGCGGCGTTCGCGCTCGTGGTCACGTTTCTGAAAGACCATCGACAGCTCGCTCGCTACGGCTACATCTGTGGCCTGACGGGTCTGGTTTTCTTGGCGATACCCGCACTGCTGCCGGCATCCTTATCCGAACAGAACGGCGCGAAAATCTGGATTCGCTTCTCCGGCTTCTCGATTCAGCCCGCCGAATTTTCCAAAATCCTGCTGCTCATCTTCTTCTCCGCCGTGCTCATCGCCAAGCGCGGCGTCTTCCACAGTGTCGGTAGGCATTTGATGGGTATGAACCTGCCCCGACCGCGAGACCTCGCGCCCTTGCTTGCGGCGTGGGTGATCTCGATCGGTGTGATGGTCTTCGAAAAGGACCTCGGCACTTCGCTGTTGCTTTACGCCTCGTTCCTGGTGGTGGTCTATCTCGCCACCCAGCGACTCAGCTGGGTGGTCATCGGACTGGCGCTGTTCGTCGCGGGAAGCGTTGTGGCGTATTTCATTTTCAGCCACGTACGGGTTCGCGTGCAGATGTGGTGGGACCCGTTCACCGATCCCGAGGGCAGCGGTTATCAACTGGTGCAGTCGATGTTCAGCTTTGCTACCGGTGGCATCTTTGGCACCGGGCTGGGCAACGGCCAACCCGACACCGTGCCCGCGGCGTCGACCGATTTCATCATCGCCGCGTTCGGCGAAGAGCTCGGATTGGTGGGTCTGGCAGCGCTGCTACTGCTCTATACGATCGTCATTGTCCGCGGCCTGCGTACCGCCATCGCGACGCGGGAGAGCTTCGGCAAGCTGCTCGCCGCGGGCCTGGCGTCAACGCTGGCCATTCAACTGTTCATCGTCGTCGGTGGTGTCACCCGGCTCATCCCGCTGACCGGGTTGACCACCCCGTGGCTGTCCTACGGTGGATCGTCGCTGCTGGCGAACTACGTGCTGCTGGCCATCCTGGCGCGCATCTCGCACAGCGCGCGCCGACCGCTGCGCACCCACCCCCGCGACACCTCGCCGATCGCGACGGCCGGCACCGAAGTGATCCAAAAAGTATGAACACCTCGCTTCGCCGGATCTCGGTGATCGTGATGGCGTTGATCGTGCTGCTGCTGCTCAACGCCACGTACACGCAGGTCTTCACCGCCGACGGGCTGCGCGCCGACCCCCGGAACCAGCGCGTACTGCTCGACGAGTATTCACGTCAGCGCGGCCAGATCACCGCGGGTGGGCAGCTGCTGGCCTATTCGGTGGCCACCGACAACCGCTTCCGGTTCCTGCGGGTGTATCCCAACGCGGCGGTGTACGCGCCGATCACCGGCTTCTATTCACTGCGCTATTCCAGTACCGGGCTCGAACACGCCGAGGACCCGGTATTGAACGGGTCAGACGAGCGGCTATTCGGGCGCCGGCTGGCCGACTTCTTCACCGGCCGCGATCCGCGCGGCGGCAATGTCGACACCACCATCAACCCCCGCGTCCAGCAAGCCGCCTGGGACGCCATGCAGCAAGGCTGCGCGGGATCGCCCTGCAAGGGAGCAGTGGTCGCGCTGGAACCGGCCACGGGCAAGATCCTCGCGATGGTGTCGTCTCCGTCCTATGACCCCAACCTGCTGGCCTCCCACAATCCCGAGGAGCAGGCGCAAGCCTGGAAGCGGCTGCGTGACGATCCCAACTCGCCCCTGACCAACCGCGCCATCGCCGAGACCTACCCGCCCGGTTCCACCTTCAAAGTCGTCACGACCGCGGCGGCGCTGCAGGCGGGTGCCGACCCGAACGAGCAGCTGACCTCCGCGGCCAGGATTCCGCTACCCGACAGCACGGTCACCTTGGAGAACTACGGCGGCACCCCATGCGGCCCCGACCCCACCGTGTCGCTGACCGAGGCGTTCGCTCTGTCGTGCAACACCGCGTTCGTCCAGCTGGGCCTGGCCACCGGCGCCGACGCCCTGCGCAGCATGGCGCGTTCGTTCGGCCTGGACAGCACGCCCAGTGTCATTCCACTGCAGGTTGCCGAATCCAATGTGGGACTCATTGCGGACGCGGCCGCGCTGGGTATGTCAAGCATTGGTCAGAAAGACGTCGCGCTGACACCGCTGGAGAACGCGGAGATCGCCGCGGCCATCGCGAATAACGGGGTGATGATGCAGCCCTATCTGATCGACACCCTCAAGGGCCCCGACCTGTCCATCATCAGCACAACAGCGCCGTATCAGCAGCGCCGCGCCGTGTCGCCGCAGGTCGCCGCTAAGCTAACAGAGCTGATGGTCGGCGCCGAGAAGGACGCGCAGCAGAAAGGAGCCATCCCCGGCGTGCAGATCGCATCCAAGACTGGTACTGCCGAGCATGGCACCGATCCGCGGCACACGCCGCCGCACGCGTGGTACATCGCCTTCGCGCCCGCCCAGACCCCGAAGGTTGCGGTAGCGGTACTGGTGGAGGGTGGCGGTGACCGGCTGTCGGCCACGGGAGGTGCGCTCGCCGCGCCGATCGGACGGGCCGTGATCGAGGCCGCACTGCAGGGAGGAGCATGAGCCCCCGAGTTGGTGTGACGTTGTCGGGCAGGTACCGCCTGCAGCGGCTCATCGCCACCGGTGGCATGGGCCAAGTCTGGGAGGCGGTGGACAGCCGCCTGGGCCGGCGCGTCGCGGTCAAGGTGCTCAAGCAGGAGTTTTCGCAGGACCCGGAGTTCATCGAGCGGTTCCGCGCCGAGGCGCGCACCACCGCCATGCTCAACCATCCCGGCATCGCCAGCGTCCATGACTACGGCGAAAGCCAGCTGGACGGGGAGGGCCGCACCGCCTATCTGGTCATGGAGCTGGTCAACGGCGAACCGCTGAATTCGGTGCTCAAGCGCACCGGCCGGCTGTCGCTGCGGCATGCGTTGGACATGCTCGAGCAGACCGGCCGAGCGCTGCAGATCGCGCATGCCGCGGGCCTGGTGCACCGCGACGTCAAGCCGGGCAACATCCTCATCACGCCCACCGGGCAGGTGAAGATCACCGACTTCGGCATCGCCAAGGCGGTCGACGCGGCCCCGGTCACGCAGACCGGCATGGTGATGGGTACCGCGCAATACATCGCGCCCGAACAAGCACTGGGTCACGATGCGACCCCAGCCAGCGACGTGTATTCGCTGGGGGTCGTCGGCTATGAAGTGGTTTCGGGCAAGCGGCCGTTCACCGGCGATGGCGCCCTGACCGTGGCGATGAAGCACATCAAGGAGCCTCCGCCGCCGTTGCCGGCCGACCTGCCGCCCAATGTGCGAGAACTCATCGAGATCACGCTGGTGAAAAACCCGGGCATGCGCTACCGCAGCGGGGGTCCGTTCGCGGATGCCGTTGCCGCGGTACGAGCCGGCCGCCGGCCACCCAGGCCGAGTCAGACCCCGCCGGCCGGCCGGGCGTCCCCGGCCGCCATTCCCTCGGCCACGCCGACCAGGATCGCAGGTACCCCCAGTGGCCGGAACCCGGCGCCGCACCGATCCCGGCCGTCGACGGGCGGTCGCCGCCCTCCGCCGCCGCGGCGCACCTTCTCGTCGGGCCAGCGCGCGCTGCTCTGGGCCGCCGGCGTGCTGGGAGCGCTGGCAATCATCATCGCGGTGCTGATCGTCATCAACCACAGCAGCGAAAACCCACCCGCGTCACCCCCGCCGACGGTCACCGACACCGGCAGCCCGCCCGCCGCGCCGCCGCCCTCCAAAACTCCCACCGGCTTCGGGCCCAGGCTTCCGCTGCTGCCGCCGCCGCACGAGACACCACCATGAGCACCCCTGAATTCCTGTCTGATCGCTACGAACTGGGGGAGATCATCGGCTTCGGGGGGATGTCCGAGGTCCACCTGGCGCGTGACCACCGCCTGCATCGCGAGGTCGCGATCAAAATTTTGCGCGCCGATCTGGCCCGCGATCCCAGCTTTTACCTGCGCTTCCGCCGCGAGGCGCAAAACGCCGCCGCGCTGAATCACCAGGCCATCGTGGCGGTGTACGACACCGGCGAGGCCGAAACCCCCGCAGGCCCGTTGCCCTACATCGTGATGGAATACGTCGACGGTGAAACCCTGCGCGACATCGTGCACACCGACGGACCCCTGCCCCCGCGGCGGGCCATCGAGGTCATCGCCGATGCGTGCAATGCGCTGAACTTCAGCCACGAAAACGGCATCATCCATCGCGACGTCAAGCCGGCGAACATCATGATCAGCCACACCAACCAGGTGAAGGTCATGGACTTCGGCATCGCGCGCGCGATCGCCGACAGCAGCAGCGTGACACAGACCGCGGCGGTGATCGGGACGGCGCAATACCTCTCGCCGGAACAGGCCAGCGGCAATCCCGTCGACGCCAGATCCGACGTCTACTCGCTGGGCTGCGTTCTTTACGAAATCCTCACCGGCGACCCGCCTTTCACCGGAGACACCCCCATCGCGGTGGCCTACCAGCATGTCCGCGAAGACGCGGTGCCGCCGTCCGAACGACACCAGGGCATCTCCAGCGACCTCGACGCCGTCGTGCTCAAGGCGTTGGCCAAGAACCCGGAAAACCGCTACCAGACCGCGGCGGAAATGCGGGCCGACCTGGTCCGGGTGTACAACGGTGAACGGCCGGAGGCACCCAAGGTGCTCAGCGGGGACGAGCGGAACTCTCTGTTCTCGTCGGGGGGCTCGAATGTCGGGGGGCCGCGCACCGATCCGCTGCCTCGCCAGGCCCTGGACGACGACGGCGAGCGCGTCGGTTCGGTCGGCCGCTGGGTCGTCGCGGTCGCCGTGCTGGCGGTGCTGACGATCGTCGTCGTGATCGCGTTTAACACGTTCGGCGGCAATACGCGCGACGTTCAGGTGCCCGATGTGCGGGACCAAGTGTCAGCCGACGCGATCGCCGCCCTGCAAAACCGCGGCTTCAAGACCCGCACCCAGCAGCGGCCCGATTCGACGGTCCCGCCCGATCACGTCATCAACACCGATCCCGGCGCGAACGCCGCGGTCGCCGCCGGCGACTTGATCACGATCATCGTCTCCACCGGACCCGAACAGCGCGAAGTACCCGACGTGTCCTCGATGAGCTATTCCGACGCGATCAACAAGCTCAAGGCCGCCGGCTTCACCAAGTTCAAGCAGGCGAACTCCCCGTCGACGCCGGAGCTTTCCGGCAAGGTCATCGGCACCAATCCGCCGGCCAACCAGACCTCGGCGATCACCAATGTGATCACCGTCGTCGTCGGCTCCGGACCGGAGACCAAGCAGGTTCCCGACGTTGCCGGTCAGACCGTCGATGTGGCGCAAAAGAACCTGAACGTCTACGGCTTTACCAAGCTCACCCAGGCCTCGGTCGACAGCCCCCGCCCGGCCGGCGAGGTCACCGGCACCAATCCGCCCAAGGGCCAGACGGTTCCGGTGGATTCGGTGATCGAGCTGCAGGTGTCCAAGGGCAACCAGTTTTTGATGCCCGACCTGTCGGGGATGTTCTGGACCGACGCCGAGCCCCGGCTGCGCGCCCTGGGCTGGACCGGGGTGCTGGACAAGGGCCCGGACGTCGACGCCGGCGGTTCCCAGCACAACCGGATCGTGTATCAGAACCCGCAGGCCGGCATGGGCGTCAACCGGGACGGAATCATCACGCTGAAGTTCGGTCAGTAGCGCCGGGATTCGGCAACGACTCCGGCAGGTGCGGCCGCACCGCCGCGAGGACCTCGTTTTCCAGCCTGCGGACCAACGTTTCGTCTCGGGCCCAGCCGCAGTAGACGAGCCAGTTGGCCAGCATCCGATGCCCGCCCTCGGTCAGGATCGACTCCGGGTGGAATTGCACACCGTGGATCGGCAAGCTGGTGTGTTGCACCGCCATGATCACCCCGCTGCGGGTGTTCGCGGTGACCTCCAGGACCTCGGGCAGCGACTCCGGCAGGATCGTCAGCGAGTGGTAGCGGGTCGCGGTGAATGGGTCCGGAAGGCCTTGCAGGACACCAACATTCGTGTGGAACACGCTGCTGGTCTTGCCGTGCAGCAATTCGGGGGCGCGATCCACCTTGGCGCCGAAAGCGACGCCGATGGCCTGGTGGCCCAGGCATACCCCCAGCAACGGCGTGTTGGTCGCGGCGCACGCGCGGACCAAGCCGATCGACGCGCCGGCGCGTTCGGGCGTGCCCGGCCCCGGGCTGAGCAGCACACCGTCGAACTGCGTGACCGTCGTCGCCTCTTGCTCGGCGGACAGCCGCGCGTCGTCGTTGCGCCACACCTCGGCCTGAACCCCGAGCTGTCCGAGGTACTGCACGAGGTTGAACACGAAGCTGTCGTAGTTGTCGACAACCAGGATCCGCATCGTGTCAGGTTACCGAGTCAGTAACCCACCGGGCCCGACGGCTGAGCGAAATGCACGCGGACCGGTTCGGTATAGCCGACGATCCGGACATCGGGCTTGACGTCCTCCTGGTAGCCGAGGCCGAACCGGACCACGTACTGCTTGTAAAGGGTCACGAGGGGAGCGGCCCCCAGCGCCGCCTGCATCGCCGTGGCATTGCCGATCGCGGTGATCTTGTAGGGCGGACTGTAGGTGCGCCCGTTGAGCAACAGCGTGTTGCCGACGCAGCGAGGCACCGAGGTCGCGATGATGCGCTGGTCCTGCATCTGGATCGCCTCGGCGCCGGCGCTCCACAACGCGTTGAGGACGGCCTGAATGTCTTGCTGGTGTACCACCAGGTCGTCGGGGGACGCGTCCCGCGGAAAGCGGCCGTTGGCGTCGCGCTGCGCGTCCTGCAGCGTCACCACCAGGCCCGGTCCGTGCACCGGGTCCATGTCCGCCTCGCCCGCCAACTCGGCGGATCGCCTCAGCATCGCCCCCAGTGCGGCATCCGTGGACCGGCCGTGCATCGAATCGAGCTTTTTGGTCAGCGCGTCGCGTGCGGCACTCAACCGGGTCACCGACGACTGGGCCTCTCGGACCAGGTCGACGAGGCGCGGGGCGTCGCTGCGGCGGATCTCGGTGCCGCGCGACACCCCGTGCGTGGCGGCCAGGAGCAGGCCGGCGAGCACGCACACCAACGGGACACCGAACCGCCACGGTGAGCGGCGCATGTCAGTCATGCTTCTCCATTTTCCTGGTCAGGGGGCCAGGTGAGTTAGTCTCGTAACCAAGCTACGCAGCCGCTAACGTGATCGGTCCCCATCCCAAGGAAATCATGCCCAAGTCCAAGGTCCGCAAGAAAAACGACTTCGCCGTCAGCTCGGTCAGCCGCACGCCGGTGAAGGTGAAGGTCGGGCCCTCGAGTGTGTGGTTCGTGGCGCTGTTCATCGGCCTGATGCTCATCGGGCTCGTCTGGTTGATGGTGTTTCAGTTGGCGGCCGTCGGAACCCAGGCTCCGGCGGCGCTGCACTGGATGGCGCAGCTGGGCCCGTGGAACTATGCCATCGCGTTCGCTTTCATGATCACCGGGCTGTTGCTCACGATGCGCTGGCATTAACGGGCGTTGAAGACACGATGAATTCATCTCGTGGTCGATCTGTTACTGGTCTAGCAACCTTCTCGTCACCCAATCACACGCGTGTGATTTATCCCCACTGTTGATAGCGCTTGTGGATAACCGCATCGGCAGTGGTAGGAGGGGTTAGACGGGGCATGCAGCAAACGTCGTGGGAGCCGCATCCGGCGGGAATCGCAGGTTGCGGGATCGTGGGCGTCGCCATGGCTATCGCGAGTGTGACTGTCGTCACAGACCCGCCGGGGCGGGTTCTGGGCGGCATTGCCGCGGCGGGGTTGATCGTGTTTGCCGCATTGTCCTGGCGTGCGCGCCCGAAGCTGGCAATCACCCCCGACGGCCTGGTCCTGCGGGGCTGGTTCCAGACGCAGCTATTTCAGCACTCCGACATCAAGATCATCCGGATCACCGAGTTCCGCCGCTACGCGCGCAAAGTCCGGTTGCTCGAACTCGAGACGGTCCCCGGTGCGCTGGTGATCTTCTCGCGCTGGGACCTTGGCACCGACCCGCTGGAAGTGCTCGACGCCCTCACCACGGCCGGCTACGCCGGCCGCAAGAACTAACCCCCGGCGAGCGTGCGAGCGTCATTTTGCGCACGCTCGCGGCGCATAGGAACGCTTAGGAGATGGTGATCGACTCGATGACGACCGGTTCGGTGGGCCGGTCGTTGCCGTCGGTGGCCGTCGTCGCGATCGCGTCGACGACCTTTTGCGAGTCGGCGTCGGTCACTTCGCCGAAGATGGTGTGCCGCCGATTCAGGTGCGGCGTCGGGCCAACCGTGATGAAGAACTGCGAGCCGTTGGTGCCCGGCCCGGCGTTGGCCATCGCCAACAGGTAGGGCTTGTCGAATTGCAATTCGGGATGGAACTCGTCGGCGAACTTGTAGCCGGGGCCGCCGCGCCCGGTCCCGGTCGGGTCGCCGCCCTGGATCATGAAGCCCCGGATCACTCTGTGAAAGACCGCGCCATCGTAGAACGGGCCCGACGGGCCGCCCGATGCGTTCTGGGTCGAATACTCCTTGGTGCCCTGCGCCAGCCCAACGAAATTGGCGACGGTCTTCGGTGCATGGTTTCCGAATAGCGCGACCTTGATGTCGCCGCGGTTGGTGTGCAGTGTGGCGGTGGCGGTCTGGATCGGGTTAGTCACGGGATCAGAGTCTGCCATCACGCGCGGGCACGTCCGCACCGGGTCCACTCCCGCGAGCGCCGCAATGATGGCAGGCTGGTGAAGCATTCGGGCGACAGGTAGGGAGAGGCGGCAGATGAGCGCAAAGGCGGCAACCAAATTGACCCCACGGGAGCGGCTGAGCCGCGGCCTGACGTACTCGGCGGTCGGACCGGTGGACGTCACCCGAGGCGTTGTCGGGCTTGGCGTTCATTCGGTGCAATCGACCGCGTCGCAGCTCCGTCGCCGCTACCAGCAAGGCCGGCTGGCCCGGGAGGTCGCCGCGGCCCAGGAGACAATCGCCCAGGAGCTCGCGGCGGCACAGGAAGTGGTCGCAAGCCTGCCGCAGGCCTTGCAGGACACGCGCAAGAGGCAGCGTCGCGGTCCGCGCCCGTGGGTGATCGCGGGAGCCGCGGCGGCGGTCCTGGCCGTCGGAGCCGTGTCCTTCAGCATCGTGCGACGCTCAAAGGGTCGCCCGGACCCGTCACCTCGGCCGCCGAGCGTGGACCCGCAACCGCGCCCGTAGCGCTTACCTTCGCGTGCATCACGCCCATTACCAGACCGGCTCCGCGTCGAGTCGCGCGCAGTCGCGGCGTTGTAATCGCTTGGTGGCGGCGGTATTTCAAGATTCCGGCACGGCCGCCGGCCATCGGACAACGCGCAGCCTTGCCGGGACCCATTGCATCCCAATGCTTTTGGTGCGCGCGTAGGCGGTCGGTCCGCGATTGATCACGTCGATTGCCGCTAGGCGATCTTCGTCATTTTCGCCAGGTCGTTGATCGCGGGGTAGGTCGTCGCGTAGTACGACTGCGGCAATACCCCGATGTCGACCAGGGCGTCGGTGACGCCCTGCTGTGCTCCGATGACCAGCTCGCGGTAGATCACCAACGGGTTGTTGTGCGGCAGCGGCGAGGGCGTGTAGTCGGGCTGCCAGATGAGCTCGTTCCAGGGCGGTGGAACGCTTCTCAGCAGGTCATCGACGGGGCTGAAACCCGGCCACAACTGCGCGCCGGTGGGGACGTCGGCGTAGCCGTTGGGGTTGTAGCCCAGGTTGACGAGCACCCGCAGATCCGGTTGCAGCAGGTCGGCGAGCGGGGTGCCGATGACGGGGATCGCCCGTATGGGATTGAGCAGTGGCAGGTTCTGCTCCGGGATCATGTAGTAGTGCGTGACGCCGCCGTCGGCGTAGTAACCGGGCGACGTCGCCAAGGGCACCGCGCTCTGCAGCTGCGCCGGGGTCAAGAACGCGTACTGCGGGTGCACGTAGATCGCGCCGGCGACGGCGTTGAGATCGGCGACGATGTTCAGCGGGTACTGCGGGAAGTTGGCCAGCCCGTCGTACTCGGAGGTGTAGATGGTGGTCGGGTACGGCGTGTTGGGCGGCATCGCGCCATAGGTCGAGATGTCCAGGCCCGGGATGTTGAACGAAAACCGCGAGAAGACACCGCCATTGGGGGTGTCCCCGTTGCCGATAAACATGAAAGACAGGTTGCTGGGGTTCGGCGCCTCGCCCGGCGGCAGCGCGTCCAGGGCCCGCATCTCGAGCGTGCCGATGCATGCGCTTTGCGAATAGCCGAACACGAGCATGTGGCTGCCGGCGGGCGCGTTCATGATGGCGTTGTTGAGAATGATCTCGCCTTGAACCACCGACTGATCCAGCGTCAGCCCGCTGACGAGTGGGAGGACGCCGCCGCTCTCCGGGGTGTACAGCCCGAACGGGGTGAAGCCGGTGTAGTTCGGGTTGGACTGGATGAACAGGTTGTTGATCGCGCTGACGTAGCCGGGCGTTGGTTGCGGGTTGAAGGTTCCGCCCATGATGAGCGCGATGTCGGAGCCGTTGGCGACCTCGGTGCTCACATACGAGGTCGCGCCGGCCGCAACGGCCCGGACGAACGCGCCGTGAAACGCCGCGGCCTGCGCGCTCAGCGCCCGGTACTGGTCGGCGTGGCCGGCGAAGAGTCGGACGATCAGCGCCGACACCTCGTCGGCGGCCGCCGGGGGCATCCCCGTCGTCGCGGCACGCACCGCATCGGACGCGTCGCTGATCTCCGAGCTGATTCCGGCCAGATCGCGAGCCGCTGCCGTCAATAGATCCGGCACCGCTACCAGATACGACACACCGCACCCCTAACCACGGTCCGGGGGAACGCCCGAAAGAAGCCGATATTAGTGGGAGCCTAGACTGGCGTATCACTCAAAACAAGAACCGTATTCCACCGGTGCCTGCGCCGACGCTCAAGCAGAACTTGTGGAGCCTAGGGGAATCGAACCCCTGACACCTGCCTTGCAAAGGCAGTGCTCTACCAACTGAGCTAAGGCCCCTCGCCCTGATTCGCGGCCACGTGCCACACCTCGACGTCACGTCGTGACCGCACCACCGCCGCCACTATCCCTATCGAAGCGATCGCGACCACCGGCAGCGCCAGCCTTACACATCGTCTTGACGGACACATGGTTGTGGGCCTAGGAGGACTCGAACCTCCGACCTCTTCGTTATCAGCGAAGCGCTCTAACCGCCTGAGCTATAGGCCCGTACGTGAGTACGGCCGAGCGACGAGATTACCGCACGCGCCGCCCCACCCCCAAAACGCTAGTCGAGGTCCGCGAGCGTCACTTCGATGCCGCCGATCAGATCGGTCGCCAAGTTGTAGACGAACGCGGCGATGGTCGCCATCGCGGTCAGCAGGACGATGTTGACCAAGCCGATCAAGACGGCCCCGCCGAAGATGGTGCCGCTGGAGACGAGTTCTCCGGCGCTGCCGCTGGTGTTGTTCAGCAGGTCGCCCACGTTGCTGTTGAGCTTGGCCCACACCCCCATGCCACCGAGCACCAAGTAGAGGAACGCCACCGCGATCATCCAGACAAAGAACAGCGCCACCGAAAGCAGCAGCGACACCTTCAAGGTGCTCCACGGATCGATCCGGCGGATCTGCATGCTCGCGCGCACCGGACCTCGGCCGCGCCGCGACACCTGGACCCGGCTGTCGCGTTCTTCGCGCGACTCGGCCCGCGAGTCGGGCGCGCCCGGACGGCTCTTGCCCGCCGTCTCCGCCGGCGCGGAACCCCGCTCGGGCGCGGGTTTGCGCGCTCTGGGCCGCGGAACGGGGCCCGACAGATCGGGCAATTCGCTGGCGTAGGCCTCAGACGGCGGGCCATCGCCGCGCGCCGGGGGAGCGTCGAACTCCTGGGTCTGCGACACCGACGTGCCGGAGACGAAGCGGTTCACGCGTGCCTCGCCCGCGTCGGGCGCCGGGCGCTGGGCGGGGCGCGATGCCCGGGCGGGCCCCCGCTGCCACGGCGGCGAGTCGCCCGACTCCGGACCGGGGCCGGTCGGCGCGGACCCGGAAGGCGGCCCCGCCCGGTGCGCACCGGAGCGCTCGGGCGCGCCATCGCCGTTCAGGCTGTCACCCTTGTCGCCCTTGCTAGCGGCCCCAGGCTCGTTCGGTGAACTCACCGCGACTCCTTCGTACGTCTGTGCGGCTGAGTCTAGTTGCCCGGCTCTTCAGCACCATCGGTGTCCTCGCCATCCTCGTCGGCGCTTTCCTCGGCGTTGCGGGCGATGGCCAGCAGGGTGTTGTCCTCACCCAGGTTCATCAACCGAACGCCCTTGGTCTGCCGGCCGGCCTTGCGGACCTGGCGCGCCGCGGTGCGGATGACACCGCCCCCGGAGGTGATCGCGTACAACTCACTGTCTTCGTCGACGATCAACGCCCCCACCAGCCTGCCACGCCGCCGGTCGTACATCACCGTCAGCACGCCCTTGCCGCCGCGCCCCTGCACCGGGTACTCCTCGATGGCTGTCCGCTTGGCGTAGCCGCCGGACGTGGCAACCAGCAGGAAGGTGCCCTCCCGGACCACATTCAGCGACAGCAACCGGTCGTCGGCGTTGAACCGCATGCCCTGCACGCCGGAGGTGGCTCGCCCCATCGGCCGCAGCGCCTCGTCGGTCGCCGAGAACCTGATGGACTGGCCGTTGGCCGAGACCAGCAGCAGGTCGTCCTCGGCCGAGCACAACACCGCGCCGACCAGCTCGTCGCCGTCGCGCAGGTTGATCGCGACGATGCCGCCGCTCCGGTTGGAGTCGAAGTCGGTCAGCTTCGATTTCTTGACCAGGCCGTTGCGGGTGGCCAGCACCAGATAGGGCGCGTCCTCGTAGCCGCGGATCTGGATCACCTGGGCGATGCGCTCTTCTGGCTGGAACGCGAGCAGGTTGGCGACGTGCTGACCGCGCGCCGTTCGGGAGGCCTCCGGCAGTTCGTAGGCCTTGGCCCGATATACCCGGCCCTGGGTAGTGAAGAACAGGATCCAGTCGTGCGTCGAGGAGACGAAAAAGTGCGCGACGATGTCGTCCTGCTTGAGCCCGGCACCTTGCACGCCCTTGCCACCGCGCTTCTGGCTGCGGTAGAGGTCGGTCTTGGTGCGTTTGGCGTAGCCGGTTTCGGTGATGGTGACGACGACGTCCTCGCGGGCGATCAGGTCCTCGTCGTTGACGTCGCCGTCCGCCGCGATGATCCGGGTACGACGGTCGTCGCCGTGCTTGTCGACGATCTCGGCGAGCTCGTCGTGCACGATCCCGCGCTGCCGCTCCGGCTTGGCCAGGATGTCTTCCAGGTCCGCGATCTCGGCTTCGATCTTGGCCAAGTCGTCGATGATGCGCTGGCGCTCCAGGGCCGCCAGGCGCCGCAACTGCATGTCCAGGATGGCCTGGGCCTGGACCTCGTCGATGTCGAGCAGCTCGATCAACCCGGCGCGGGCGATGTCGACCGTCTCCGACGCTCGGATCAAAGCGATCACTTCGTCCAGCGCGTCGAGTGCCTTGACCAGGCCGCGCAGGATGTGGGCGCGTTCGTTGGCCTTGCGCAGCCGGTAGGTGGTGCGCCGGACGATGACGTCGAGTTGGTGCGCAACGTAGTAGCGGATCATCTGGTCGAGGCGCAGCGTGCGCGGCACCCCGTCGACGATCGAGAGCATGTTGGCGCCGAAGCTGGTCTGCAGCTGGGTGTGCTTGTAGAGGTTGTTCAGCACCACCTTGGCCACCGCGTCGCGTTTGATCTCGACGACGATGCGCAGGCCGACACGGTCGCTGGATTGGTCCTCGATGTTGGCGATGCCGCTGAGCCGGCCGTCGCGGACCTGCTCCGCGATCGACGTGATGAAGTTGTCGTGGTTGACCTGATAGGGCAACTCGGTGATGACGATCGAAGTACGTCCGCGCGAATCTTCTTCTATCTCAACGACTCCGCGCATCCGGATCGATCCGCGACCGCTGGTGTAGGCATCGTGGATGCCCTGAGACCCGACGATCAGACCGTGGGTGGGGAAGTCCGGGCCCTTGACCCGCTCGCAGACTGCGGCCAGGGTCGCCTCTTCGTCGGCCTCGTGGTTGTCGAGGCACCAGTAGACGGCTTCGGCCAACTCGCGCAGGTTGTGCGGGGGGATGTTGGTCGCCATGCCGACCGCGATTCCGCCCGAACCATTGGCCAACAGGTTGGGGAACCGGCTCGGCAGCACGGTCGGCTCTTGCACCCGGCCGTCGTAATTGGGGATGAAATCGACCGTCTCCTCATCGATTTCGCGCAGCATCTCCATTGCGAGCGGGGTCAGCCGCGCCTCGGTGTTGTGGCTGACGAACCCGTTGGTCAAAAATGCGTGGTCTTCAGTGTCGACGCGCAGGCTGTACACCGGTTGCACGCCGGCTTCGCTGACAGATGCGACTTTGGCGTAATAGAAGCGGCCATCGGTGAGGTCTGTCGCGATGGCACGCACGTCGGGATCGGCTATGTGCGCGAGGATCTCGGCGCCCTTGGTCCGCCAACGGTGGATGCGGTCGACGTTGTGGCGATTGAGCCAGTCGCGGTCGGCCCACGTACCACCGGCATGCTTGCGGATGAACGTGGCGAGGCCGGGAACGTGGTCGCTGTCCATACCGGCGCACGGCGGCATCGACGCCAGGATTGCAGTCAGCTTCGCTTGCTTTGCTCCACCAAAACCGATTTGGGTGGCGAACGCCGCGGCCTGCGCCCGATTGGTGATGACCACCTTGTGCTCACCGGTCGCGTGCCGATAACGCCTGGATACCACGCCGAACTCAAGCAGCATCTGCTGGACATCGACCGCCAGCTGCTTGCTCCGTGTGGAGTACGAGATTTGAATCGTGTTGCGCGGCAACCTCGAGCACGATCCATCACCTTCAAACAACGACTGGAGAAACGTCCTTTTGACAGCGGCCGGCGACTCCCATAACCAGCTCGGAACAACCTTGTCCGCCGATCGCTGTCCGCACAGCCCGCCGAGGAGCGTTTTCTTCAACTCTGAAAGGTTGTGAATATCAAGCTCATGCAGCTTCGACCCGGACGCGATGGTCCGCGATGAAACGTAGCGCCGCCCACCGACGACAGCGTCATACGCGGTGACGACCATGTTGAAGTAGTCACGGTCGAGGTTGTTGAATCCGGCCCGCGTCTCGGAAACAAAACCCTCGCTGATGAAGGCGCCCAACAGCAGGGCCCGCAGGGTCGGGTACCAATCGACCGGCCCAAACTCCACTGGCGGCGTCCGCTGCAACACGACGCAGTCGTCAGCGCGGATCTCTTGGATCAGCTTCCACAACAGCGTGGGCACGCCGGCAACATCGACCAGGCACAGCAGCGGATGATTCGCGGTGCCGGTGACCTCATAGCCCTCGGCGGTCCGCACCGTATAGGTCTGGTGTTCGCCAGAATGGAACACGCGGTCGGCCACCACCGGATCGCCGTGCCGATCGAGAACCTTCAGCTCGACCTCGTTGTCCGAGTTGGGCCGAGCCCCCGGTACCACATCGCCGATCCGCACCGAATGCCCAAAGGGTAAGCGCACCAATGCGTCTGCTGTTACGCAGTAGCGCATCGCCGCCGGTGGGTCGTTGCCCGGCGAACCAAAGTTGCCCTGGCCGTCGACCAATGGATACCGCAGCGACCACGGCTGCGCCATCCGCACCAGGGTGTCGTAGATCGACGCGTCGCCGTGCGGGTGGTAGTTACCCATCGTCTCGGCGACCGAGCGTGCCGATTTGGCGTGGCTGCGATCGGGGCGGAATCCCGAGTCGTACATCGCATACAGCACCCGGCGGTGCACCGGCTTGAGGCCGTCGCGCACTTCGGGTAACGCGCGGCCGACGATCACGCTCATCGCGTAGTCGATGTAGCTGCGCTGCATCTCCTGCTGGATGTCGACGGGTTCGATCCGGTCGCCGGCTTCGCCGCCCGGTGGCAGCGTGGTGTCAGTCATGTGATCCTCGGATTAGATCGTTAGAACTCGAATCAGACATCTCAGACATCTAGGAAGCGAACATCTTTCGCGTTACGGGTGATGAAGCTGCGGCGCGCGTCGACGTCCTCGCCCATCAGGATGGAGAACAGTTCGTCGGCCGCCGCGGCGTCATCCAGGGTCACCTGGCGCAGCACCCGCACCGACGGATCCATGGTGGTTTCCCACAGCTCCTTGGCATCCATCTCGCCCAGACCCTTATAGCGCTGGATGCCGTCTTCCTTATTGATCTTCTTGCCGGCCTTCAAGCCCGCCTCGAGTAGACCGTCGCGCTCGCGGTCCGAGTAGGCGAATTCCGGATCGCTGCGCTGCCACTTCAGCTTGTACAGCGGCGGCTGGGCCAGGAATACGTGCCCGTTTTCGATCAACGGCCGCATGAACCGGAACAGCAGGGTCAACAGCAGCGTCGAAATGTGCTGTCCGTCAACGTCGGCGTCGGCCATCAGCACGATCTTGTGGTAGCGCAGCTTGGTGATGTCGAACTCGTCGTGGATTCCCGTACCCAACGCGGTGATGATGGCCTGGACTTCGGTGTTCTTCAGCACCCGGTCGATGCGGGCCTTCTCCACGTTGATGATCTTGCCCCGCAGCGGCAGGATCGCCTGGAACATCGAGTCGCGCCCGCTCTTCGCCGAGCCGCCGGCCGAATCACCCTCCACCACATACAGTTCCGATTTCCGCGGGTCGGTGGAGCGGCAATCCGCGAGCTTGCCGGGGAGACCGCCGAGGTCGGTGGCGCTCTTGCGGCGCACCAACTCTCGCGCCTTGCGCGCTGCGATGCGCGCCTGCGCCGAGGACACCGCTTTGTTCACAACGGTTTTCGCCTCGGTCGGGTTGGCCTCGAACCAGTGCGTGAGCTGCTCGTTGCACACCTTCTGCACGAACGACTTCACCTCGGTGTTGCCCAGCTTGGTTTTGGTCTGGCCCTCGAACTGCGGTTCGCTGACCTTCACCGAAATGACGGCGGCCAAGCCTTCGCGGATGTCGTCGCCGGTCAAGTTGGGGTCTTTGTCCTTGAGGAGCTTCTTGTCCTTGGCGTACTTGTTCACCACCGAGGTCAACGCGCTGCGGAAACCCTCTTCGTGCGTGCCGCCCTCGTGGGTGTTGATGGTGTTGGCGAAGGTGTGCACCGACTCGGAATATCCGCCGTTCCACTGCATCGCGATTTCGACCTCGTGGCCGGCGCCCTTGCCGTCGAAGTCGATGACGCTCTGCTGGATCGGGTTCTTGGTGCGGTTGATGTGCTTGACGAAGTCCACCAGGCCGCCGGGGTAGTGAAAGGTGCGGTGTTTGACCCTGTGCCCCGCGGTCGATTCGGCCGCCTTTTCTTCGGCAGTCTTGGGTGCGTCGGCGGTGTCACTGACAACCTCGTCGACGACCTCGTCCTGCGACACCCGCTCGTCGGTGAGCTCGATCGTCAAACCCTTGTTCAGGAACGCCATTTCCTGCAGACGACGCGCGACGGTTTCGAAGTCGTACTCAAGCGTTTCGAAGATCTCGGGGTCGGCCCAGAACCTGATGGTCGTTCCGGTCTTCTTGGTCGCCTCGCCCTGCTTGAGCGTGCCCGGAACGGCATGGTCGTAGAACTGGGACCACTCGTATCCGTCGCGTTTGATCTCGACCTCGAGCCGGGTCGACAACGCGTTGACCACCGACACACCGACGCCGTGCAACCCGCCGCTGACCGTGTAGCCGCTGTTTTCGCCGCCGAACTTGCCGCCGGCATGCAGCTGGGTCATCACCACATCGACGGTCGGCGCCCCGGTGGCGTGCATCGCCACCGGAATGCCACGCCCGTCGTCGGTGACCTCGACGCTGCCGTCGTCCAGCAGCCGCACGTCGACCCGGGTGGCGTAACCGGCCATCGCCTCGTCCACCGAGTTGTCGACTACCTCCCAGATGAGGTGGTGCAGACCGCGCTCACCGGTGGAGCCGATATACATGCCGGGGCGTTTACGGACAGCCTCGAGACCCTCCAGCACGGTGATCGCCGAAGCGCCGTATTCATCTTGTGCCTTCTTCTTCTGGGCAGCCACGGTCCGGATGCTCTCCTTGGGGATTCGTGCGAGCGGTCCAGTCACCGCAGCGATCGCATACTCCACTCTACCGTGATCGGTGGCCTGGACCGATTTTCTGGGCGCGTTTCTACCTACCTAACTGCGCCGTGTGCTCGATATCTTTATTCCACGCACGTCCCGACGCCAGTCACCCTGGTCTGTGACGTTCTGGCGGCTCTGAGGCGGTGCCTCGCGCGTCCTGGCCCGGGCCCGCCGGGAGACCGCAAATCAGCCTAGCCGTAGGTGTCGCGGGGTCCCCTACCGGCGATGTGTCGGGGCCCCTTCCGCCACGACGGTGCCGCCGGGCCGGTGATCTTCAACGATGTCACGACCCCGTCGCCGACCGCCGCCGCGATCTTTGCCAACAGTTGCGGCTGCATCATCCGCAACTGCGTCGCCCACGCGGTCGATTCGGCCGTGACGTTGAGCACCCCGTTGCTCAGTGCGGTGGGGGTCGCGTGTTCGGCGATCTGCTGCCCGACGACCGCGGACCACTGGCCAAGCACGGTGCCCTCCGCGACGTGCGTCGACCATCCCCGCTTTTTCGCCAGCTCGCGCGCCGCCCTGCCCAACGGCTGCGGATCCCGAACGTCGGGACCCGGGCCCGACCAACTTCGCCGCTGCCCCGCGACACGGCGCCCCGACGGCGGCGCCGACCGCCCCCGGCCGGCGTCTTTGCCCTGGGCGCGGGCGGCCGCGCGGGCTTCCTCCAGGGTTCGTCTGACCAGATCGATCCCGGTCAATTCACCCGCCGGCTCAGCGTTGTCGGCCGACGCGACGTCGTCAGAGTCGCTCACTGCTGTACCACCGAGGCCCGGCCCGAGTCGTCGTCGCGCAGCTCGATCGTCAACCGGCGAGCGTCCCAGCCCGAGGGAATGTCTTCGGAGACCGCCGCGGTCACCAGTACCTGCTCCGCCGATTCGGCCACGGCCGCCAACGCCCGCCGGCGCGCGGCGTCCAGTTCGGCGAACACGTCGTCGAGCAACAGCACCGGTTCGCTGCCGTCGGCGCGTAATAGCTCGTAGGCCGCCAGTCGCAGCGCCACCGCGAACGACCACGATTCCCCATGGCTGGCAAAGCCTTTCGCGAATTGATCGCCCAACCGCAATTCCAGATCGTCACGGTGGGGACCCACCAGGCACATCCCGCGTTCCAATTCGGCGGAGCGCCGCGCCGAAAGCGCGGCCAACAGTGCGGCTTCCAGGAATTCGCGATCCGGATCGGACGACGGGCCGCCGTCCAGGCTGGCGCGGTAGCCAATCGACGCGGGCCGCGACGACGGCGCCAACAACTGGTATGCCTTTTCCACCTCCGGCGCCAACTGATTGACCAGATCAATGCGGGCGGCCATCAGTTGAGCGCCGTACTCGGCGAGCCGACTGTCCCAGACATCGAGGGTGTCCAACGCGCCCTGGTCGTTGCGGTGTCGGCTGCCGGAAAGCGATTTCAACAGCGCCGTTCGCTGTCGCAGCACCTTCTCGTAGTCGGCGCGCACGCCGGCGACGGTCGGTCTTCGCACCGTGGCTAGATCATCCAGATAACGACGGCGATCGGCCGGATCCCCGCGGACCAACGCCAGGTCTTCGGGCGCGAACAACACCGCCTGCAACACCCCGACCACCTCGCGGGTACTGCGCACCGGTGACCGGTTCAACCGCGCCTTATTGGCCCGCCCCGCGGCGATTTCCAAATCGACCGCACATTCCCGCCCGTCATTGACGACGATCGTCGAGACCACCGCGCGGTCGGCTCCGGCCCGAATCAACGGCGCATCGGTCCCTACCCGGTGTGATCCTGTGGTCGTCGAATACCAAAGTGCCTCAATCAGATTCGTCTTGCCGTATCCGTTGGGAGCGACAAAGACGGTCCGCCCCGGTTCCAAATCGAGATCGGCCTGCGCCCAGGACCGGAAGTCCCGCAGTCCCAAATGCCGGACGTACACCTATCCAGGCAACCGAACGGGCATCAACAAATACACGTAGTCGGTGGGCGGGGCGGCGAAGGGTCCGCTCCCCGAGGGCACTTCGTCGCCTTCGGCCGCCGGACGCAACAACGCGGGCTTGCCCGGCGTGGTAAAGCCAAACGACACCCGTTCCGAATGCACCGATGCCAGCCCATCGGTTAGATAGGTCGGGTTAAATGCAATGGTCAGCGGCTCGCCGGCGAAGTCCACCGCGAGGTCTTCCTCCGCGCGGCCGACGTCGTCGGCACCAGCCGAAAGCCGCAGCATGCCATCGCCGAACTCCATGCGAACCTGGGCGCCCCGGTCCGCGACCAACGCCACCAACTTGATGGCTTCGGTCAACTCGGCCACGTTGATGGTCGCCACCGAAGTGTGCTCGGCGGGCAGCAGCTGCCGAAATTTCGGGAACTCCGCATCGAGTAGCCGCGTGGTGCTGCGCTTGCCGTTGCCGCTAATACCGAGCAGCCCGTCCTTGCCGACACCCGATCCGGCCCCCAACGACAGCCGAACATCGGCCCCGTCGGTGCCGGTTTTCGCGGCCTCGGCCAGCGTCTTCGCCGGCACCAACACCGCGGCCTCAACGTCCGGCGTCAACGCCGACCAGGTCAACTCGCGGACCGCCAGACGGAACCTGTCGGTGGCGGCCAAAACCACCGTGTCACCGGAGATCTCAACCCTGATGCCGGTCAACATGGGCAACGTGTCGTCCCGGCCGGCGGCAACCGCGACCTGGCTGATCGCTTCGGCGAACAGATCCGCGGGCAACGTCCCGGTCTCTTCCGGCAGGACGGGCAGCGTGGGGTAGTCCTCAACCGCCATCGTCGGCAGCGAGAACCTGGCGCTTCCGCAGGTCAACGCGACACGGTTACCGTCGACGTAGAAGTCCACCGGCTTGTCGGGCAGTGCCCGAGTGATGTCTGACAACAACCGACCGGATACCAAAACGCTTCCGGGAGAAGCAATCTCGGCCGCAACCTGTGCCTCGGCGGAAACCTCGTAGTCAAACCCCGAGATGGTCAGGCCGTCATCCGAGCCGGTGAGCAAGACCCCGGACAACACCGGCACCGCGGGCCTGGTGGGCAGATTCTTCGCCACCCATGACACCGCCTCTGCGAAGGACTCCCGTACCAGACGGAATTTCAAATCGGTGAGGCCAGCTGTTGTCGTCGCCGCGTCCATGGCTTCCCTTCACCTAACACTCGCACTCCGGTGGCACATCGAAGAACAACCGTAGATCGTTCAGCGCCAACTTGAAAGCTAATCGATGAGGCTGACAAGGCTGGTCAACGACCAGTTTGGACGGCCTGTGCGACCGGTGTCCCCAACGGCGGTTTTCAAAGAAGAAATAACGAAGAGATCTCAGTAACAGTATTAAGGGCTGTGCATGTTGGGGACAGCGTGACCTCGGCGCAGCTAGGGGCGGGCGCGGGCTGTGGATGACGCGGTGGATAACTTCGCCGGACATGTTGGATCCCTGGGGATTGCGTACGCTTGTGCACGAAAATCCGAAGGCCACCGCGATATTTCAGCCGGTTGTGCACAGGACCGCCCACACACGCACGCTGAGGCTGATGTGACTTAAGGGTCAGAAGTTTTTTGCAAGTTTCAGCGCTTGGAGCGCTGGCGGATGCGGGTTGTGAGTTCCTTGACGTGATCGAACACCTCGCGTCGTTCGGCCAACTCCGATGAGATCTTGCGTTGGGCGTACATGACGGTGGTGTGGTCGCGGCCGAACGCCTGCCCGATCTTGGGCAGCGACAAGTCGGTGAGTTCGCGGCACAGGTACATCGCGATCTGCCGAGACTGCGCCAGGGCCCGGGTCTTGCCGGGGCCGCGGAGCTCTTCGACGGTGGTGTCGAAGTATTCGGCGGTGGCGGCCATGATCGTCGCCGAACTGATTTGTAGATTGCTGGCGTCGGCGATCAAATCGCGAAGCACGATCTCGGCCAGCGCCTTGTCGATCGGGGTTTTGTTCAACGACGCGAACGCGGTCACCCGGATGAGCGCGCCCTCGAGTTCGCGGATGTTGCGTTCGATGCTGCTGGCGATGAGCTCGAGTACGTCGTCGGGGACCGCGAGCCTTTCCATCTGAGCCTTCTTGCGCAAGATGGCAATGCGCGTCTCCAGCTCGGGCGGCTGCACGTCGGTGATCAGCCCCCACTCGAACCGGGTCCGCAGCCGATCCTCGAGGGTCGCGAGCTGCTTGGGCGGGCGGTCCGACGAGATGACAATCTGCTTGTTCGCGTTGTGGAGAGTGTTGAAAGTGTGGAAAAACTCTTCCTGGATGCCCTCTTTGCCTTCGATGAATTGGATGTCATCGACGAGCAGCACGTCCACGTCGCGGTAGCTGCGCTTGAACGCGACCTTGCGGTCGTCGCGCAGCGAGTTGATGAAGTCGTTGGTGAATTCCTCGGTGGAGACGTACTTGACCCGCATCCCGGGGAACAGTCGTTGGGCATAGTTGCCGGCTGCGTGCAGCAGGTGTGTTTTACCGAGCCCCGACTCGCCCCAGATGAATAGGGGGTTGTAGGCCCGGGCGGGTGCTTCGGCGATCGCCAAAGTGGCGGCATGCGCGAACCGATTGGAGGCACCGATGACGAAGGTGTCGAATGTGTAGCGGCGATTCAGGCTGGTGCCGCCGGCGGCGGCCGCTGACTCGCTGCTGTGTGGGCGTTCGGTGAAATAGGCCGGCCAGCTTTGTTGCGCATCGCCAAGGGGCTCGTCGGGTTCGTCGGCGTCGTCGGGTTCGGCGTCCAAGTCGTCGGCGTCGGTGAGCAGTTCGGTTCGAGGAAGACCGGGGTCGGCCGGGGCGGTCGCGTCGTCGACGGCCGCCGGCGGGGCGATGCGGACCCCCAGCTGTATCTGCTGTCCGAGTCGACGACTCAAGGCGTCGGTGATCGGGGTGCGCAGGTGGCGTTCGATCTCGTTTTGCACGAAGCTGCTCGGCACCGACAGCAGCGCGAAGCCCTCGACGATTGTGAGTGGCTGGACGAGATTCAGCCAGGCGCGTTGCTGAGGGGTCAGTGGCGTAATCAGAGCGTTGTGGGTGGCGACCCCGTTGTCGGTGGGGGACTCGCCGTTGAGTTCGGAGACGACCGCATGCCACACCGAGGTGAAACCTGAACCGGGATCATCGATCAACGACGCATCTCCCTGGCTCTCGTGAGGTCCGGGTTCGGGTGGCGACAAAGGCGACTGTCCACATAGTTATACACAGGTGTGGACAGGATGATCGTTCAGTGAGCTGAGGCCTCTTGGCAACAGCTCGCGATCTCCGTGCTGGAGACAACCCGTGGGTCATCTAGGCAGCTAGTCGATCCGCCATCCTCGCTTCGTCGTGACCACCGCTCCTGTCTGAAACGGCACTGGCTGAAGCTAACAGTTTTCCGTCCGGCTGCCAACAGTTCTGTTGCATTCGGATCGGTTGTTTTGCGGTCATTTTCGGTTACTGCGAAGATTGCGGCGGTTGGTCTCGTGGGTGCCGACTGTTTACCTCGGCAGGTGCCGTCGGGTGCGTTGGGACAAGCCAGTTTTCGGCGGCCGTGGTCGGCCAGGATTTGGCCAGGTTTGACCCAGCGAAAGCCGGTCAGTACCCTCGAACAGTCGCCCGAAAGTCGGCGATACGGCTGCGACCCAGGATGAAAGCGCTTGGGGACCGCGCCGGCCAACAGCAAGACCACCCCCGACCGGCGTGCTGGCGAAGCATGAGCAGGCCGGACATGACAGGAGAACGCCGTGGCCAAGGGCAAGCGGACCTTCCAGCCGAACAACCGGCGCCGAGCCCGGGTGCACGGCTTCCGTCTGCGCATGCGCACTCGCGCTGGACGTGCGATCGTCGCCGGTCGGCGTCGCAAGGGCCGCCGCGCACTCTCTGCCTGATCGCTGCACGGTTTTTGCGGTGCTTTCCGCACGCAACCGCATGAGGCGGTCCACCGAATTCGATGCGACGGTGAAATACGGGCTGCGCACTGTGCAGCCCGACATCGTCGTCCATGTCAGGCGGGGGAGCGACCCTGGGGACGGTGACGGTCCGCGGGTCGGATTGATCATCGCCAAGTCCGTTGGTTCGGCGGTTGAGCGGCATCGGGTCGCGCGCCGACTGCGCCACGTCGCGCGCACCATGCTGGGCGACCTCTCCACGTCCGATCGGGTGGTGATTCGGGCATTGCCGAGCAGCAGCCAGGTGTCGTCCGCTTGGTTGGAACAGCAGCTGCGAACCGGGTTGCGACGCGCCCTGAACCCGTCCGGGACACACCGGTGAGCCTGTCGGCGCGCTGCGTGCGAGGGCTGGTCTTCGTAATCCAGCTCTACCGGCACATGGTGTCGCCGTTGCGGCCGGCGTCCTGCCGCTTCGTCCCGACCTGCAGCCAGTACGCGGTCGACGCTCTAACGGAGTTTGGCTTGATCCGGGGGAGCTGGCTGGCCGCCTGCAGGCTGGCGAAATGTGGACCCTGGCATCGTGGCGGATGGGACCCGATACCCGAGCGGGACGGCCCCCATCGCGCCGCGGGTGGCTGCGACGACTTAGAAAGCAACGCCTGGGACTCCCCAGCGGAGCTAGGGGAAGGTGAGTCTCTTGTCGTTTGATCCGTTCAGTCTCGACATCGTCTATTACCCGGTGTCGTGGATCATGTGGGTCTGGTACAAGCTTTTCGCCGCCGTGCTGGGCCCGTCGAACTTCTTCGCCTGGGCGCTGGCCGTGATGTTCCTGGTGTTCAGTCTGCGCGCTTTGCTCTACAAGCCGTTCGTCCGCCAGATCCGCACCACCCGGCAGATGCAGGAGCTGCAACCCCAGATCAAGGCGCTGCAAAAGAAGTACGGCAAGGACCGCCAGCGGATGGCGCTCGAAATGCAGAAGCTGCAACGCGAGCACGGGTTCAACCCGATCCTGGGGTGCTTGCCGATGCTGGCGCAGATCCCGGTGTTCCTGGGCCTCTACCACGTCTTGCGGTCGTTCAACCGCACGACCGGAGGCATCGGCCAGCCCCACATGTCGGTCATCCAGAACCGGCTGACCGGCAACTACGTGTTCACGCCGGCGGAGGTCGGGCACTTCCTCGACGCCAACCTGTGGGGCGCGCCGATCGGGGCGTTCATGACGCAACACGCCGGGTTGGAGGCCTTCACCCACTTCCACCGCCCCGCGGTGATTGCGGTCGGGGCGCCGGTGATGATCATGGCCGGCATCGCGACCTACTTCAACAGTCGCGCCTCGGTGGCCCGGCAGAGCGCAGAAGCGGCCGCCAACCCGCAGACGGCGATGATGAACAAAATGGCGCTGTACGTGTTCCCGCTCGGCGTTGTCGTCGGCGGCCCGTTCCTGCCGTTGGCGATCATCCTGTACTGGTTCTCCAACAACATCTGGACCTTCGGCCAGCAGCACTACGTGTTCGGGATGATCGAAAAAGAGGAAGAGGCCAAGAAGCAGGAAGTGATCCAGCGCCGCGCTGCGAACGCACCGGCGCCTGGGGCCAAGCCGAAGCGCCCGGCCAAGTCGACACCGCCGAGCACTGAATCGACAGACACGGGTTCGGCCGGACGGATAGCCGAAGCGGAGACCGCAGAGACCGACCCGAAAAAGCCGACAGCCGGACGAAACAACGCGCCGCCCAACCGCACCCCGCGGCCCGGGGCGCGGCCGAAGAAGCGGAAACGCTGAGCGCAGGGCCGGGACGGATGCCAGACCTTACCGGGGTGAGACGGGCGAGCGACCCCATGACAAACACGGGCCCGTGGATTGAGGAAGAGGGAAAGCCATGACGGACGCCGAGACCGCCGAGCACGAGACCGATGCGGAATCGATAGCAGAGACAGCTGCCGAGGACGAAGCCACGGTGGATGAGGGTGGCGACGAAGCCGACGACTTGGAGGAGCGGTTGGTCGCCGAAGGAGAGATCGCCGGCGACTATCTCGAGGAGCTGTTGGATCTGCTCGACTTCGACGGCGACATCGACCTGGACGTGGAAGGCAGCCGCGCGGTCGTCAGCATCGACGGCAGCGACGACTTGAACAAGCTGGTCGGCCGCGGGGGCGAGGTGCTCGACGCGCTGCAAGAGCTGACGCGCTTGGCGGTACATCAGAAGACCGGCGTGCGGAGCCGCTTGATGCTCGACATCGCCAGCTGGCGCCGGCGGCGGCGCGAGGAGTTGGCGGCGCTGGGCGACAAGGTCGCACGGCGGGTGCTCAGCAGCGGGGAGCGCGAGGAGCTTTCCCCGATGACACCGTTCGAGCGGAAGATCGTGCACGACGCCGTCGCTGCGGTGCCGGGCGTGCACAGCGAAAGCGAGGGCGTTGAGCCGTCGCGCCGGGTTGTTGTCCTGCACGACTAGGCGCACCGAGTTACAAAGATGTAGTTCGTGCCGGGCGGCCAAGCCGGGTCCAAGAAGGGGATGTTTCACGTGAAACATGTCAGCCCTTGCGAAGGGCGCGAGTCCCCGGTGCTGCCCGGCGGCGAGGCGGGCCCCGACGCAGCTGCAGCAGTTTTCGGGCCGCGCCTGGATGCTGCTCGGCGGTACGCCGAACTGTTGGCGGGAGCCGGCGTGGAACGCGGCCTCCTGGGGCCGCGGGAGGTGGATCGGATCTGGGAGCGGCATCTGCTTAACAGTGCGGCTGTGAGCGAACTCCTTGAGCCGGGGGAGCGGGTTGTGGATATCGGCAGCGGTGCGGGCTTGCCCGGACTACCGTTGGCGATTGCCCGCCCCGATCTCGACATCGTGCTTCTCGAACCGATGTTGCGCCGCACCGACTTTCTACGCGAGGTCATCGCCGAACTAGGGTTGCCGGTCGAGGTGGTGCGCGGCCGCGCCGAAGAGCGGGGGGTCCGCGCCCAGATCGGCGAGCGGGACGCCGCTGTTTCGAGGGCGGTCGCCGCGCTGGACAAGCTGACGAAGTGGAGCATGCCATTGCTACGGACGGGCGGGCGGATGGTCGCGATCAAGGGGGAGCAGGCTCCCGACGAACTCCGGCAGCATCGGCGTGTGATGGAGGCAGCGGGCGCGGTTGATGCCAGGGTGGTCACATGTGGCGCGAAATACTTGCGTCCGCCCGCGACCGTGGTGTTAGCGCGGCGAGGCAGTTCCTCGCGGCACAAGGCCGCACGAGAAACGAACAGGGGAACGCGGTGAGTTCTCCCGGAGGTTGGAGCGACGCGCCCTCGTCGTCCGTCGGCGCGCCGCACGATGAGCCGCCGGCAGCGGCACCCGGCGGGCCCCAGGAGCCGGGCATGCCTGCCGATGTTTCACGTGAAACATCCGACGACTTCGACACCCCCATCGGCGCCGCGGCCGAACGGGCCATGCGCGTCCTGCACACCACCGACGACCCGCTGCCGCGACCGCGTCAGCGCCGGCTGTTCACCGTCGCCAACCAGAAGGGCGGCGTCGGCAAGACGACCACCGCGGTCAACCTGGCGGCCGCGCTCGCGGTGCAAGGGCTCAAGACGCTGGTCATCGACCTCGATCCGCAGGGCAACGCCAGCACGGCGCTGGGAATCACCGAACGTCAATCCGGCGCCCCCTCGTCGTACGAGGTTCTGATCGGGGAGGTCGGGTTGCAGGAGGCGCTGCGGCCCAGCCCCCATAGCGGGCGCCTCTTTTGCGTACCGGCGACCATCGACCTGGCCGGCGCCGAGATCGAATTGGTGAGCATGGTGGCGCGCGAGAACCGGTTGCGCACGGCCCTGGGCGAGTTGGACAAGTTCGACTTCGACTACGTCTTCATCGACTGCCCACCGTCGCTCGGGCTGCTGACCATCAACGCGCTCGTTGCCGCGCCGGAGGTGATGATCCCGATCCAGTGCGAGTACTACGCGCTCGAAGGCGTCTCCCAACTGATGCGCAATATTGAGATGGTCAAGGCCCATCTCAATCCGCAACTCGACGTGAGCACCGTGATCCTCACGATGTACGACGGGCGGACCAAGCTCGCGGACCAGGTGGCCGAAGAGGTGCGCCGCTACTTCGGGAGCAAGGTTTTGCGTACTGTAATTCCGCGCAGCGTCAAGGTTTCCGAGGCGCCCGGCTACAGCATGACGATCATTGACTACGACCCCGGGTCGCGGGGTGCGATGAGCTATCTCGACGCAAGCCGCGAACTGGCCAACCGTGATCAGCCACCATCCGCGAAGGGACAACCATGACACAGCCGTCGCGTAGGAAGGGCGGCCTCGGCCGAGGATTGGCTTCGCTGATCCCGACCGGCCCCGCGGACGCCGACTCCGGTCCGGCGACACTCGGCCCCCGGATGGGCAACGCGGCCGCCGACGTCTTGATCGGGGGAGCGGCCGGAGCGGCCGCAGCCCCGGACGTCGCGGGGATCGGTGCGGTCTACCGCGAAATCGCGCCGAGCGACATCGAGCGCAATCCTCGTCAGCCCCGGCAGGTGTTCGACGAGGAGGCGCTGTCGGAGTTGGTGCACTCCATCCGCGAGTTCGGCCTGTTGCAGCCGATCGTGGTGCGGGAGGTGCCGGATTCGGCGAGCGGCGCGCGTTACCAGATCGTGATGGGGGAGCGGCGTTGGCGGGCGGCGCAAGAGGCCGGCATGGCCACCATCCCGGCCATCGTGCGTGAGACGGGTGACGACAACCTGCTGCGCGATGCCCTCTTGGAGAACATTCACCGCGTGCAGCTGAACCCCTTGGAAGAGGCGGCGGCCTACCAGCAACTGCTCGACGAGTTCGACGTCACCCACGATGAACTGGCCTCGCGGATCGGGCGTTCGCGCCCACTGATCACGAACATGATTCGGTTGCTGAAGCTGCCGATCCCAGTGCAGCGTCGGGTGGCCGCGGGCGTGCTGTCCGCGGGTCACGCCCGGGCGCTGTTGTCCCTGGAGGGCGGTCCCGAGGCACAGGAAGAGCTTGCCAGCAGGATCGTCGCGGAGGGCCTGTCGGTGCGGGCCACCGAAGAGGCGGTGACTCTGGCCAATCGTGGTGATACCTCCACGCCGACGCCGCCGCGGCGCAAGCCGATCCAGATGCCGGGCCTGCAGGACGTCGCCGAGCGACTGTCGAACGCCTTCGACACCCGGGTGACGGTCAGCCTCGGCAGGCGCAAAGGCAAGATCGTGGTCGAGTTCGCGTCGGTGGACGATCTGCAGCGAATCATCGACATGATGAACCCCTCCGGCAGCTGACCGGCCACCTCATGTAATTACGTCACTGTGACACTGCGGTGATGGCGGGCCGCGAGAAGCACGGCAATCCGACGCAGATCCACTGTGCGTCAAGCCATTTCGACGCCGAGCTGGGAAGCGCCGGTTGCGCCGGCGGCAACAGGGGGCAGGAGTGGCCCGAAGACGACAAACTCTCCTATTCTGGAGTGGCTGCAGTACCGCACGAAGGCCAGGAGGCTAGTGTCCGCTCGAATCACGCCGCTGCGGCTCGAAGCCTTTGAGCACCTCCCCAAGCACGCGCGCCGCTGCGTCTTCTGGGAGGTGGATCCGGCGACGCTTGGCAACCAAGACCATCTCGCCGACCCGGAGTTCGAAAAAGAAGCGTGGCTGTCGATGGTGATGCTGGAGTGGGGTTCGTGCGGGCAGGTCGCGACGGCGATCCCCGACGAACGCAGCCACGCCGAGCCGCCGTGCCTCGGCTACGTGCTCTACGCCCCACCGGGCGCGGTGCCACGGGCGCACCGGTTTCCTACCGCGCCGGTGTCGGCGGATGCGGTCTTATTGACTTCGATGGGAGTGGAGCGGGGGCAGGCCACCGACGACCTGCCGCACAGCCTCATCGCCCGGGTGATCGACGAGTTGGTTCGCCGCGGGGTGCGCGCGCTGGAGGCCTTCGGTCGCACCGAGGCGGCCGCCGAGTTGCAGGATCCACGCGCCGCCGACCCCGATGTGCGGCCGGTGCTGGAGGCCCTCGGCGACTGCTCGGTCGATCACTGCATCATCGCCGCCGATTTCCTGAAAGACGTTGGCTTCGTCGTGGTCGCCCCGCACCAGTACTTCCCGCGGTTGCGGCTCGAGTTGGACAAGGGACTGGGTTGGAAGGCCGAAGTCGAGGCCGCCCTGGAGCGTCTGCTGGCTAATGCCCAGTTGGAAGTGCCGGTAGGGGCGGGGGCGGGTTCCCAGCCGTCCAACGTGAGTGACTTACGAACCGCCGAGTCTGCTGGCTCGTTCGACTGACAGTTCGTGGGCAAGCAATTCAGCGAAGGTAAACGTGCCGGTGGGCCGGTCGTTCTTGCCGAGCAGATAGAGCCGCTTGACCGCGGCGAGGATTCCTTCGGCGATGGCATCGCGGGTCTGCGTCGAAACCAGCATCGACCGATCTCGCGGGTTGGACATGTAGCCGACGTCGACCTGCACGGTCGGCATCCGCGTCAGCCGGAGCAGATCCCACGTTCGGCCATGCGTACGACAGTCCCGTAAACCGGTGCGCGCCACCACTTCTCGCTGAATGAAATCCGCGAGATTGCGGCCGATGGTGGACACCGAGCCGTGCGAGTTGCCGAAGTGGAAGGACGCGACGCCATTCGGGGCTGGGCTGGTTTGCGTCTCGCAGCGCAGGCTGATCATCAGGTCCGCGCCGTAGTTGTTGGCGGTGGCCGCGCGTTCGGCGTCCGACGGGCTGCGATTGGTCGGGCGCGATAGGAAGGTCTCCATGCCGATGGCCGTCATCCGGCCTTCGAGCCGACTTGCCAAGTCCCACAACATATCTGCTTCGCTGATGGGGCCGGCGGGGCCTTGGGTGATGGTTCCGTGGTCCGCGCCGCCGCGGCCCGGATCGATGATGATCCGCTTGCCGGACAGCTTCGGACCGGATCGGCGGACCAGCTCTTCCTCGCGTATCGCATGCGGCGAACCGCCGGTGACCCGGGCACTCAGAAAGTACAAGGAGCGCAACGTTTCCGGGCCGCAGATGCCGTCGGCGGCGAGTCCATATTCGCGCTGATAAGACTCCAGCGCGTTGTGCGTCTGCAGGCCGAAGTGTCCGTCGACCAGGCCGGTGTAGAAACCCAGGTCCTGGAGCCGGGCCTGCAGGGTGGCGACGTCGTCGCCGTAGAGCGGGGCGCCGAATTGGTGATAGAGCGTGCGGGCGCCCAGCCGGTAGGAGGCTTCCTTCAAGGCCCGGTAGGTGGCATCGCCGACAACGCCGTCGACGAGCAGCCCGCGGTGCTGCTGGAAGGCGCGCACCGCGTGGTCGAGCTCGGCGTCGAACAGCTCGGGCGAGACATGCCTGCCCGTGGTCAGGTCGTCGTCGGGGCCGTCCAGTAGTCCCAACGCGGACAGCGCGGCCCGGATCTCGGCGACAGCCGCGCTACGGTCTCCACAGCGCAGCACATCGCCGTGTTCGTGGCGCGGACTCGGCATACCAAGGGCCCTCCGGGACTCACTAACGCGCTGGCAAAGACTTGTCGGGACATAACGGCGCACAACAGCTGACGGTTATTGTCTCAGACGGTTAAGGATTTCCGGAAAACCCCAGGGTAAACGCGGAGCGTCGCGCCGCGATCCAAACGGCTTAGGTGATGTTGGGAAGTTGGTCGGAAATCTCGCGCAGCAGCGCGGCTTTTCCCTTTGCGCCGACGATGCGCTTCACCGGTTGACCGTCCTTGAACAAGATCATCGTCGGGATCGACACGACCTGGAAGTCACGCGCCGTCTCCGGGTTGGCGTCCACGTCCAGTTTGGCGACGGTGAGTTGCCCGGACCGCTCGGTCGCGATCTCCTCGAGTACCGGGGCGACCATCTTGCACGGCCCGCACCAGGTTGCCCAAAAGTCAACCAGCACAGGCTTATTGCTCGATAACACGTCAGTGGAGAAGGACGCGTCAGAGACTTCGATTGTGGCTGTGGCTTTTTCGGGGTCGCCCATCGTTAATGCTCCTATCAATTAGGGTGTCGGTACGGTCAGGGATTCGGCGCGAGCACCTTCGTGTTCGGCCAACCAGCGCTCGGCATCGATGGCGGCGGCGCAGCCGCTGCCGGCGGCAGTCACCGCTTGGCGGTAGGTGCGGTCCACCAGATCGCCGGCTGCAAAAACCCCCTCGATCGACGTGCTCGTGGTGCGGCCTTGCACCAGCACGTAGCCATCCGGGTCAACGTCCACGACATCGCGCACCAGGGCCGAACGCGGCTCGTGACCGATCGCGACGAACACACCCGTCACCGGAAGCGTGGTCTCCTCACCGGTTGTGTTGTGCCGCAACCGCAAGCCGGTCACCGTCGTCTCACCGTCTACCGCGACCACGTTGACGTTGGTGATGAATTTGATCTTCTCGTTGTTGCGGGCGCGCTCGAGCATGATCTTCGATGCGCGGAACTCGTCGCGCCGGTGCACGAGCGTCACGCTGCGGGCGAACCGGGTCAGGAAGGTGGCCTCTTCCATCGCGGAGTCGCCGCCGCCGATCACGGCGATGTCCTGATCTTTAAAGAAGAACCCGTCGCAGGTGGCGCACGAACTCACGCCGCGGCCCAGCAGTTCCTGCTCGCCGGGAACCTGCAGATAGCGGGCGGCGGCGCCCATCGCGAGGATGATCGCACGCGACCGGTAGGTCTGGCCCTCGGCGGTGGTGACCGACTTCACCGGGCCCTCCAGCGACACTGACTCGACGTCTTCCATCCGCAAATCGGCGCCGAACCGCAGCGCCTGCTCGCGCATCTCGTCCATCAGCTCCGGGCCGGTGATGCCGTCGCGAAAGCCGGGGTAGTTCTCCACCTCGGTGGTGGTCATCAACGCACCACCGAACGAGGTGCCCTCGAACACCAACGGCGCCAGTTGCGCGCGGGCCGTGTAGAGCGCGGCGGTGTATCCGGCGGGACCCGAACCAATAACGATTACGTCGTGCACAGTCTCATCAGCAGCAGAGGTCATGCGTGCCTTTCCGATTTGAAGCTAAGCCTATGAACGTCAGCCTAGGCGGGCCTGTTCCCGCACGTGTCGTACCACACCCTGCATCACCCCGGGAGACCATCAGGTGCGTGGAACCTGCGTGCTGACCAGCAGACCGGTGTCGGCCGCGCTGCAATTCGGCGCCACCGCGAAGACGGTCAGGCTGTCGGGTGTGTCGCCGGGCAGCACCAGCACCACGCCCGGGCGGGCGTTGATGTCGATCGGCTGCGCGCCGAGCACCCGCGTCGACGCCGGATAGCCCAGGCCACTGAGGCAGGATGCGCGCCGTGCAGGGTCATTGAGGGGGCCTGCGGGCGTGCCGTAGTCGGGGCTGCGGTCGAGCAGGCCGAGGAGCTGGGCCGCCGACAGCGGGATCGACATCGGCGGTGTCGACACCGTGATGTGTTCGGCCGTCACCTGCGCGCTGGGGACGGGTGTGGGCGCGTTGACCAGCGCCACCGTGCCGACCACGATCGCCGCGACCACCGCACCGACGCCGGCCACTCCCGCGACCAGTCGGGCGGGACGGATCTGCGGACGGGCCGAGTGCGCGGCGCCGCCGCCGGACGGGCCGCTCGCTGAGCGCAGTGCCGCCGAAATCCGGGCGGTGACAGCTGGCGGCGGGTCGGGCACCGCGGCCGTAGCCTCGGCGCTCGAGGCCAGATCACTGCGCACCCGGTTCAAGGCGCGAAGCGTGGCCTGCGCCTCGGGGTCCGCGCGGACCTGTCGGCGCACCCGGGCGGCGGTGTCGTCGTCGAGCAGACCCGCCTGTAGGTCGGCGAGCAGCTCCACCGTCAGCGCCGAATCCGCGCCATCGGGGGGATGATCCTTTTCGCCTGCACTCATCCGCCCCAGTGTCCGTCATGCACAGTACGGGGGCCATGCACAGCCCCGGATGGTCGTGCGCTACAGCTGATCGGCCGGCGCGTTCAGGTAGCCGAGCAACTGCACCAGCCGGGCGCGGCCGCGCGCGCAGCGGCTCTTGACGGTGCCTTCGGCGATGCCCAGCATCCGGGCGGTGTCGGCGATCGAGCAGCCCTGCATGTCCACGGCGACCAACGCCGCCCGTTGCTCGACCGAAAGCCGCATCAGCGCCTGCTGCACGGCGATCCCCGTCTCTACCTGAACCGTCCGATCCTCCACCGGGTAGACGTCCTCGAGCGGGATGGTCGGGCGGCCTTTGACGCGCCGCAGCCGATCGAGGCAGGCGTTCACGACGATGCGATGCAACCAACTGCCGACCGCGGCGTCGTGCCGAAACGAGCCGGCGCAGCGATGCGCCGAAAGCATGGCGTCCTGCAAGGCGTCCTCGGCGTCCTCGGGGGAGCGGGTGGTGAGCCGCGCCAGCCGGTGCAGCTGCCGTTGATGACGGTGAAACAGTTCGGCGAAGGCGTCGCGGTCTCCGGCGACGTGAGCTGCCAGCAGTTCGGCGTCACTGCGCTCCGTGCCCACGGCCGGGACAGTAATCAATCACCTGGTACGCGGCACTTCACCCGCGACGGCCGCTACGAGGCCGCCTGCACCTTAATTTCCTGGATCTGGGCCTGGCTCTTGCCGTCGGTGCTTCCCAGCGTGGAAATCCATACCAGCAGATATGACGTCGGTGCTGCCGAGCTGACCTTGATGACGTTATGTCCGGGTTTCAGCGCGGTGGCCGAGGTCAACAGCTTGGTGTCTTCCAGCGATGACGGCGAGGAGGTCGATGCGGAACGAATCTCCACCTTGGTTCCGGTGCTGGGAGTGTCAATGCTCACCGCGCCCACCACCGTGGGGCTCGGCAGCTGCAGGATCAACCCCTCACCCTTCTTGAAGCTCGGGAACGGGACCGCGTCCATATAGACCTCGGTCGACCAGGAGGTGGTCGGATCACCGTCGATCGCTTGCCCGGCCTGGCCCGGGTTGTCGGCATCGCCATCGGGGGAGAAGACGGTGGCCTTGGTCGGTCTGACGACACTGCCGGCAGGCGCGGAACTGGTCTGCGATGACGAGCTCGACGAGGTAGGCGTGTTCAGGCCGAGTTTGTCGTTGTTGAGGCCACCGCCCAGGTTGCCGAAGATGCCCTTGACCACCGAGGCCAGCACCAGCAGGGCCACCAGGATGATCGCAGCGCCCGCGCTGACACCGATGATCAGGTTGCGGCGGCGATTCGCAAAGATGCCGTTCTCCCGCGGAGCGGGTCTAAGCGAGCCGGACGGCGATTGGACATCATCGATCGGGCCGAGCACCTCAGTGCGGTCGGCGACCGCGGTCGCCTGTTGCAGCAAGTTCAAAAGCGTTGACGCACTGCGTATCCCGCCGTCCTCCTGCACCGCCCGAACCGCAACCGCGGAAATCTGGAAGGGGATGTCGCGGTCGATGACGGCGGGCTCGACGGGCAGGCCGGAGGCGTCGCGCTTGGCTTGGGCCAACCCGCTGCGTGCCCCGAACTCGCGCAGCGGCCACCGGTTGACCAGCAGCGCGTACAGCGTGGCCCCGATGCCGCGGATGTCGTCTTGCGGGTTGGCGTCGGGCATCGTCGCGGGGTAGGCCAGCACGACATCGCCGTCGATGCTCACCCGCACCCGGCTGGGATGGTCGACCGACAACGCGACACCGGCTCGGTGGGCCGCCTCCGCGGCGGCGGCCAACGACTGCATCGCCCGGATGGCGCCGACGGGCGACGGCGAGGTGTCGGCGACCTCCTGCAGGGAACCGCCGCGAATCCACTCCGAGACCACCAGACCGCCGGACCCCGTCTGGATGACGTCGAGTATTCGAGCGACGCCGGGCTTGTCGATCCGGCTGAGCCGCAAGGTGCGCGACAGAATCTCCTGCAGCACCTCCTCGGGCAGGGTGCCGTCGGGGTCGACGAAGGTGAGCGCCACCTGTCGATCCAGCGCAGTGTCGAGCGCCTGCCAGAACTGTAAGGGGGGCGCGCTGCCGTGGGACACCAACAGCCGATAACGGCCGCCGGCGATCCGGGCGCCGGGCACCAATTCTGCGGCAGCCGAGGTGGAAACGTCGCCGTTCACCTGGCCCGATGGGCGGGGACGGGGATCCGGGCCGGGTTCGCGGGCGGGCGGATCCGGCTGGAAGTCGTCGGCGGTCGGCCGGGGCAGGTCGCCGCCCGACCCCACGCCGGATGCGGCGCCCTCCAGTGGGCGATCTGTCACCTCCGGTCCTTTCGCTATCCGGGCGCTGGGTGCCCGTTCCGGAGGCCTGCGCCGGATCGGCTCCTGGACCGCGTGTGCCACCGGCTGGGAGGAATTCCTCTGCTCAGGGTACGTGACCGCAGTATTGCCTGTCGGTGGTGACCCGCTGCGCCCGGCTTCGCCGCGCTGGGGAATGCGTATCGCGGGAGCGCGGCCGGTGATCTTGCGCCGCACCAGGCCCAGCGCCGCCTGCGCTTCGGGTACTTGAGCCCGGACCATGACCACGGCCATGATCGGCAGCATGATCGCGGCCAGCACGAGGAGCCGCAGCAGCGAGCCCGCACCGCCGCCGTGGGCCGTCCACTCGCCCAGCTCGAGCAACCGGTCGGCCACATGCGCCACCAGCGCGGCGAGCAACGACGCCGCAACGGTTACCAGGACGGTGTGCACCTCCGAGGTGCCGACCAAGTGACCGCCGGCGGGCAGCAGCGCCTGCCGCAGCAGGTAGTAGCCGATGATCGCGCCCGCGAGAAAGCCGAGGCCGTTCGCGAGCCCGAGGTAGCCGGCGACCAGCTTCGGGTCGTGGGTGACGTGCGGTGCCAGCAGCGAGCCGGTGATCTTGACGGCCGTAATGACCAGGATGATCACGATCGGCGTCCACGGCTGCTCGCGCGCGTAGAACACGCGTAGCTGCAACAGCACCAGGCCGTAGGGGATCAAGGTGAACGCCGACAGGGCGATCGCGGCGCCCAGGTAGCCCGCGTCGACGCCGCCGAAGTGGCCGTAGGCGAATAGCGCGCTGCCGATCGCCGGTCCGCCGACGGTCATGAACGCGACGATCGGGATCAGGGTGATCAGGGTCAGGCGGGTGGCCAGCGACAGGTCGGCGAGCACGCCGCGGGTGTCGCTGGCGGCGGCGTTGCGGCTCAGCCGGGGCATCACGACGGTGAGGACGGTGACCCCGATCATGCCGTACGGCAGCATCAGGACCAGCCAGGTGTAGTTGTAGATCGCCGGGCCCGACGCGGCGGCCGCGCTGGCGACCTGGTTGCCCACCACCAGGCCGAGCTGGCTGATGACGACGTAAAGGACCATCGCGGCGGCCATCGTGCCGAAGCGTTTGAGCCGCTCGTCGATGCCCCACATCGGGCGCAGGCTGATGTGCTCGCGCTTGATGGCGATCAACAGCACCGCGACCTGTGCGAAGACTCCTAGGTTGGTGCCGATCCCGAGCACCAGCAGCTTCGCGTTGCCCATCCGGACGGGATCGACGGACAGCTCACCGGGGACCAGCAGGTACACCAGCAGCGTGGCGATCGCGACGAGGTTGTTCACCACCGGCGCCCACGCCGTCGCCCCAAACTTGTTGCGGGTGTTGAGGATTGCCATGAACACCGAGGTCAGGCCGTAGGCCAGCACCTGGGGCAGCAGCAGGTAGGCGAAGGCGGTCGTCAGGGGCTCGTTGACTTGCGGGTCGCGGCCCAGCATCAGGCGCACCAGCAGCGGCGCGGCCAGGACCGACAGCGTGGTGGCGACCACAAGCAGCACGGTCACCAACGTGACCAGGCGCCGCACGAATGCGGCGCCGCCGTCGGGGTCGGCCTGCTCGGCGCGGGTCAGCACCGGCACGAAGATCGCGGTGAACGTCGCCTCCAGCACGAGCGCGGCGATCAGCGTGGGCAGTTGGTTGGCCACGGAGAAGGAGCTGGCCAGTGCGGCGCCGAGGATGGCGGCCAGCAACACGATTTTGGCGAACCCGGTCAGCCGACTGATCAGGGTCGCAAACCCCATCGCCCACGACCGCGAAACCAGCGCGGCGTCGGACAGCTCGGGCCGCTGACGGGGCAGGTCGGGGACCGGCGGCAGCGGCCCCGTCGGCGGCGACGCGGGGTCGCGGTGAGACCGGGGCGATCGCTGGCGCGTCAAACGCGGTTCTTTTCGTCCACCCGCCGATCGACCCTGGCGGCGCGCCGGGCATCGGGCGGGTCGGGGCGGTCCAGGTCGGCGCGGTCGGGCTGGCCGCGGAAGCGGTGCCACAGCCGTCGTCCGGCCAGCGCCACCAGCACCGCGGCCGCGGTCATCGTGATGCCGAACAGCACCTTGCCGTAGGCGTTGGAGTGCACGGACAATCGCACCGGCTCGCCGAGGCGCATGCCGTCCGGTGTCCGCAGCGCGACGTCGATCGCGACCCGCTGGGTGAAGTTCACTTCGATCGGTATCCGCAGCGGCAGGTATCCCGGCGGCAACTCGATCACGCCCACGTCGGTGACCCGCATCCCCGGCGGCGCGTCAACTTGCAGCTTCACGCGGATGGGCACGGCCAGGCCGTTGTGCAGCGCCAGCGGCAGCGGACTGTGCTCGGTGGCCAGCGTGTACGAGCCGCCTGGATTGACGATCGTCACCGCGCCGAACAGATCCCGGATCGTGTTGCCGACGATGGTCAGGCGCTGCTGGGCCAGCCCGTTGCGGGTGTCGGGTGGCTCCGATTGGCTCAGGGCGCGCAGCATGTCCTCGCGCAGCGGCGCGGTGTACTGGACGCCGGTCAGGCCCGTGCGCTCGTCGGTGGCCAGCGCGGAGGTCAATCCCCACAGCCGACCGACTTGGCCGGCGATGTTGGCGGTGACGTCGTCGCCGAACCGGCCGCGGGCGGACGTGGAGGCGCTCACCGGCTCCGGGGGCCCGCCATGGGCCTGCGCCGCCTGGGGGGCGTCGGCGATCACGGCCGGCAAGGGTCGCGCCACCGCCAGGCCGGATCGGATCGCGGTGCCCAGGGTGGTCAGGATGATTTGCGCGTCATCGGCTTGCAGGGTCCACACCGCGGGCGGCACCAGGATCTGGGTGCGTGGCACCACGTCGCGGTCCAGGGCGTGCCACAGCATCGAGCCCAAGGCGTCCTGGCGGCGCGCGGTGGCGGAGTCGTGTCCCAGCCGCACGGTCAACGCGGAGTCGGCATAGGTGGGGAAGGTCGGGTTGGTCCCGGCCGCGGCCAGCGCGGCGCCGACGGCGGGGTCGAACGGGGCAACGACAACCTGCGGAGACACCCGCAGGGGCGCGATGTCGAGGTTGTCCTCCGCGGAAAAGTCGGCGGCCGCGATCGCGACGGTGCCGTTGTTGGCGCCGAGCAGGTTGACCGCACCGCTGGTCAACGGCCCGTCGGGCAGCACGGTGGCCCCGCGCGTGGAGGTGACGTCGAGGATGTGGTCGACGATGTCCCCGGCGTTGGTGGTGGCGGCCGCGCTCAGCCCCGGATCGTGGACGCGCTGCAGGGCGTCCAGATCGGCCCCGGCGTAGGGCAGCGGCGTCACGCAGGTCCGGTGGGCCAGCGCGCGCAGGCGGCCCAGCCAGGCGGTGGCGGCGGCCTGGCCGGTCCCGGGATGGGTGGGGGTTCCGGGTTGTTGGGCGGGGCCGTCGGGGGCGTTGGACACGACGTAGCCGCCGGTCATCGCGTTCACGGTCACCAGCAGGTCCGGGTCGACGGCCAGGCACAGCGCTCGACCGACCGCGCCGTCGGGATCGACGTCGTGGCCGGTGGCGGCTTCCGCCGCGGACAGCAGGATGTCCAGCCGGCCGCCGGTGGCCAGGGAGGTGGCCAGATCGTCGTCGACCAGCCGTACCGGGATAGTGCCGCCCGGCACGCCCGGGGACAGCCGGGGCCGATCGGCCAGCGGCCACAGCATGGTCAGCCACACGGGTTTGGAGGTGTCGGGCGCGACGGCGCCGTCCATCACGTCGGGTTTGTCGGGCGGGACGCCGATCACCGGCAGCAGAAACCGCGCGTTGTCCAGCCGGGCGGGCGCGCCGTAATCCGGGGTCCCGTTGACGTTGACCAGCACCGGGTAGATGCCGGGTTCTTTGATGGCAAGCGACCGGTTCTTGAGGGCGCGCACCGGCGCGGACAGGGTGAAGCCGGCCTCCTGTCCGCGTTGCAGTTCGGGCGCCACCGTGACGAAGTCCGCGGCGGGCTGGTACTGGTCGGTGCTGCCGTCCAGCGAGGTGCGCAGCCCGACCGAGGAGGTGACGGCGCCGGCGTGCTCGAGGCGCACCATCACGTCACGGACCGGGCGGTCGCCGATGTTGGTGACCCTGCCGGTGACCGTGACGGCGGTGTCGCTGGTGGTGGTGACGACGTCGGGGCTCACCCGATCGATGCGCACGCGCACGAATGGGGTTGCGGTGGGCTCGTTCGCCGCCGCGTGCGGCGACAGGCCGGTGAGCACCCCCCCGAAACCGGCCACGATGCCGACCACTGCGGCGAGGCGCAACAAGCCGGCCCACCGGAGTCGTCGCGCGGTCACGTCCCCGGCCCGTGACCGTTCTTCCGGCCCGCCGGGGGCTCGCCGGAATGGCGGGTGCGCGAATGCGTCTGGGGTCGGCGCCGGGGCGAACTCGGCGGCAGCGGCGGAAGGGCGGCGGGGCCGTCGCTCTGCAGCTTGTCGATCAGGTCGTCGGCCACCTCGGCCAGGCGCCGCTCGTCGGCGTAGGCCAGCCGTGACGGCAGCTCGCACATCGGCACCCAGGCGACCTCGGCGACCTCGAGGTCCTCGTCGGACAGCTCTCCGCCGCAGAACTGCATTAAGTAATGGTGCACCGTCTTGTGCACCCGACGGCCGTCGGTGACGAACCAGTAGTCGATGCGTCCCAGCGCGGCCAGCACGCTGCCGCGAATACCCGTTTCTTCGGCAACTTCTCTAATGGCGGTCTGCTCGGCGGTCTCGCCCATCTCGATGTGACCCTTGGGCAGCGACCACAGCATCCGGCCCCGCCGGTCGATGCGGCCGATGAGGGCCGCGACCTGGGATTCCCGGGGCCCGTCGAGCCCGTCGATGACCAGGCCGCCGGCCGATGTTTCATGCACGGTGCGCAAGCGTTCCGGGCCGCCGCGCGTGGGGCGCCGCCGGCGCGGTTTGGGGGTGCTCGACTCGCTGGTGGTTTGACTGGATGGGCTTTCGGCGGAAGCGGCAGCACGACGGCCCCGACGCCTGCCCCGGCGCCGACGCGGTTTTGCTTGCTCGCCGTCGGACACCCAAGCGATAGTAGCTGGCACGTGCGGGTCTTCCCGGACATACTCGCCGCTCGGGACTATCCGGCGCCGCCGATAGTCAGGCCGCCAACGCGAGGACGGCCAGCGACAGCGGCCCGGCAAGGCTACCGATAAGCATTCCGCGGCCAACCTGACCCATTGTTCCGCCGCTTATCGAAATAAGCGCGGATAGCGCGAGGTAGACAAGCACTATCGGCAGAACGAACACCATCGAATAAGGAAACAAGAGCCACATGGGCAGAGTCGTGATGAGGATATGCAATTGTGCCACGACGAACGTCACCGGCCCATAACGACCATTTGAGCGGGAAACCGCCGAATTGTACGACACCACAACACCTTTCAATGCAACAGCCAGAAAGCATAAAGAATCGCCCCGATGAGGACGACGGCCGAGGAACTCGCGAGGCTGAGGGCGAGAGCGCGACAAAACGGCGTACGCGAAAGCATCAACGCCGCACAGACGACCGCCGACGCAAGCATGGTGCAGGCCGTCGAGGTGAGCGACCACTTTCGTTGCTCCTCAACCGTGGAGAGCGTGGGGAACGCCCACCGTCCCAGCGCCAACATGGCCAGGAACTGCCCTCCCAACACGACCTGGACGAGCAATGGTCCAGACCATGTCGCTGTGCGCCAGACGCGGCTGTCGAAACGACGAACCGGGGCCGGAGCCTGCTCGTACATGGGTTCTCGCTTTCTGCGCTCAGGATTGGGCTCGCAGTGAAGGCACCGACGGTGGGTTGGTGACCGGGCCGAACTCCGTGGACGGCAGCGGCGCAGGCACGTCGTACGTGAGATTCCATCCGCCGTGGTCAAACGGCGCGAACGCTTTCCCGCCGAGTGGGCCCACATCGTGGTGCCAGAGCAGGTTCAACCCGGGGCCCTCCGAACTGCCCGACTGCGCCGGGTCGATCAAGACCGTGCGCGTGCCCGCATTTGGTTGGTCCTGATAGACCTCCAGCGAGGGGTAGTCGGTGCGCGTTCCGTTGACCTGCACGCCCCCCGGACCAGGTGTGAACACGAGGTCACCGTTGACCGTTTCCGTATGGCCGGCAAGTAGCCCGTTGGGATCGGCTGTGAAGGCCGGCGCGAACGGATTGCCCGCGTCGTATTTAATGCGAACCGAACCATCAGAAAGCTGACTCACGCTACCGCTGGGCGCCTTTACCCGTACCTCCCCTGGACCGCCGGTTCGGGTCTGCTCGACGGAAGGATTCTGGCGCAGCACCACAAGGCCATTCTCGTAGTCAATGTACGCCGTGACCTTGGTGTTCTCCGGGTCGAAAAACGGCTGTTCCAAGCGGTTGTTGCCAAGATCCCGCGTTGGAGGCAGATTCCAAACGTCCCGTTGCGGAATCCACTGCGAGACGCGGACGACGCCCTGGCCGGGCACGGGGCTAATCTTCACCACCTCGACCCGTGATTCTTGCCCGCCAAAGTCGGGGTTGTAGGTGTGCGGGTCAAGAGCTGCCGCAGTCGCCCAATCAGCATCCGACGTGGGCTCGCGACCAAAAACCTGCTTGAACGCGTCGATCTGGTTAACCCGGCGCTTGTCCTGTCCCGGCGTTTCCGGTTCGTGGCCGTCGACACCTTGGATAAGGACCGGGTCGTACCCGCCCTGCTTCCGCAGGTTATTCATCGAAAGCCGCAGGCGTTCCGAATATTGGTCGCGAATGTGCGTGAGCGTGCTCAACGACTTCTTGGTTTCCTGCAGGGCGCGGTCTTCGATGCGCGCGGTGTACTCCTCAAACGCCCATCTTTGGGGCGTACCCCATCGAAAATGCTTTTCGAGCTCATCCACCACGCCCAACTCGTCATCAAGGCTCTGCAATTTGCCTTCGAGCGTTGAGATTTCATTCTTGCCGGAACGCTGCGCCTCGGCTAAACCGGCGGCGACGTTCTCCAGACCGGCGCCGATTTCCGGCAGTTGCGCCGCTTGCAGGCCCAGTGTTTTGGAGGCGCGTTCGACCTCGGCGGAGTCGTTGATCGGGTTGCCACCGTCCTCATGTGTCCACGCCTTCTCGAAGCGGTCGCGCGCCTGACGGAAGGCGGTTTCGGCGTCGGTCGTGGATTGGCCCGCATCATGGAACGCTTGCGCGAGATCGGAAATCTGGGCCGGCCGGCCGCTTTGCAGCGTGGCGTTGACTTTCCACGGATTGCCGCCGGCAACTATGACCAGCGCGCCGCGGCTTATGTACTTGAGGTGCATCGTGCGGCCCTCAACTGCCTCCCCCTTCTGCCGGGTGTGACGCTACTCCGGCCCAGCGAACGGTCAATTCACCTTCGGCCCGCAGCGTCGCCCCGAACGGACCCATTAGGCTTCTCGAACGTGCCCGAGGACGCCAACCTGCTCACCGCGGCCGCTGTCGCCTTGAATCGGCATGCCCCGGTGTTGCGCGAGTTGGGTGCGTTGTTCGACGCGGCCGGTCACGAGTTGTACCTGGTCGGGGGTTCGGTGCGGGACGCGCTGTTGGGGCGACTGAGCCCCGATTTGGACTTCACCACCGACGCCCGGCCGGAGCAGGTGCAGGACATCACGCGGCGATGGGCCGACAACCTGTGGGACACCGGTATCGAATTCGGCACCGTCGGCGTCGGCAAGAACGACCAACGGCTGGAGATCACCACGTTCCGCGCCGACACCTACGACCAGGTGTCGCGAAATCCCGAAGTGCGCTACGGCGATCGACTCGACGACGATTTGGTGCGCCGCGACTTCACCGCGAACGCGATGGCGGTGCGCATCACCCCGGACGGGCCCGGTGAATTCCTTGATCCTCTAGGCGGTTTGGCGGCCCTGCGCGAGCGCGTACTGGACACGCCGTCGGAGCCGTCGGTGTCGTTCGGCGACGACCCCCTGCGGATGCTGCGCGCCGCGCGCTTCGTCTCACAACTGGGCTTCACGATCGCGCCGCGGGTGCGCACGGCCATCGAGGAGATGGCGCCGCAACTGGCCCGCATCAGCGCCGAGCGGGTGGCCGCCGAGCTGGACAAGCTGCTGCTGGGGGAGAACCCGGTGGCCGGGATCGACCTGCTGGTGCAGACGGGGATGGGGGAGGTGGTGCTGCCCGAGATCGGCGGCATGCGGATGGCCATCGACGAGCACCACCAGCACAAGGACGTCTACCAGCATTCGCTGACCGTGCTGCGGCAGGCGATCGCGCTCGAGGACGAGGGCCCGGATCTGGTGTTGCGCTGGGCGGCGCTGCTGCACGACATCGGCAAGCCCGCCACTCGCCGCCACGAGCCCGACGGCGGGGTGAGCTTTCATCACCATGAGGTGGTCGGCGCCAAGATGGTCCGAAAACGGTTGCGGGCGTTGAAGTTTTCCAAGCAGATGGTCGACGACATCTCGCAGCTGGTGTTTCTGCATCTGCGTTTTCATGGCTACGGCGACGGCAAGTGGACCGATTCCGCGGTGCGCCGCTATGTGACCGACGCCGGACCGCTGCTGCCGCGGCTGCACAAGCTGGTGCGCGCGGACTGCACCACGCGCAATCAGCGCCGCGCCGCGCGGCTGCGCGCCAACTACGACCAGCTCGAAGCCCGCATCGCCGAGCTGGCCGCCCGCGAGGATCTGGCGCGGATCCGTCCGGACCTGGACGGCAACCAGATCATGGCGCTGCTCGACATCCCGGCGGGTCCGCTCGTCGGTGAGGCGTGGTCGTTTCTCAAAGAGCTGCGGTTGGAGCGCGGACCGCTGAGCACGGAGGAGGCCACCGCGGAGCTGCTGGCGTGGTGGCGGGCGCGCGGGAACCCGTAGTGCCCTTGCGGCGTCAGACAATTCGTGGACTATTGCCTCGCCGGTGACGACGGCACAGCGGCTATGTGGAACGGCCAGCCCGAGCTCGACCTGGATGGTGACGGTCGACTCGATGCGGTCAGCCTGGACTTCGACGGCGACGGGCTGCGCGACGACGCGCTGGCCGATTTCGACGGCGACGGGCTGGCCGACCACGCCGTGCTTGACTTGAACAACGACGGCACTCCCGAGGCGTTCTTCACCGACGACGGGACGGGGACATGGGCGGTCGCAGTGGACCGCGGTGGGCAGTTGCGCTGGTTTGGGCTCGATGGGGTCGAGCACACTGGTGGCCCGTTGGTCGACTTCGACGGTCACGGGCACCTCGATGACCGCTTGCTCGATACCGACGGCGACGGGACGGCGGATCGGGTCTTGTGCGCGGGCGAGAACGGCGTAACGGGATACGTTGACACCGACGGTGACGGCCATTGGAACGTCCGGCTATCTGACACCAACGGCGACGGTCTCGCCGACGGCGCCAGCTCGTTGTGATCGCCGGGCCGTGCAATGCGGCTGCGATACATCCGCATTCCGCAGTTGATCGCCGAGATCGGTGCGGACCCTTGGGCGATCAACAACACCCTGCAAGCGGGTCGTCCGGCGCAGATTGGCGCGCTGGCACAGGCGTTTCACGACGCGAGCGGGTGCACCGCGGCATCAGAGGCCGCGTTTGGTGCGGCCCGCAGCCGCTTGTCGGCGTCCTGGAATCGCGGGAACGGGGACCAGCCGATCGGGGACTCCCCGGAAGTGCGGCGCATGAGCGAGTCACTGGCGACACAGTCGTCACACCTGCGCACGATCGGCGTCGGGTTAGAAAGTGTCGCAGCCACATTGGCTCACGCACAACGCGTCGGCGCGGTGTTGATCCCGACACTGGAGGCCCAGCTGCGGCACGCCGACAGCCGGGTGGGCCAGCTCGCCTCTATCCGTGTGCCGGGGGTTGATGCGCTTGTCGCTGACCTCGAGCAGAGCGTCCTCGATGAAGCCAAAGCTACTCTGACACAACTGAACTCGCTGCGCAGCGACTACTCAGACTGCTTGCGGACGGCACTGAGCGGGCTGGCTCGGACGTCCCAGGACGTCACGGCTGAGCCGAAACCCGAAGAGCCCATGCAGTTTCCAGCACCGGGAACAAGCGCTGAGGACGCCAATCGCTGGTGGCGCGCGCTGAGCCGAGGACAGCAGGATCGACTGACCGCCGCGCATCCACCAGAGCTGGGGAATCTCAACGGGATTCCCGTCGATGTCCGTAGCGCGATCAACAAGGCAGTGATGAACGACGACCTCCATCGCGGAGAAGGCGACGCGGCTCGGTACAACAACGCCCGCCGCACCCAGGAAGGCCTCGCCGCGGCCGCCGCGGCGAAAGACCTACACGGGCATCCTCCCGAGGTGTTCCTCTTGAGGTATCAACCCGAGGCATTCGGGGGAGAGGGGGCCGCGGCCATCGCCATGGGCAACCCGGATACCGCGGCCAATACCGCAGTTCTGGTGAGCGGGGCCGGCGCGAATGTGCGCGAGGGGACGCTTGCCGAACCCGACGGAGTGCACCTATACGAGGAGTCCAATCACGCCGACTGGGCCAAGCCAACCGCGGTGGTGGTCTGGGTCGGCTACGACGCACCGAACACCGCGTTCGACCCGGGCCTGTACGAGCCGAGCATGGCCCGTCGCGGGGCCCGACTGTTGGCAGCCGAAGTGAACGCCTTGGCGGTCACCCATCAGGGGGAACCGACTCATATGACGGTGGTCGGCCATTCCTACGGATCGACCGTTGTGTCGGACGCGGCGACCTACGGGATGCGCACCAACGACGTGGTGTTGCTCGGCTCGCCGGGCACCGACCGGGCACACTCCGCGGCCGACTTCCGTCTGCCGCCGGGGGGACACCTGTACGTCGGGGCGGCGTCCGGAGACGCGGTCACGTGGGCTCCAGCACATTTGCGGACGGGTCCGCTCGCACTGTCCTTGGGAGGACTCGGCGACGACCCTGCGGTCGACGGATTTGGATCCACTCGCTTCAAAGCCGAAGTTCCCGGCTACAGCGTCAATCCGATCAATGACCACATGCACTACTTCGACGACGGGTCCGAGTCGCTTTTCAGCGTCGCCGACGTGGCCTCCGGGCATGGCGATGCGCTACAACGCGACGGCATGACCGCCCACCACCGCGGTGAGTTTCCCATGGGCGAGGGCTTTGACCCCGAGGCATGGCGACCGGCGACCACCGGACATCGCCATCGGGGACCAACCGAGTAGCCGATGCTCGGGCAGGAACCGCAGGGAGCGCTGGAGTTATAGCTGGCGAATAGGGTCGTCGTGATGTTGGCGGGTTGGGTGGATCCAACGGCGACCTCTCGTCGAGTCGGCCCGGTCGAGTTTGGCGTCGGCGGTGATTTGCTGCGGTCCCATTGCTTGTTCCACCATCGACGTTGTCGGTTCCACAGAGGGTGGAAAGCCTGTCGACAATTAGAGAGACTGTCCCGAAGCGCGGATTTTCAGGAGGGCGCATGGTGGGGGACCTGCCTTCGGACTTCGGTGAGGCGTCGGCCAACCGCCCGACTGCGGACCAGTGGAGGCAGGCCCAGGTCCGCACGCCGTCACACCCACGCACATGGCCAGCTGTCGCTTTGGCGACGATCGCTGTTGTTGTGGCAGTCGCGGCCCTGATCATGGCGCTCACGAGGTCCACGCACGCATCCCAGCCCCCCGCAATCACGACACCGACATACAGGGCGGCTGAAACAGCCGCTGCCCAGCGTCAGCTCTGTGACACATATAAGCTCGCGGCACAAGCAGTAGCGATCGACACCGGCGGCGGGGATAAAGCGCTGGCTCGCATTGCAACTACGAATGGCGCCCTTCTGCTCAACATGGCCGCCGCCAATCCGACCCTCGATGCGAACCACCGCGACGCAGCACGGGCGCTGGCGACTGCGTACGGAACGCTTACGGCGAAGGGGACCTACGGGATCGCTTCGGACTCCGAATATCAGGCCGCGCTAGATGACATTGTGGCCAAGGACGCTGTGTTGAAAAAGGTGTGCGGTGGGAGCTGACCTCCCAACGGGCACTTACACCGGGCCGCTGATTGGTCCCTGGTGGCCGGGTCCATCGACGATTCTTCGTGACGCCGCGCGGCACTGGGCCACATGGTCAACCAAGAAACAACAACTAGCCGAGACGCTCCGACGCTCACGGGAGCTGCTATCACAAAATCAGGGCAAAACAGCATCGGGCAGAGTCGTGTTGGCGTCGGCAGTGATTTGCTGCCGTCCCACTGCTTGTTCCACCATCGACGTTGTCGTTTCCACGCACGGTGGAAAGCCCGCCGACAATTCGAGAGACTGTCCCGGGCAGATTTTCAGGAGGGCGCATGGTGGGGGACCAGCCTTTGGGCTTCGGTAATTCGTCGACCAACCGCCCGCCCGAGGCGGGGCGGCCAGCCCAGCTCCACTCGCAGCCGCGCCCACGCACATGGCCAGCTGTCGCTCTGGCGACGATCGCTCTTGTCGTGGGAGTGGCGGCGCTGGTCGTGGCTCTCGCGAGGTCCACGCACGCCGGGACGCCAGCCGCGACCATCACGCCCGCTTACACCCCCGCCGAGAACACCGCTGCGCAACGGCAGCTCTGCGACACGTACACGTTAGCGGCGCGCGCCGTCCAAGTTGAGACGAACGGGACTGATAAAGCGTTGGCCCGTATTTCACTCACTAACGCCGCGGCGATGCTCGACAATGCGGCAGCCAATCCAGCTCTTGACGCGCCGCATCGCGACGCGACACATGTGCTAGCCAACGCGTATCGGACCACGACGGCGTTGTCGAGCGCTGGCACCGATGATCAGTGGAGAGCTTCGCTCGATGACATCATTGCCAAGGACGCCGTAATGAAAAGGCTATGTGGTGGCGGCTGACCTACCGATGGGCACTTGGACAGTGCCGCTTATAGGTGCCTGGTGGCCGGGTCCGTCGACAACTCTCCGCGATGCCGCCTGTCACTGGGCCGAGTGGTCAACAAAAAAGCAAGAACTCGCTCAGACGCTCAGGCACCGGCGGGAGCTGCTATCTCAGAACCAAGGAAAATCAGCCGAAGATCTGGTTTCAAGATTTTTTCAGGGCGAGAAGTCGGAACTTGACAAGGCAGAAAAATATAAGGTTAAGGCAGATGCTCTAAGCTCCGCCGCCGACGAAATCGATTATCTACGAAGCCGTTTGACAGAGATAGCAAACCAAGGCAATAAGGAAATAGATGACGTTATCGCGTCGAAAAAGCCACCGCCGGAGAAGTTAGCAGAAATACAGACGATCCAAGCGCGGTGCAACGCCGACGCGGCGAAGGCGTCCGGGGTAGCCGTTAACAAGATCATGGCGGCGACTCAAAAGATTCTGGAAGCTGAGGGCGTCTATGGCGATGCCCGAACTTGGGCGCGTGAGCACGGGTTCAATGCAGATGATGTTCAGTCGCCACGCCCGATCAGCAAGGAGGACTTGGATTCACCACGGGCGGTAGGCACTACGGGTGGGCCAGCTGTTGGCGGCGGCGGAGGTGTTCAGAATGGTGCTCCAGCCGCACCGGCCGCTGGCGCCGGCACCGGGGGGCCTACTAGTGGAGCAAGCCAGGCTTTCACGGCTGGTCTTAGGCCCGTGCCAGCTGCGGGTGTTGGAACTAATGGGCCTGGCGGCGTAGGAACTGTCCCATCGGGATCACCGGCTGGACTGCCGCCGGCTGCTGGTCCATCGGTTCCGGGCGTTGGCGGACCGACATCGCCGACGATCCCGGCGACGCCCAGCGCACCCCTTTCGCCAGCCGCGCTCGGCCATAATTTCGCGCCCGGACCGATGGGGCAGCCGTTCGCGGGCGGATTACCGACAGGCCAGCCCGCCACACCTCCTTTGCAATCGTTTTCTGACGGCGCGATGCACGCAATGGAGCCGGGATCTGCGGCATTTCCAGCGGCACCTCCGCCGCTGGCGACGTCGCCCCCCGCGGCCGTATCTGCCTTCAGTGGCGGCGAATCATTCACTGCCCCACACGTTCCCGTGGATGCGCCGGCGCCCAGCGTCGCGGCCACACCAACCGGTGGCGAGGGAATGACGGTCGCGCCCGCGGTGGTGACCAGCGGTCCGGCAGCCCCGGCCGCCGTCGGTCCCGCGCTCCCTGCTGGCCCGCTGCCGGCCTACGGGTCCGATCTCCGTCCGCCTGTGGTCACGGCGCCAGCAATGCCCCCGCTTCCGTCGACGCCGGTCTCGGGGGCGCCGGTCGCGCCGTCTGCGTCGACGTCTCCGTCGGCAGGTGGGCCGCTGGTGTCCCCGGTCGAGCGGGCAGCGTCAGTGGCTGCGGCTGGGAAGGCCGGTGCGAGCGGGTCAACCGTGGCAGGAGCATCGGCGCTGTCGGCAGGAGCGGGCGCTGCTTCCGGCGCGGCGGCCGGCAGGGCCGTCGAGCAGCAACGGCTGCAGCGGCTCGTCGATGCGGTCGCCCGCCAAGAGCCGCGCCTGTCGTGGGCGGCTGGCCTACGCGACGACGGCACGACCAACTTCGTCACCGATCTCGCCGGCGGTTGGATCCCCCCGCACATCCGGCTTCCCGCAGGCGTGACGTTGCTCGAGCCGACGTCGCGACGCCACGACGCGGGCGTCCTCGATTTGCTGGGCGCCGTCGTTGTCGCGGCGGCTCACGAGCCCAATGCCTATATAGAGGAACCGGATTCCGATCCGCCCCGGCTCACCGGTGACCGGACGGCCCGCTCCGCCGCTCCCACGGTCGACGAGCTCGGACCGACCTTGGTGGACGCTGTCCGCCGTCGTGACGGACTACCGCGGATCGCGCAGGCGGTCGCCGCGCCGGCGACTCGGAATACCGGTGTCGGCGAGAACGAACACGCGCTGTTGCGCACAAGCATCAGCGACGTTCAAAGCGCAGTCCTGAGCGCCTACCCCCACCACGATCCGGCCGCGGTTGGCGATTGGATGCTGCTGGCGGCCATCGAGGCATTGATCGACGGGCATGAATATTTGGCGAACTATCACATGGCCTGGTTCGCGGTCACCAACCGTCGCGGCGGCGCGCACCAGCTTGCTACCTGAATACCGGACGCAGCGTGCTGTGCGAAACTGGCTGCTAGGGGAGCTCTACGTTTTAGGGGTAAGAGCATGAGCGGTGGGCCGCCAATAAAGCAAAATCCGGGGATCAATTGGAGCGTGGCTGAGGCACCGCCAGTATCCGGTCCAACGCCGTCTCCGGTGCCCCCGCCCGACCAGTCGCCTGCCGGTATTTGGGGTGGCGTAGCGGGTGCCGCGGCTAATGCCGACGTCCCCGACGACGTGCAATCCAGCACTCTTGAGGACCTCGATCGTCGTATGCGCGCGCTCGACGCCGCGCGAAAGTTCCCGGCGCAAGATGCCGATGCAGCAGCTCGAATGCAGGGTGTGGGCGCGCAGGCGGGCGACCAACAGGCGACGCAGATGATCCAACAAATGGTGTCGGGCATCGCGGGCGGAATCGGCGGGGCGGTCGGTGGACTCATGAAGCCGCTCGAGGAGATACCGCAACAGGCCATGCAGGCTATGCAGCCGCTGATGGGTGCGCTGCAGCAGGGTCAGGGCGCTGCGGGCCTGGCATCCGAGGCGCAACTGGCCGACAGCCTCGGCGGTGAATCTGGCATAGGGGGCGGCACCGGTGGTGGCGCTGGCGATGGTTTCGGCGCCGGCGGCGGTACGGTCCCGGCCGGCGTCATGGGCCCGCCGCCGGTGCCGACGTCGTCTCCGCCGACGACTCCGGCCGCCGCAAGGTCCGTAGCGGCGCCACCGACCGGTGGTACACCAACTGGACCAGGACCATCGGGCATGACCGGCATGCCGATCATGCCCCCGGGCGCGATGGGCGCGGGCGGAACGGGGGAGAACAAGGACAAACCCGCAGAGAAGCGGGTGACGGCCCCCGCGGTGCCCAATGGCCAGCCGGTCAAGGGCCGCATGACGCCACCGCCAGCTGTTCCTGTCACGAGATCCAGTGACGACAAGCCGCCCGTCGTCAGGTCCCCGCGGCGGATCGTCATCATGCCCAGCGACGAAGAGCCGAAGGAATAGCCCGCTACGGCGATTCGGCGAGTTCTTTGACCCGCGGATCGACCGGGCGCCCTGTTTTCTCGCTGGCGGCTACCGCAACCCTGGCAGCAGCCTTGCGCACGGCGAGGCTACGCTGCTGCTCCTGGTTACGGCCGTCTGCTGCTTGCTGCGTTGCCATCGCTGTCCTCCGTCCCCGCCGCGCCCAACGCTACCGGCCGCAGGGCGCCAGCCGCAGCCCTACCGCAGGTGAATACCGCAGTACGGGCCGCTGGGCAAGAATCCGACGCGTGGCTCAGCTCGCGTTGTCCGGCGCCGTCGCGGCCGGCACGGCGATGCCAGGTGCGAAGTTGCGCAGCGCAAATGAGGGTCGATTCGAGCGGATTTACGGTGGAAGATTCGTTGAGGGGGATCGTCACGAATCATCGAGGGGTTACTGGGAATGCCGCTGAGTTTGTCCAACCGGGACCAAAATTCCGGCCACCTGTTTTACAACCGGCGGTTGCGGGCGGCAACAACGCGCTTCTCGGCGCGGATGAAACACGACGACCGCAAGCAGACCGCCGCGATCGTGTTGTCGATGGTGTTGGTGGCGATCGGCGCGGGCTGGATGATGTTGCTCAACGTGCTCAAGCCCGCGGGGGCAGTGGGCGACTCGGCGATTATCGGCGACCGCGATTCCGGTGCAATCTACGCGCGCATCGACGGGCGACTGTATCCGGCGCTGAATTTGACCTCCGCGCGGCTGGCGACCGGCACTGCCGGGCAGCCGACGTGGGTCAAGCCCGCCGAGATCGCGAAGTATCCGACGGGGCCGCTGGTTGGCATCCCGGGGGCGCCCGCGGCGATGACGGTGAACCGCGGCGCCGTCTCGGCGTGGTCGGTGTGCGATACGGCAGGGCGTCCGCGCAGCGGGGATAAGCCGGTGGTCACCTCAATCGCGGGCGAACTCAGCGCCGCGGGACGCGCCGTACCGCTGCACAACGACGCGGGGCTGCTGGTGACATTCGACGGCAACACGTATGTGATTTGGGGAGCCAAGCGCTCACAGATCGACCCCACCAACCGGGCGGTCACCTTGAGCCTGGGGCTTGACCCGGGAGTGACTGCGCCGGTGGAGATTTCGCGCGCCCTGTTCGACGCACTGCCCGCGACGGAGCCGCTGCGCGTGCCGCAAGTACCGGAGGCGGGCACCCCGTCAAAGTGGGTGCCAGGTTCACAGGTGGGCGCGGTCCTGCAGGCCCAAACCGCCACCGGGGGAAGCCAGTTCTACGTGCTGCTACCCGACGGGGTGCAAAAGATCAACAGCTTCGTCGCCGATCTGCTGCGCAGCGCAAACTCTTACGGATCGACAGCGCCGCGGGCGGTGAGTCCCGATACGTTGGTCAACATCCCCCAAGTCTCGTCGTTGCCGGTCGACTACTATCCCACCGGGCGGCTGAATTTCGTTGACCCAGCGGCTAATCCGACAACATGTGTCGGCTGGGAGAAGGCGTCGACGGATCCCCAGGCCCGCGTCGCCGTGTATAACGGGCGGGGGCTTCCGGTGCCCGAGTCGATGGACAACCGGATCGTGCGCCTGGTGCGTGACGACCGCGACTCAGCATCGGTGGTCGCCAATCAGGTGCTGGTGTTGCCGGGCGCGGCCAACTTCGTGACGTCGACCAGCGGTGCGATGACCGCCTATTCTCGTGAATCGTTGTTTTGGGTGTCGGACAACGGGGTTCGATTCGGGATCGACGCCGACGAGGCGACGTTGCGCGCGCTGGGGCTCGATCCTGCCGCGGCAGTGCAGGCGCCGTGGCCGCTGTTGCGGACTTTTGCTGCGGGACCGGCTTTGTCGCGACAGGCGGCGCTTCTCGCCCGCGACACGGTCCCGGCGCTGGGTCAAGCGGCCGTCGTCACCACAACTGCGAAAGCCGGGGGCTAGCGAAATGTCGAAGAGATCGTTTCCCATCAATCGCGTCAAAATCGAGCCGCCGAAACCGGTTCGGGTTGCACCGGCTGCGCCGATCGCGCTGCCGGAACGCGAGCCGCGCAACATTTGGGTGATGATCGGCGTGCCGGCGCTGATCATCGCGCTGATCGGCACCATCGTGATGCTCTACGTGTCCGGTGTGCGCAGCTTGTCCACCGGCTTCTTTCCGCTGATGGGTATCGGTGCGTTCAGCATGCTGGCGTTTTCCGGACGGCTTGGGCGGGCGCGCAAAATCACCTGGGGCGAAATGGAAAAGGGCCGCCGCCGCTACCTGCGCGACCTCGACACCACCCGCGACGAGATTCAGGCCGCCGTGTGCGCGCAACGTCAATGGCAGCAGTCGGTGCACTCCGATCCACGGGGGCTCGGCGCGATTATCGGCGGCCCGCGGATGTGGGAACGCGGCCGCGGCGACGTCGACTTCCTCGAGGTGCGGGTGGGGACCGGCGTTCAGCACGCACCGGATTCGGTGCTGTCGGTGACGTGGCCCGACATCGCCTCCGACGAGGAACTCGAGCCGGTCACCGGGCAGGCGCTGCGCGATTTCATCTTGGAACAGCGCAAGATTCGCGATATCGCCAAAGTGTTGAACCTCCGGTCGGCGCCCGGGTTCAGCTTCGTCAGCGAGGACCTGGATCGAGTCCGGTCCCTGATGCGTTCCGTGTTGTGTTCCCTTGCGGTGTTCCACAATCCGCGCGACGTCAAGTTGATGGTGGTAACAAGAAACCCCGAAGTCTGGTCGTGGATGGTCTGGCTGCCGCACAACTTGCACGACGAACTGTTCGATGCGTGCGGTTGGCGGCGCCTGATATTTGCCACACCCGAGGAGCTGGAAGAGGCCTTGGGCGCTGAGCTGCACATGAAGGGTAAGCGTGGCGCGTGGACGCCACTCGCAGCGGCCAGCCCGACCGCAATGGGCTCGGCGCTGGAAACCGGGCCAGGCACTGACACCGCGATTTTGGGACCACACCTGGTGATCGTCGACGACAACACCGGCAGTCCAGATGCGTGGGAAAGCGTAGTCGGACAGGTCGGCAAGGCCGGAATTACTTTGCTGCGCATCGCGTCTCGCGCGGGCATCGGGGTCGGCTTCGGCGAAGGTCAGATTCTAGAGATGGCCGAGGCAACCGTCACCGGCAAAGCCAGCAGGAACGGCGCCGGCCCCGACAACGAAGACGGACGCCCCGCGCCATTGCTGCGAGCGCGCGGCAAGTTCTTCGCCCATGCCGACCAGTTGTCGATTCCGCGGGCCTACCGGTATGCGCGGGCGATGGCGCGGTGGTCACCCACGAGTCGCAGCGAGATCGCCGATTCCACCAGCGGCGCCGCCGAGTTGTTGCGTGCGCTGGGCATCAGCGACCCGCGGGAATTGGACGTCGACCGGCTGTGGGCCGAACGCCGCGGCCGCGGCGACGAGCGGTGGTCGGAAATCCCGGTCGGCGCTAAACCCAATGGCGAGCTGCAAAACATCATCATCCGCGCAAAAGACTTCGGTGGCTTCGGGTTCCACTCGGTAGTCATCGGCACCAGCGGATCGGGCAAATCGGAATTCTTTCTGTCGCTGGTCTACGGGATCGCGCTGACGCACTCCCCAGAGACATTCAACGTCATCTTTGTCGATATGAAATTCGAATCGGCGGCCCAGGACATCCTTGGCCTTCCCCATGTGGTGGCCGCGTTGTCGAACCTCGGCAAGGACGAGCGGCATCTGGCGGAACGGATGCGCCGGGTGATCGATGGTGAGATCAAGCAGCGCTATGAACTGTTCACATCCGTTGGGGCGCGCGATGCCAACGACTACGAGGAGATCCGACTGGCCGGACGCGACCTGCCACCGGTGCCGGTGCTGTTGGTGATCGTCGACGAATATCTCGAGTTGTTCGCCAATCACGAGAAGTGGATCAACCTCATCATCCACATCGGCCAGGAGGGCCGCGGCGCCAACGTCTTCTTCATGCTGGGCGGACAGCGCCTGGACCTGTCTTCGTTGCAAAAAGTCAAGTCCAACATCGCCTTTCGGATCGCGTTGCGCGCGGAGTCCGGCGACGATAGCCGGGAAGTGATCGGGTCGGACGCTGCCTATCATCTGCCGTCGAAGGAAAACGGCTTCGCACTGTTGAAGGTCGGGCCGCGCGACCTGGAACCGTTTCGATGCTTCTACCTGTCGGCACCGTTCGTGGTGCCGAAGGTGAGCGAAATGTCTACCACCGTCGATATGACCTTGACGAAGCCGCGGCTGTACAACTGGCAGTACCAACCGTTGGACGCCCCCGACGCCGCGGCACTGGAAGCCGCCGCCGCCGTCGACACCGAGCCTGACGAATTCCTCTATCACGAAGACGGTTTCAAGCGGAAAAAGATCGTGGACGTGTTGCGGGAGTCGCTGCAGAACGTGCCGCACCGATCACCGCGGCGGCCGTGGTTGGAACCGCTGGACGACCCCGAGCCGGTCGACGCTCTGGTCGCCGGCTACCGGGGCAAGCCATGGCATGCCGACTACGGTCAGAACTCGGGACTGACTTTTCCGGTGGGCGTGATGGATATCCCCGAGGAATCCAAGCAGGTCGTGTACGCCATTGATGCGCTGCGCAGCAACATCATCGTGGTCGGCGCCAAACAGTGCGGCAAGACGACCACGTTGATGACCCTGATGTGTTCTGCGGCAACGATGTACAGCCCGTCGAGGGTGACGTTCTTCTGCGTCGGGGGTGCGACCTTGGCCCAGGTTGCCTCGCTGCCGCACGTCACCGACATTGTGTCGCCGAAGGACTACGAAGGCATCGAGCGCATCCTGAGCAGCATGGACGCGCTGATCGATGCGCGCGAAAATGCGTTCCGGCAAGCCAAGATTGACCTCGACGGATTTCGCGAGCGGCGATTCGGGCCAGGCAGTGACGGGTTGGGCGGCACCGATCCCAATGACCCGTTCGGCGACGTCTTCGTGGTGCTCGACGACTACGACGGCCTCTACGCGATGGACAACCTGCTGGGCGATCGCATCATCTCGCTGAGTAGCCGCGGCCCCGAGTACGGGGTGCACGTGATGTGTAGCGCCGGAGGCTGGATTCACGGACAAAGACAGAGCCTGCTGCAGAATGTGACCGCGCGAATCCAGTTGCGGTTGGCCGATCCCAGCGAGAGCCAGATGGGCCACTCGTCGCTCGAGTCACGGGAAGCGGCTCGGCGGACGTTGAACCGTCCCGGCTTCGGTTTGACCGACAGCCTCCACGAGCTGCGGGTGGGTGTGCCGGTGTTGGTCAACCCTGACACCGGCATGCCGCTCGAGGTTACCGACGTCGGCGCGCGCGTCGCCGAGGTCGCCGGGGTGACCAAGCATGCCAACCTGCAGCGGCTGCCGCAGCGCGTGGAACTACAGGCGATCCTCACGCACGAAGCGGCGCACCCCCGCGGTGATGAGCTGTCGATCGCCTTCGCGATCGGCGAACGGCACCAACTGGGTCCGGTTCCCATCGGTCTCCGGGAAAGCCCGGGAATGGTGATTCTGGGCCGGCAGGGCTGCGGCAAGACGACCGCGCTGATGGCCATTGGTGAGGCGATCATGAGCCGGTTCAGCCCGCAGGAGGCCCAACTCACGCTGATCGACCCCAAAACGGCCGCGCACGGGCTGAGAGATCTGCACGGTCCGGGCTACGTCCGTGCCTACGCCTACGACCAAGACGAGATCGACGAGGTGATAACCCAACTGGCCCAACAGATCTTGTTGCCGCGGCTCCCTCCCAAGGGTTTGAGCCAGGAGGAGCTGCGCGCCCTCAAGCCGTGGGAGGGATCCCGGCATTTCGTTCTCATCGACGACGTGCAGGATCTGCGCAAGGAGCAGAGTTACCCGGCTAAGCCGCCGGTGGGCGCGGCGCTGTGGATGCTGATGGAACGCGCCCGACAGATCGGTCTGCACGTGTTCATGACGCGCAATAGCGCGAATTTTGCGACGCTGCAAATGGATCCGTGGATCAGGTTCCAGACTTCAGCGAAGGTAGCCCAGCTGTACATGGACAACGATCCGCAAAACAGAATCAATCGGTTGGTCCGCGCTCAAGCGCTGCCGCCGGGGAGGGGTCTGCTGCTCAGCGCGGACGAAGCGGTCGAGGGAGTTTTGGTGGGGATGCCGTCGACCGGGCGTGGTGGCGACAGCCCGTAGGCGGTTCATGAAGTATCAGCGGTGATAGCGCATTTGAAAGTCACCTATGGGTCGGCGGACGGTGCTCAAGCGACGCACGCGTTCAGCGCCCCGGACCCGGAGGCCCGGCGAAGGCCTGCGCAATCGTCAGCCAGTGCTGCGCGTCGGCGCCCTCGGCCGTGATGTCTAAGGTGGCCAGCGGGCGGCGTTGAGTGACCAGGAAACAGAAGTCCTCGGCCAACCCCGTCACGCGTTGCGCCGCATCCGACGGTCCCCAGGACCAGACATCGCCGGAAGGCCCGCGCAGCTCGACCAGGAATGGCTCGCTCGGCGGAGTCAGGTTGTTGACGACGAACGCGTAGTCCCGGGTCCGCACGCCGATGTGCGCGATGGACCGCAGCCGGTCGGTGGCGGGCCGTTGCACGCCGAGGGCGTCGGCGACGTCGAGCCCGTGCGCCCAGGTCTCCATCAGCCGCGCGGTGGCCATCGACGCCGCGCTCATCGGCGGGCCGAACCACGGCAGTTTGCGGCCGTCGGCAACCGTCAGCAGCGCGTCGTGCAGGCGCGCGCGGGTCTCCCGCCAGTCGGCGAGCAGCTCGGCCGGCGGTACCGACGCCAGCTCCTCGGCGCCCGCGTCGACGAAACCACCCGGGTCGGTCGCCGCCGCGGCCAACGTCGAGGCGAACCCGGCCTCGTCGGTGATCGACAGCAGCGCGACCCGGTCGGTCCACAACAGGTGCCCGACCTGGTGGGCGATGGTCCAGCCCGGCGCGGGCGTCGGAGCGGCCCAGCGGTCCGGTGCAAGCGCCGCCACCAACGCGTCCAGGTCGTCGCTTTCGGCGCGCAGGTCAGCCACCACGGGTCCGGGTCCAGCCATCATTGCCTCGCAGGTTGTCGGCGCGCCGAGCGCATGAAGGTGGTGTGGGCCAGCAGGCCGATCACATACAGCACCGACCCGGCCACCACGAACGCGGGCGCGCGGCCGTCGTCGGGAATCAGGGTCGCGGCCACGGTGATCGCGGCGATGAACATCACCCAGAACAGCGCATCCTGCACGGCGAAGACGTGCCCCCGCAGCGCGTCGTCGACGTCCATCTGGATCGCGGAATCGGCGCACAGCTTGATCACCTGGCCGGAGATGCCGAGGAAAAAGCTGCACACCACCATGATCTGGAGTACCAGTCCGGCGGCCGCGACCTGGATGACCGCCGAGGCTAGCAGCGCGCCGTTGGCCGTGGCATAGCGCCCCCAGCGCCGCACCGACACCGGCGTCAACACCGTGGCCAGGAAGGCGCCCAGGCCCGACGCACCGAAAAACAGCAGCGCGGTGCCCAGCCCGCCGATCGCGGGATCTCGCAAATGGTGGACCAGCACCAGCATCACCAGCGAGTTGATCCCCACCACCATGCGGTGCGCGGCCAGGCCGGACAACGTGGCGGCAACGGTCGGGCGTTGCAGCACCGTGCGCGCCCCGTGCAGCCAGCCCATGATCACCGCGTAGGCCACCGACCCATGGATCGCGCGACGGGAGTCGTCGGGGCCCAGCACGCCGGGGCCAAAGCGCCAGGCCAGCAGCAATGCGATCAGTACCGGGATCGCGACGAGGAAGACGATCACCGAGGAGCCGCGGTCGCCCGCCCCGACGATCCAGCGCGGCACGAGCATGAAGTTGGCGCCCAGGAACGCCATGACGGCGCCGGTCGCGGTGGCCACCGAGTTCATCGTGACCACCTCGTCGCGGGGTACCACGTCGGGCAGCGCCGCCGCCAGGCCGGACATGACGAACCGCGACAGGCCGTTGGTGAGAAGCGCCGCGATCAGCAGCGGCAGTTCGCCGGCCCCGACGGCCAGGATCACGCCGATCACGGCGACCAGCACCGCCCGGCCCGCGTTCGCGCCGACGATCACCAGCCGTCGATCCCAGCGGTCCATCAACGCGCCGGCGAAGGGCCCGAGCAGCGAGTAGGGCAGGAACAGCACGGTGAAGGCGCCCGCGATCGCCATCGGGTCGGCGGCCCGGTCGGGATTGAACAGCAGCGCCCCCGCCAGCGCGGCCTGGAACAACCCCTCACCGAACTGACTGGCCATGCGTACCTGCAGCAGCCGCCAGAAATCGGGCATGCTGCGCACCAGCCGCCACAGGTGGACGGGCGCACGCGCGTGCATCCGAGATCCAGTCACACAGCCAACTTCCGACGATTCGGCGCGATGGGGGATTCGACGCCTCAACCACAGTACAAATATTTGTGCGACGTCATCGTTTAACCGGGGGACACCCCTTCGGGGTGCCATGATGGTGGGGTGCCCCCGCCCGAGGACCCAGAGGACTACATCGCCCCCGCCGCCCAGCGGGTGCGTGCGGGTACGTTGCTGCTTGCCAACACGGATCTTCTCGAGCCGACGTTTCGGCGCAGCGTGATCTACATCGTCGAACACAACGACGGCGGCACGTTGGGCGTTGTGCTCAACCGTCCCAGCGAGACCGCGGTCTATAACGTGCTGCCGCAGTGGGCCAAACTGGCGACGAAGCCCAAGACGATGTTCATCGGCGGGCCGGTGAAGCGAGACGCCGCGCTGTGCCTCGCCACCCTGCGGGTGGGAGCGGACCCGGACGGTGTGCCGGGCCTGCGGCACGTGGCCGGCCGGATGGTGATGGTCGACTTGGACGCCGAACCGGATCTGATCGCGCCACTGGTCGAGGGGGTGCGCATCTTCGCCGGCTATTCCGGCTGGACCATCGGTCAGCTGGAGGGCGAAATCGAGCGCGACGATTGGATTGTGTTGTCGGCGTTGCCTTCTGACCTTCTGGTCGGTCCGAGAACCGATCTGTGGGGTCAGGTGCTGCGCCGGCAACCGCTGCCGTTGGCGTTGCTTGCCACACACCCGATCGACGTGAGCCGCAACTAGGCCACTTCCTCCAGCTGTTGGCGCCCCAGCCTGCTGGCGATCACCGAGCACACCACCAGCTGAATCTGGTGAAAAATCATCAGCGGCAACATGCTCAAACCGACTGTGGCGGAAGGGAACAACACGAGCGCCATCGGAAGTCCGGATGCCAGGCTCTTTTTCGAGCCGCAGAACAGCAGCACGATCTTGTCGCCGCGCTCGAACCCGGCCCATCCGCCGATCAACCAGGTGACGACGAGCACCACGGCGAGCAGCACGGTGGCGACGACGACGACCGTGATCAACTGCCAGCCACCGACGCTGAGCCAGATCCCCTCGATCACGCCCATCGAAAAAGCGGTGTAGACCACCAGCAGAATGGAACCGCGGTCGACCACCTTGAGCAGCGCGGCGTGCCGCGTCAACGCCGCGGCGATCCACGGCCGCGCCAACTGTCCGGCCGCGAACGGCAGCAGCAGCTGCACCACGATGTCGCCGAGCGCGCGGCCGGTGACGGGGGGCGCGCCCGGATGGTTCATCAACAGCACCACCAGCAGCGGGGTCAGCACCACACCCAGGATGTTGGACAACGAGGCGCTGACAATGGCCGCCGACACGTGACCGCGCGCGATCGAGGTGAACGCGATCGAGGACTGCACGGTGGACGGGACGAGGCACAAAAACAGTAGCCCGGCATAGAGGTCATCGGTCAGCAGCGCGGGCACCAGAGCCCAGCAGGCCAGCCCGAGGAGCGGGAAGATCACGAAGGTGGTGGCCAGCACCAGCAGGTGCAGTCGCCATTGCCGCACCCCGTGCCAGGCTTGCTGCGGCGACAACCGGGCGCCGTAGAGGAAGAACAGCACGGCGATCGCCGCTTTCGCCGCGCCGGACACGGCCTCGCCGGCCGATCCGTTGGCGGGCAGAAGGGCGGCAAGAGCCACCGTCGCCGCCAGCAACAGCAGGAAGCCGTCGACGGGAAGCGCCCGGAGCCGCCTCAAAACGACAGGGTGCGGGCTCAGTGGCAGGACAGGGTGCAGCCGGCGCAGTCGCCCGTGCAGTCCTCGGCGAGCGCTTCCCGGCGCAGCGCGAATCGGGCGCTCTGCCAGGAGCCGGCGGCCAGCGTGCCCAGGGCGCCGAGGACACACACGATCAGCACCACCAGCGCGGTATGCGCCGACGCCACCAGCGCCACCAGTCCGCCGGCGCCCAGCATGATCGCCGCCGCCAACTGCGTCGGCGCCATCGCGCGCAACGCCACCGCTGTCGTGTCGGCCGGACTGGGAGCCGGCCCGTGGGCGAGCGACCAGGTGCCGAACCCGGCCGACGCCACCGCCGCACACATGCACAGCACGCCCGCGATCAACATGGGCTCACAATACGAGTCCGGTGCGCGACCGGCGTGCCCGGCTCCGCCGGCTATCGCCGCGGATTCCGAATCAGCGAGGCGATCCCAGCAGGTTCAGGTGCAGATTCGGCAGCGGCGGCAGACCGGGCACCAACGCCGCCAGCGGGTTGGGCTGCGGTTGTTGGGCGGGCTGTTGGGCGGCCATCGGCGACGTCGCGGCCGGGGGTGCCTGCGCGGGCAACCCGACCGGAGCCGGCGTCGGCGTCGCAACCGGAGCCGGCGTGGGCGTGGCGACCGGAGCCGGCGCCGGCGCGCCCGGCACGGTCACCCGGAAGCCGTTGATGATGGCATCGGTCGCGGGGCCATCGGCCACCGCCTGCGCGGCGTCGGTGGTCACCGAGAACGAGACCAGGTACTTGTCTGGCCCCGACGTGGCGATGACGTTGCGCCGCGAGGTGTTCAGCGTCATGTCGTTCTGGCGGTAGGTGCCCTCGATGACCGTGGACGGAAACCCGCCGAAATCGGCCTGCGAGGCGTTGGTGGTCTGCCACGCGGCCAGTTGCTGGCTGTCCACGAAGCCGTGCGTGATGGCCTCGCGGGGATCGAAGTTACCGACCAGCTTGTACACCACCACCTGCGCGTTTGACGTATATATGCTGCTGCCGAGCCGGTCGGCGATGACTGCGAAGGCGTCGGGCACGTTGGGGTCCGGAACCCGGGTCCAGCGCGGCGGGACCGGCAGGGTGATGTCCAGAGCCTTGAACCCGTCGGGCTTCTGCGCCACCAGCTTCACGCCCTTGGACTGCAGGTAGTCGCGCAGCGTGCCGGTCACCGGGGTGGTCACCGTCGGCGGCAGCGGGGCCGCCGCGGCGGCGTTACCGGGAGCGGCCGAGGCGCCCGGGTAGGACGCCGTCGGGGGAACGACGGCGCTGTTGCCGGTCGCGACCGGGGACGCGGGGGCCACGGGGGCCACGGGGGCCGCCGCCTGCACCCTGGGCACCGCGGGAGCGGGGGGTGTGGGAACCAGCGGATCCGCCGACGCGGTGGCGCCCGCGAACGCGGTGACACCGATCACCCCGGCGACCAGACCCCCACCGAGTACCCGCCATGTACGGGCAATCTCAATCATCTGCGTCGACCCTTCCGAAATGTCGGGCGTCAGCGCCCGAAGCTCGCTAGAGGCTGAATGTAACTAGTGGTCAGACGCGGTGGACAGGCTTGCAATAGACCTGGGATGAAGCTCTGATCTTGCGCAACGGAACCGAGATCAACCTGTGCCCGACGGCTGCGGCGCGTCGCCCTTATACCCTGTGTGACGTGACCGAACCTGTTCAGTTGGACTCCGATGCGCCGCCCTTCCGCTACACGGCGGAGCTGGCGAGCCGCATCGAGAGCAGCTGGCAGCAGAACTGGGCCCGGCTGGGCACGTTCCACGTGCCCAACCCGGTCGGCGACCTGGCTCCGACGGATGGTGCCGGGGTGCCCCCCGACAAGTTGTTCGTCCAGGACATGTTTCCCTATCCCTCGGGCGACGGCCTGCACGTCGGGCACCCGCTGGGCTACATCGCGACCGACGTCTACGCGCGGTACTTCCGGATGAACGGCCGTAATGTGCTGCACGCGTTGGGGTTCGACGCCTTCGGGCTGCCGGCCGAGCAGTACGCCGTGCAGACCGGCACCCATCCGCGCACCAGGACCGAAGCCAACATCGAAAACTTCCGCCGCCAACTGGGCCGGCTCGGGCTGGGCCACGACAGCCGGCGAAGCTTCTCGACCACCGATGCCGATTTCTACAAGTGGACCCAATGGATCTTCCTGCAGATCTACAACGCGTGGTTTGACCGCGAGGCCGGCAAGGCCCGCCCGATCGCCGAGCTGATCGCCGAATACGATTCCGGGGCACGCCAACTCGAGGACGGGCGGGACTGGGCCACGCTGTCGGTGGGCGAGCGGGCCGACGTCATCGACGGCCATCGGTTGGTGTATCGGGCGGACTCCATGGTGAACTGGTGCCCGGGCCTGGGCACGGTGCTGGCCAACGAGGAAGTCACCGCCGACGGCCGCAGTGACCGCGGCAACTTCCCGGTGTTCCGGAAACGGTTGCGGCAGTGGATGATGCGCATCACGGCCTATTCCGACCGGCTGCTCGACGACCTCGACCTGCTGGATTGGCCGGAGCAGGTCAAAACCATGCAACGCAACTGGATCGGTCGCTCCACCGGCGCGACGGCGCTGTTTGCGGCCACCACTGCGCACGGGCAGGTCGATATCGACGTGTTCACCACCCGGCCCGACACCCTGTTCGGTGCCACCTACCTGGTGCTGGCCCCCGAACACGACCTGGTCGACGAGTTGGTCGCCACCGCGTGGCCGGACGGCACCGACCCGCACTGGACCTACGGCGCCGCCACGCCGGGCGAGGCCGTCGCGGCCTACCGCCGGGCGATCGCGGCCAAATCAGACCTGGAACGGCAGGAAAGCAAGGAAAAGACCGGCGTCTTTCTGGGCAGCTACGCGACCAACCCGGCCAACGACAAACCCGTCCCGATCTTCATCGCCGACTACGTCTTGGCCGGGTATGGCACCGGGGCGATCATGGCGGTACCCGGCCATGACCAGCGGGACTGGGACTTCGCCCACGAATTTCACCTGCCGGTTCTGGAAGTGATTGCCGGCGGCGATATTTCGGAGGCCGCACACACCGGCGACGGCGCGCTGGTGAACTCCGATTACCTCGACGGAATGAACGTCGAGGAGGCCAAGGCAGCCATCACCGCGCGCCTGGAAGCCGAGGGGCGCGGCCGGGCCCGCATCGAATTCAGGCTGCGTGACTGGCTTTTCGCGCGGCAACGGTATTGGGGCGAACCGTTTCCCATTGTCTATGACGAGGACGAGCGCCCGCATGCCCTCGCCGGGTCCGCACTGCCCGTTGAACTGCCCGACGTGGCCGACTATTCGCCGGTGTTGTTCGATCCCGACGACGCCGACAGCGAACCATCGCCGCCGCTGGCCAAGGCGACCGACTGGGTGCACGTGGAGTTGGATCTGGGCGACGGCCTGAAGCCCTACAGCCGCGACACCAACGTGATGCCGCAGTGGGCCGGCAGCTCGTGGTACGAACTGCGTTACACCGATCCGCACAACTCAGACCGGTTCTGTGCCAAGGAAAACGAGGCGTACTGGATGGGCCCGCGGCCGGCCGAGCACGGCCCGAACGATCCCGGCGGTGTCGACCTGTACGTCGGCGGGGCCGAGCACGCGGTGCTGCACCTGCTGTACGCGCGGTTCTGGCACAAGGTGTTATACGACCTCGGTCACGTCAGTTCCGCCGAGCCGTTCCGCAGGCTGGTCAATCAGGGCTACATTCAGGCCTTTGCGTACACCGATGCCCGCGGGTCCTATGTACCGGCCGCCGAGGTGATCGAGCGCGGCGACCGGTTCTTCTACCCGGGGCCCGACGGCGAGATCGAGGTCTTTCAGGAATTCGGGAAAATCGGTAAGAGCCTGAAGAATTCGATCTCCCCCGACGAGATCTGCGATGCCTACGGTGCGGACACGCTGCGGGTGTACGAGATGTCGATGGGGCCGTTGGAGGCCTCCCGTCCGTGGGCCACCAAGGATGTCGTGGGCGCGCACCGTTTTCTGCAGCGGGTATGGCGGTTGGCGATCGACGAGCAGACCGGCGAAGCCAGCGTGGTCGATGCACCCAGCCTGGACACCAACACCCTGCGCGCGTTGCACCGCACCATCGCCGGAGTCGCCGAAGACTATGCCGCACTGCGCAATAACACCGCAGCGGCCAAGCTGATCGAGTACACCAACCACCTCACCAAAAAGTACCGGGACTCGGCGCCCCGCGCGGCGGTCGAGCCGCTGGTGCTCATGGTGGCGCCGCTGGCGCCGCATCTGGCCGAGGAACTGTGGCTGCGGCTGGGCCACACCACCGCGCTGGCGCACGGTCCGTTTCCGGAGGCCGATCCCGCCTATCTCGTCGACGACACGGTCGAATACCCGGTGCAGGTCAACGGCAAGGTGCGGGGGCGGGTCACCGTCGCCGCCGACGCCGACGACGACGCCGTGAAAGCCGCCGCCCTGGCCGACGAGAAGGTGCAGGCGTTTTTGGCCGGGGCCGAGCCACGCAAGGTGATCGTGGTCGCCGGCCGGTTGGTGAACTTGGTCGTCTAGCGCCGGCCCGGCCGGATGACAACCTCGTGCACGTGGCCGTCGGGTGGGGTAGCCACCGCGTGGGCGACCGCCTCGGCGACGGTTTCGGGCCGCAAGAACTTGGTGGGGTCGTACTCGCCGCCCTCGAATGCGATGAGTTCACGCTGCATAGCGGTGTCGGTGCGGCCGGGATACACCGTGGTGACCCGCAGGTCGGGCTCGTCGTCGCGCAGGGAGTCGGCGAACGCGCGCAACGCGAACTTGCTCGCCGAATACGAAGCCATGCCCGGCGATACGGTGCGTCCTGCGCCGGAGTTGATGAACACCACGTGGCCTCGGCCGCTGCGCAGCGCCGGCAGCAGCGCCAGTGTAAGCGCCACCGCTCCAAGGACATTGACATCGAAGGTGGCGCGCCATTCGTCGACATGCGAATCGCCGACGCGGCCGGGGAGCGATACCCCCGCGTTGTGCACCAGCACCGCGAGTTCGTCGACGACTTCACAGCTGGCCTCGATGGTGTCCAGGTCGCTCAGATCCAGCGGGAAAGTGGTCGCTCCGAGCCGTTCCGCGACGGCATCGAGCCGGGCAGACGGCCGGCCGCCCAGCAGCAAGGTGTGCGTCGGGGCCAGCGCCGCGGCGATCGCCGAGCCGATACCACCGCCAGCGCCGGTGATGAGTGCAGTTGGCATGCAGCCAGCTTACTGGCCGGCTTACTGGCGTTGCGAATCTTATTGAGTGGCAGGAGCTTTCAAGCGCGCTTCACCCGAGCAGCCCAGCCGCTCCAGCGGGGCCAGCGCCTTCATCAGCGTGTTCAGGTCCGATTCGGGCAGTTGACTGAGCATAGCGGCCAACGCCGCGCGCCGGTTGGCCAGCGATTCGCCGTGCACCGCCCGCCCGCGCGGGGTGATGTCGACCAGCACGGCCCGCAGGTCGGAGGGGTCGCGCGAGCGTTTCACCAGACCGATCTTTTCCAGCCGACGGATCGCCACGGTGGTGGTGGGGGTCCGCACCCGTTCGTGCGCCGCCAGGTCCGTCATCCGGATGGGGCCCTGATCGAGCAACGTAACCAGGATGGAAAGCTGCGCCAGCGTCAAATCATTGGCCGCAGCCGACGCGCTGGGGTCGCCGCGCCGCAGGATGGAGAACAGCTTGGACAGCGCACGGTGCAGGCCCTCGGCAAGCTCGGTCACCTCGCGCCCAGTGGGTTCGCTGTCCGCCATAAGTCGGCAGTCTAACCCGACACGCGCGGTGCGGAAGGGACCTATCGGCGCCTAGTTCTAGATCGTCAAAGCACTTGGGACAAAAACCGCTGCAACCGCTCGGTCTGCGCGTCCTCGAAGATCTGCTCGGGAGGGCCGGATTCGAGGACCTTGCCCTGATCCATGAAAACGACGGTGTCTGACGCCGAGCGGGCGAAGCCCATTTCGTGCGTGACAACGATCATCGTCATGCCGTCCCGACCCAGGTCGGCGATGAGCTGCAGCACTCCCTTGACCAATTCGGGGTCCAGCGCTGAGGTCGCCTCGTCGAAGAGCATCACTTGCGGCGCCAGTGCCAGGGCGCGTGCGATCGCCACCCGTTGTTGTTGGCCCCCCGACAGCATCCCCGGGCGGGCACCGGCCTTGTGCTTGAGGCCAACTCGGTCGAGTTGCGCCAGCGCGAGATCGCGGGCCGCGTCCGACGACAGTCCGAGCAACTTGCGCGGCGCCAGCGCGACGTTCTTCATGATGCTCAGATGCGGGAACAGGTTGAAATGCTGAAACACCATGCCGATGCGTTGCCGCAGTGCGTCGGGATCGTCACCGAGCACCGAATGTCCGTCCAGCAGAATGTCGCCGCTATCGGGCTCGTGCAAGCGGTTCAGCGTACGAAGCAGCGTGGACTTCCCCGATCCGGAAGGTCCGACGATGGCGGCGGTGCTGCCGGCGGCAATGTCGATATCGACGCCGCGCAGCACCTGCGTGCCACCGAGGGTCTGGTGAATGTCCTTGGCCGCCAACGACACTGACGCGCGGCCAGTCAGACCCGTCGTCATGTCATCTCCTGGAAGGTCGGCGTGACCAGATCCGTGTCATCGGGCGTGCCGCCCGAGCGGCCGCTCCGCAACCGCGCATCGATGTAGTTGACCAAGTGTGTCAACGGGATGGTCAGCACCAGATAGAAGAGCCCGGCGGCCACCAGCGGAGACAGGTTTCCGGTCTGTGCGTTGAGGTCGCGGCCAACCTGGAACAGCTCGCGCTGCTGGGCGATCAGGCCGAGGAAATACACCAGCGCGGAGGCCTTCAACAACGAGATCGCCTGATTGACCAACGCGGGCAGCACCCGCCGGATACCCTGCGGGATCACCACCAGTCGCATCGCCGACGAGTAGCTGAACCCGAGGGCACGTGCGGCCTCCAGCTGGCCGGCGTCCACGCTTTGAATGCCGGCTCGCAGAATCTCACCGATATACGCGGCAGCCATGCAGCCCAGCGCCAGGATGCCCAGCGGGTAGGGATTGTTGTGCGTCAGTCCGCCCACCAGCGGCCCGATTCCCATGCCGATGATGAGGATGATCACCACTTCGGGAAGCCCGCGGAAGATATCGGTGTAGATCCGCGCGGGCCAGCGCAGCCAGCGGGAATGAGAACTGCCGGCCATTGCGAGGACCATGCCGAGCAACAGCCCGATGACGAGCGCGCTGTTGGTCAGAATCATGGTGTTCGGAAGGCCCACGGTGAGCAACATCGGGATGGCCTCTTTGTACAAGTCCCAATCGAAGAAGGAATCGCGCAGCTGCGCGAACGTGGACTTGGGCGCCGACGGGCCCACCGGCTTGTGGTGGTGGCTCGCGGCGATCGCGGCGAAGTTGGGCAGTGCCGGCGCTGGAGCGGCGAGGGATCCGGGTTTCCAGCCACTCGGCAGGGTTCGTGGCACCCATTCGGAATACAGGTGTGCCCAGGTGCCGTCGGCGATCACGGCATCCAGTCCGGAGTTCAGGGCGTCGACCAACGGCTGGTTGCCGGGACCCACCGCATAGGCGACGAAGTTGCCCAGGCTAAAGGTGTTCGCCACCACCACCGCCGGGTCACCTGGCCGAATCACGTTGGCCGCCAACGTTCCCGGGGCCACCCAGGCATCGATCTGACGCGTTTTGAGGCTGGCGTACACGGTGGCGAAGCCGGGATACTTCACCGGTTGCAGATGCAGAATGTCGACGACGTAGGACTCCTCGACGGTGCCCTGGACGACGCCGATGCGCTGCCCGGCCCGGAGATCGGTGAACTTCGTGATCGCCGAGCCGGGCGGGACCACCAGCGAGTAGTAGCCGAAGTCGTAGCCGTTGGTGAACGCCACCGTGCGGCGCCTGGCGTCGGTGGCCTTGACCGCCGCCGAGCCGACGTCGAAGCGCCCGGACGCCACTTGGGCGAGCAGGGCCGAAAAATCCGTGCTGATGAAGCGGACTTGCAGGCCCAGCTTGCCGGCGATGGCGAGCAACAGCTGATTGTCGAAGCCACTGAATTGGCCGGTGGGGGTGACGCAGATGTTCGGCGGCGCGTCCGACAGGGTGCCGACGGTCAGCACCCCCGGCGTGCCCAAGCCGAGCGTGTCGATGTGCACCGAGCTCAGCGGTTCGACCGTGGGCGTGGTGTGTTCGTCGTCGTGACCCATGGCGCCGGTTTCGGTGAGGTTTTTCGGCAACACGGTGGCGCTGTTCACTCCGGCGGGCGCGCATTGGTTGCGGTCGGCGGACGCGGGTGCAGCCAATGAGGCTGACGCCGAGCCGAACACGATAAATACGGTCGCGGCTACTGCCAGTAGCCGGCGACGGCGCGAAGCGGGCGGGCCCACGCACGAACTCATCACCGCATACGGTATCGAGCCGCCGGCAAACTCGCTTGTTCTACAACGCGATCGATGGCTCGGCGAGGACCGCATCGGCGGTCGCGGGCACCCGGAGCGGGTCGGGGATTTCGATCTCCGCCGACTCCGGTGGGGTGAACACTCGGCGCCGAAACAGCTCGGCCAGCATCATCTCCGCCATTCGGCGCGAGCGGCCGACGCAAGCTGCCTGCGCGCCTTGCGGGTCGCGACGGTGGATCGCGGTGTTTTCTTCTTCGTAGAACGGCAGCATGTCGTCCCGGCTGTTTTGGTGGGTCATCCAGAACATGCGGGGGATGAGAGCTTGCGAGGCACGGATCGTGGCGTGCAGGCGCGGTCCGGCGTACTCGTCGTTGACGGTGGATCGATATTCGGACGCGATGTCGACGAAGGCCCGTGGTTCCCGTGCGTTGCGCAGCGCCCGCATCAGCGCATCGAGCTCGCCGAGGATCCGCGGTGTCGGGTTGGCAGCCGCGCGCGCCGACGCAATCCCGTTGAGCAAGCCGTCGAGTTCATGGTGCTCGAGGACGGTGGCTTCGTCGAAGCGTTCGACGAACGCGCCCCGGTGGTAGCGGGTGGACACGATGCCGTCGTGCTCGAGTTGGACCAAAGCTTCTTGAATGGGGACGCGGCTCACGCCCAGTCCGTGCGCGATCTCGTTGCGGTCGACGCGGTCTCCGCTACGCAGTTTGCCGGTCAGGACCAGGTTGAGGATGTGCGAGACAACCTGGTCCTTTTCTTTGACTCCGTATTTCTTCGGCATCGCGCTGCAAAGTTTCTCATGAATGGACGCCGCCGTTGAGGTGTTTGACGGATGAATCGGAGGCGAACGTGAACCGACCCGGACTTAGCGCTTGTCGCGCCACCGGCACAGCGCCTCCGCGGCGGTGAGGTCGTAGTCCGGGCCGTTGCAGCCCACGGTCAGCAGGGTGACGCCCAGGGCGGCGAGGCCCTCGGCGTTCGCGATCAACCCGTCGATGCCCTCGCCACGCCGCACGCCGCTGTTGTTCTCCACCCCGGCGGAGCGTTCGACCGTGGCCGGGTCCCGGCCGACGGTGGCGCAGTGCTCGTCCAGCACGCCGGCCGCCTCGGGGTAGGTGTCGACGGTGGTGAAGCCGTGCCAGATGTCGGCGTATTGGGCGACCAAGCGCAGGGTTTTGCGGGGGCCCTTGCCGCCGATCAGCAACGGGATCTCCCGGGTGGGTGCCGGGTTGAGTTTGGCCAGGCGCGACTTGATCCGGGGCAGCGCGCCCGCCAGGTCATCGAGGCGGCTGCCGACGGTGCCGAACTCGTAGCCGTACTCGTCGTAGTCCTTTTCTTTCCAACCGGATCCGATGCCCAGGATGAGGCGCCCGCCGGAAATGTGGTCGACGGTGCGGGCCATGTCGGCCAGCAGCTCCGGATTGCGGTAGGAGTTGCACGTCACCAGCGCGCCGATCTCAAGGCGAGACGTCTGCTCGGCCCAGGCTCCCAGAACGGTCCAGCATTCGAAATGTGGGCCCTCGGGATCGCCGTAGAGCGGAAAGAAGTGATCCCACGTGAAGGCGATGTCCACGCCGATGTCCTCGCAGCGGCGAACGGCGTCGCGGATGTGGCCGTAATGCGGGGCGTGCTGCGGCTGCAGCTGCACCCCGATGCGGATGGGGAGATCGGGTCGCACGAGCGAGGTCATTTGCCGAGCACCCCGCGCAGGAGTTCGATCAACGCGCGCGGCTGGTCGCTTTGCACCGAGTGGCCCGAATTCTCCACCACATGTGCCGCACGGAAATGCTTTGCGCGCTTAGCTAATTCGGCTGCGTCCTCGTCGGTGACGAAGCCCGACGTACCGCCGCGGATCAGGGTGACGGGTGCGGTGAGGGCGTCGACGTCGTCCCACAGGCCGTCGAAGTCCGGCACCTTGCGGATGGTGTCGTAGCGCCATGTCCAGTTGCCGTTGTCGAGCTGGCGGGAGTTGTGGAACACGCCGCGGCGCAACGCCTTAACTTCGCGGTGCGGCGCGGCGGCGATCGTCAGGTCCAGCATCGCTTGGAAGCTGGGGAACTCCCGCTCGCCGTGCATCAGCGCCACGGTGCCCTGCTGTTCGGCGGTCAGCTCGGCATGCCGCTGCAGCGCGGAGGGGGTGACGTCGACCAGGACGAGCTCGTCCACCAAGGCCGGTGCGACCGCGGCCAGCCGTATCGCGGTCAACCCGCCCAACGACATGCCCACCACGAGGTCGGCCTGCGGTGCGAGCTCGCTCAGCACCGGAGCCAGCGCGGCGGCGTTGTTCTGCGGCGAGTAGTCGCCGTCCTCGCGCCAGTCGGAATGACCGTGGCCGGGGAGGTCGACGGCCAGCGCCGGCTCACCGAGGCCGACGATGACGGTATCCCAGGTGTGCGCGTTCTGACCGCCGCCGTGCAGGAAGATGATCCGCGGCGTGCGACCCCAGCGCAACGCGCTGATGCCCCCCGCGTGTATCCGCTCTACTTCGGGCAGCGGGCCCGTGACGCCGGCCTGCTCGGCGTTCTCGGACAGCAGATCGAACTCGGAAATGTCGGTCACAGCCGCGAGCGTAACCGCACTGCGAAAATCAAAGCCGAAAATCGCAGTGCGGTTCCGCTCGCGAGCCGAACGAAACTAGCCCTCGCCGATGAACTCTTCGAGCTGAGCGCGCGCGACGTCGTCGGGCAGCTGCTGCGGCGGGCTCTTCATCAGGTAGGCCGACGCCGGCACCACCGGTCCGCCGATGCCGCGGTCCTTGGCGATCTTCGCGGCGCGCACCGCGTCGATGATGACGCCCGCCGAGTTCGGCGAGTCCCACACCTCGAGCTTGTACTCCAGGTTCAGCGGCACGTCACCGAACGCGCGGCCTTCCAGCCGCACGTAGGCCCACTTGCGGTCGTCGAGCCAGCCGACGTGGTCGGACGGGCCGATGTGCACGTCCTTGGTCTTGAACTCGCGCTGCAGGTTAGAGGTCACGGCCTGAGTCTTGGAAATCTTCTTGGACTCCAGCCGCTCCCGCTCGAGCATGTTGAGGAAGTCCATGTTGCCGCCGACGTTGAGCTGCATGGTGCGGTCCAACTGCACCCCGCGGTCCTCGAACAGCTTGGCCATCACACGGTGCGTGATCGTCGCGCCGACCTGGCTCTTGATGTCGTCGCCGACGATCGGCACGCCCGCGTCGGTGAACTTCTTGGCCCACACCGGGTCCGAGGCGATGAACACCGGCAGCGCGTTGACGAACGCCACGCCGGCGTCGATGGCGCACTGGGCGTAGAACTTGTCGGCCTCTTCGGAGCCCACCGGCAGGTAGGACACCAAGACGTCGACCTTGTTCTCCTTGAGCACCTGCACCACGTCGACCGGCTCGGCGTCGGACAGCTCGATGGTGTCGGCGTAGTACTTGCCGATGCCGTCGAGCGTCGGGCCGCGCTGCACCGTGACATTGGTGGGCGGCACGTCGGCGATCTTGATGGTGTTGTTCTCCGACGCGAAGATCGCCTCCGAAAGGTCGAAGCCGACCTTCTTGGCGTCCACGTCGAAGGCGGCCACGAACTTCACGTCGCGGACGTGATACCGGCCGAACTTCACATGCATCAGCCCGGGGACGGTCGATGTCTCGTCGGCGTTGTGGTAGTACTCAACGCCCTGAACCAGCGAGGACGCGCAGTTTCCAACGCCGACAATGGCGACTCGAACCTCGGCCGACGCCTCTGACGCGGTGTACTCACTCATAGGGCGTTCTCCTAACCTCATGCCTTCTTCTCGTTGGTGTTCTCGGCTGCTTGTGTGGGGGTTCACGTTTGTTCTGCTGCCCGCTCCGCTGCGATCAGCTCGTTGAGCCACTTGACCTCGCGCTCGCTGGACTCGAGCCCGAGCTGATGCAGTTGGCGGGTGTAACGGTCGAATGAGCTGCTGGCCCGCATCACGGCGTCGCGCAGCCCTTCGCGGCGTTCCTCGACCTGGCGGCGACGGCCCTCCAGGATCCGCATCCGCGCCTCGGCTGGAGTGCGGTTGAAGAACGCCAGGTGTACGCCGAAGCCGTCATCGGTGTAGTTGTGGGGTCCGGTGTCGGCGACCAATTCAGCGAAGCGCTGGCGACCCGCCTCGGTCAGTTCGTACACCCGCCGTGCCCGACGGACCGGGGTGCCGGCCGGGGCCGCATTCTCGGCGATCAGGCCGTCGGTTTGCATCCGGCGCAGGGCCGGGTACAGGGAGCCGTAGGAAAATGCCCGGAAGGCCCCGAGCAAGCCCGTCAGACGTTTGCGCAGCTCATAGCCATGCATCGGAGATTCGATGAGCAGGCCCAAGATGGCCAGTTCCAGCATCGAGTCACCTCCCTTGCGCGGCTGATTACGACGGACTGCAACGCACCAATGCGTCGCTTCATAGTATCGGGTCGATATATTTACGACAACACAACCTGTTGTTGGTGCGTTGTTAGTCACAAACCCAGGTGCGGGCCCTGGTGCGGGCTGGCCGGCCCGAGACCGGCTCGTCATCGAAGTCGCGGCGCGTGTGCGCGGACATTTTGGTTGCGTGTCGGTGCTGCCGCAGGGCACGTACTCTGGTCAGCGTGCGACTGCAGCGACAGGTGGTGGACTACGCGCTTCGGCGTCGCTCCCTGCTGGCGGAGGTGTATTCGGGACGCACCGGCGTATCCGAGGTGTGTGACGCGAATCCGTACCTGCTGCGTGCCGCGAAGTTCCACGGGAAATCAAGCCAGGTGATGTGCCCGATCTGCCGGAAGGAACAGCTGACGCTGGTGTCCTGGGTGTTCGGCGACCACCTGGGGGCCGTGTCGGGTTCGGCTCGCACGGCCGAAGAATTGGTGTTGTTGGCGACCCGGTTCGAGGAGTTCTCGGTCCACGTGGTGGAGGTGTGCCGCACCTGCAGTTGGAATCATCTGGTCAAGTCGTATGTGCTCGGCGCGGCTCGCTCGGCGCCTCCGCCCCGGGGCACGCGCGGCACGCGGACGGCGCGTAACGGCGCGCGCACGGCCAGTGAATAACGAAGGGCGCCACCACCAGTCGTCCGGGGACGCCAGCGAGTCACAGACTGAGCGCGCAGGCAAGCATGCCCCCGACGCCGAAGCCGACAGCAGGCGATCGAGGCCGGGTCAGCGTCGTCAGGTTCCGCCCGACGATCGGATGACGTCGATCATCCCCGCCGTCGGCGACGACCGATCGCCGGGACGGGCGGACCCCATCGACGAGGTCAAGGCGGCGCTCGAGGGTCAGCGGCGCGACCCGATCGACGAGGTGAGGGCCGCGATGGAGCGCCCGGCCTCAAGATCCTCGAAACCCTTGCTGTCGCAGCCTAGTGATCGGACGGACTCCGCGCGTCGCCCACCGGAAGAACCGCCGCCCCCAGGGCCGCGGGCCCCGGTTGGACCGGGCCAAGGCAGACCCGGGCCGAGGGTGAAGGCCCAATGGTCCGAGCAGATCAATTGGCACTGGGTGCGGCGCGGCCTGTATCTCACCGCCGCGATGATCGTGCTGCTGCCGATCGTCACGTTCACCATGGCCTACTTCATCGTCGACATCCCCAAGCCGGGAGACATCCGCACCAACCAGGTCTCGACCATCCTGGCCAGCGACGGTTCGGAGATCGCCAAAATCGTTCCCCCCGAAGGTAATCGGGTTGACGTCAACCTTAGCCAGGTGCCGGTGCACGTGCGCCAGGCCGTGATCGCCGCCGAGGACCGCAACTTCTATTCGAACCCGGGTTTCGACTTCCGCGGCTTCGCGCGGGCCGTGAACAACAACCTGTTTGGCAGCGGAGACCTGCAGGGCGGGTCGACGATCACCCAGCAATACGTGAAGAACGCACTGGTCGGTTCGGCGCAGCACGGGCTGGCCGGCCTGCTGCGTAAAGCCAAGGAACTGGTCATCGCCACCAAGATGTCGGGGGAGTGGTCCAAAGATGATGTGCTGCAGGCATATCTGAACATCATCTATTTCGGCCGCGGCGCCTATGGCATCTCGGCCGCGTCCAAGGCGTATTTCAACAAGCCCGTCGAGCAACTCACGGTTTCCGAAGGGGCGCTGCTGGCGGCGCTGATTAGGCGCCCCTCCACGCTGGACCCGGCGGTCGATCCCAAGGGGGCGGAGGCCCGGTGGAACTGGGTGCTCGACGGCATGGTGGAAACCAAGGCGCTGTCCCCGAGTGACCGTGCGGCACAAACCTTTCCGGCGACCGTCCCGCCGGACCTGGCCCGCGCGCAGAACCAGACCACCGGGCCCAACGGGCTGATCGAACGCCAGGTGACCCGGGAACTGATGGAGCTGTTCAACATCGACGAGCAGACCTTGAACACCCAGGGTCTCCAGGTCACGACCACGATCGACCCGAAGGCTCAGCGGGCGGCGGAGAAGGCGGTCTCTAAATACCTTGACGGGCAGGACCCCGACATGCGGACCGCCGTCGTTTCCATCGACCCGCACAACGGCGCGATACGCGCCTACTACGGCGGCCCGGACGCCAACGGGTTCGACTTCGCGCAGGGCGGGTTGCAGACCGGATCGTCGTTCAAGGTGTTTGCCTTGGTGGCGGCGCTCGAGCAGGGCATCGGACTGGGCTACCAGGTGGACAGTTCCCCGCTGACCGTCGACGGCATCAAGATCACCAATGTCGAGGGTGAGAGCTGCGGGACCTGCAATCTCGCGGAAGCGCTCAAGATGTCGCTGAACACCTCCTATTACCGGCTGATGCTCAAACTCAAGGGCGGACCCCAGGCCGTCGCGGACGCCGCGCATCAGGCCGGCATCGCGACGAGCTTTCCCGGTGTCGCGCATACCCTTTCCGAGGACGGCAAGGGCGGACCGCCCAACAACGGCGTCGTGCTGGGGCAGTACCAAACCCGGGTGCTCGACATGGCCTCGGCCTACGCCACCCTGGCCGCCTCCGGTATCTATCACCGCCCGCATTTCGTGCAGAAGGTCGTCAACGCCGAGGGCCAAGTGCTTTTCGACGCCGGCACGTCGAACAACAACGGTGAGCAGCGCATCGACAAAGGCGTCGCCGACAACGTTACCGCGGCGATGCAGCCGATCGCCGGTTATTCCAATGGGCACAATCTGGCCGGGGGACGACCGTCGGCGGCCAAGACCGGAACCGCCCAGCTGGGTGACACCGATGCCAACAAGGACGCGTGGATGGTCGGGTACACGCCGTCACTGTCGACGGCGGTGTGGGTGGGCACCGTCCGAGACGACAAGCCGCTGGTAACCGCCTCGGGCGCAGACGTTTACGGTTCCGGCCTGCCGTCCGACATCTGGAAGGCGACCATGGACGGCGCGCTGAAGGGCACCTCGAACGAGACGTTCCCCAAGCCGAGCGAGATCGGCGGCTACGCGGGCGTTCCCGCGCCGCCGCCGAAGCCGCCGCCGCCCTCAGTGACCGTCATCCAACCCACCGTCGAGGTCGCCCCGGGCATCACCATCCCGGTCGGTCCGCCGACGACGATCACCGTCGCGCCGCCGGCGCCGGCTCCTCCGCCCGGCCCGGCACCGCCGTTCGGCCAGCCGCCCAGCCCGCCACCGCCGTTCGGCCAGCCGCCCAACCCGCCGCCGCCGTGACGGACGCTGAGCAGAGCGCCACCATCTCACCGGTGCCGTTGGCCGCCGATCTGCGCAGCGCCGACAACCGCGACTGCCCCAGCCGCACAGACGTTTTGGGTGCCGCTCTGGCAGACGTTGTCGGCGGACCGGTGGGTCGACACGCGTTGGTGGGCCGCACCCGGTTGATGACCCCGGTGCGGGCGATGTTCGTGATCGCACTGGTATTCCTGGCCTTCGGCTGGTCGACGAAGGCGGCGTGTCTACAGTCCACCGGCAGCGGGCCGGGTGACCAGCGGGTCGCCAACTGGGAAAATCAGCGCGCCTATTACGAGCTGTGCTACTCCGACACGGTGCCGCTCTACGGCGCGGAGTTGTTGAGCCAGGGCAAGTTTCCGTACAAGTCGAGTTGGATCGAAAGCGACGCCAACGGCGTGCAGCAGATCCGCTACGACGGCCAGCCCGCGGTGCGATACATGGAGTATCCGGTGCTGACCGGGGTGTACCAGTATGTGTCGATGGCGCTGGCCAAGTCCTACACGGCGCTGAGCAAGCTGGTTCCGCTTCCGGTGATCGCCGAGGTGGTGATGTTCTTCAACATCGCCGCGTTCGGGCTGGCGCTGGCCTGGCTGTGCACCGTATGGGCCACCGCGGGATTATCGGGCCGGCGGGTGTGGGATGCGGCCCTGGTGGCCGCCTCCCCGTTGCTGATCTTCCAGATATTCACCAACTTCGACGCGCTGGCAACGGCATTCGCGACGAGCGGACTGCTGGCGTGGGCGCGGCGAAAGCCGGTGCTGGCCGGCTTCCTGATCGGGCTGGGAGCCGCGGCCAAGTTGTATCCGCTGTTGTTCTTGGGCCCGCTGGTGGTGCTGGGGATCCGCACCGGTCGCCTCGGAGCGATTGCAAGCGCGGCGAAGCCGGGCGCAGCAGGTCGCGACCGTTGCCTGGGCGGCGTGGCCCGCACGGCGCTGACGGCGGTGATGACCTGGGTGGTCGTGAATCTGCCGGTGCTGGTGCTGTTTCCGCGCGGCTGGTCGGAGTTTTTCCGGCTCAACACCCGCCGCGGCGACGACATGGACTCGCTGTACAGCGTCGTGAAATCGTTCACCGGCTGGCGCGGCTTCGATCCCAAGCTGGGTTTCTGGGAGCCGCCGGTGGTGCTGAACACCGTGGTCGCGGTGTTGTTCGCATTGTGTTGTGCGGCAATTGCCTACATCGCACTCACCGCTCCGCAGCGGCCGCGGGTGGCCCAGCTGACGTTCTTGGTGGTGGCGGCCTTCCTGCTGACCAACAAGGTATGGAGCCCCCAGTTCTCGCTGTGGCTGGTACCGCTGGCGGTGCTGGCCCTGCCGCACCGGCGGATCCTGCTGGCATGGATGACGGTGGACGCGCTGGTGTGGGTGCCGCGGATGTACTTCCTCTACGGCAATCCGAACCGCTCCCTGCCCGAACAGTGGTTCACCGCGACGGTGTTGCTGCGTGATGTCGCGGTAATCATGTTGTGCGCGTTGGTGATTCATCAGATTTATCGGCCCGCCGAGGATCTGGTCCGATGGGGCGGCCGGGTGGACGATCCCGGCGGTGGTCCGTTCGACCGTGCTCCCGACGCGCCGCCCGATTGGCTGCCGGACTGGCTACGTCCCCGTAGGCTGCGCCCGTCGGACGCAGCCGAACCCGAGCCCGCCACCGTGGAGGCATGATGCAGGTCGCCATCCCCCTGTTCGACCGGTTCACCGCGCTCGACGCCGTCGGGCCCTACGAAGTGCTGCAGCGCATCCCGTCGATCGAGGTGGTATTCGTCGGACACCGGCGCGGTGAGGTGCGCACCGAAAACGGGCTCCTGGGCGTCACCTGCGACGCCGCCTTCGATGAGGTCGGCGCCCCCGATGTGGTGGTGGTGCCCGGGGGCATCGGCACCCGTCGACTGATCCACGACGAGGTGATCCGCGGCTGGCTGCAGTCGGTTCATCCGCAGACCACGTTCACCACCTCGGTGTGCACCGGTTCGCTATTGCTCGCCGCCGCGGGGCTGCTTGACGGGCTCACGGCGACGACGCACTGGAGCGCCATCGACACGCTCAACGAGCTGGGAGCGCACTACGTACCCGAGCGCGTCGTCGAGCATCTCCCGCAGCGGATCGTCACCGCCGCGGGGGTGTCCAGCGGGATCGATATGGCCTTGCGGCTGGTTGAGCTGTTGGTCGATCGACAGGCCGCGCAGGCCGCTCAGCTGCTCATCGAATACGACCCGCAGCCGCCGTTCGACTCGGGTTCGCTCGCCAAGGCCGACGCCGCGACCAAGGCCAGGGCCGACGAATACCGCCTAGGTCGCAAATGACGATGGATTTCGCCGCGCACCCGCACGTCCGGTAACCTGGGGCGGTTGCCGACGCAGGCGACCCTCCTGCCACGGATCGACCGTGGCCGCTTGAGACCAGAGGAGGTGGTGAGGTTTCCATGCGTCCATACGAAATCATGGTCATTCTTGACCCCACGCTCGACGAACGCACTGTTTCCCCGTCGCTGGAGACGTTCCTCAACGTCGTCCGCAAGGACGGCGGAAAGGTCGACAAGATCGACATTTGGGGTAAGCGCAGGTTGGCCTACGAGATTGCCAAGCACGCCGAAGGCATCTACGTCGTCATCGACCTGCAGGCCGAGCCGACGACGGTGTCCGAGCTGGACCGTCAGCTCAGCCTCAACGAGTCCGTCTTGCGCACCAAAGTGATGCGCACCGACAAGCACTAGCGCGGTGACTCCCCCTTGTCTGGGTCCTTGCGTAGGCTCAGCGGGGACCCGCGACTCAGGAGGAAATTGTGGCTGGTGACACCACCATCACCGTTGTCGGAAATCTAACCGCTGACCCCGAACTGCGGTTCACTCCGTCGGGTGCCGCCGTCGCGAATTTCACCGTGGCATCGACACCGCGGATCTATGACCGGCAGACCGGGGAGTGGAAAGACGGCGAGGCGCTGTTTCTGCGCTGCAACATCTGGCGGGAAGCCGCCGAGAATGTGGCCGAAAGCCTGACCCGGGGCGCACGGGTGATCGTCACCGGGCGGCTCAAGCAGCGTTCGTTCGAGACGCGCGAGGGCGAGAAGCGCACCGTCGTCGAGGTCGAGGTCGACGAGATCGGGCCCTCGCTTCGCTACGCCACGGCCAAGGTCAACAAGGCCAGCCGCAGCGGCGGCGGCGGCGGCGGGTTCGGCTCCGGCGGCGGCGGTTCCCGTCCGGCGCCAGCGGCCCAGCCGGCCAGCGCACCGGCCGACGACCCGTGGGGCAGCGCCCCGGCGTCTGGGTCGTTCGGCGGCGGTGACGACGAACCCCCCTTCTGACATCACGACAATTCGAAACACTTCACAGCACTGAGAAAGAGAAAGACCGAAACACATGGCGAAGTCCACTAAACGGCGCCCGGCCCCGGAAAAGCCGATCAAGGCGCGCAAATGCGTCTTCTGCGCGAAAAAGGGCCAATCGATCGACTACAAGGACACGACGCTGCTGCGCACCTACATCAGTGAGCGGGGCAAAATCCGCGCGCGCCGGGTCACCGGCAACTGCGTCCAGCACCAACGTGACATCGCGCTCGCGGTGAAGAATGCCCGCGAGGTTGCGCTGCTGCCCTTCACCTCGTCGACGCGATAGTCGCCGGAATTAACGGAAAGTACGAAAACAATGAAGCTCATTCTGACGGCTGACGTCGACCACCTGGGTTCCGTCGGTGACACCGTCGAGGTCAAGGACGGGTTCGGTCGCAACTTCCTGCTTCCGCGCGGCCTGGCGATCGTCGCCTCGCGCGGCGCGCAGAAGCAGGCCGACGATATCCGTCGCGCCCGCGAGACCAAGACCGTGCGCGACCTCGAGCACGCCAACGAAATCAAGGCCGAGATCGAGGCGCTGGGCCCGGTGTCGCTGCCGGTGAAGACGGCCGCCGATTCCGGCAAGCTGTTCGGTTCGGTCACCGCCGGTGACGTGGTCGCTGCGATCAAGAAGGCCGGCGGGCCGAACCTCGACAAGCGCATCGTTCGGCTGCCCCAGGCGCACATCAAGTCGGTGGGCACGCACCCCGTGTCGGTGCGGTTGCACCCCGAGATCGACGTGGTGGTTTCGCTCGAGGTCGTCGGGCAGAGCTAAGCCCCGGCGGCTTGACCGAGCCGCCCGTATCGTTGACCTGTCAGGCAGGGGTCAGCGGTGAGAAAGCTTGGGGGCGGCATGATTCCGACAGCGTGGGTGCACCGCGGCGGGGTGCTCATGGCTGTGGTCGTCTGTGCCGCGCCGGTGAGCGCGTGCCAGACCCGCGTCAACCAAGCCGACAAACCGGTCGTCGTCGACCAACTGGCGGGCATGCTGGCCGATGAATCGGCCATCAACGCGATCATGGGCACCAACGGACTTCGGGTCTATTACACCTACCGTTCGTTGCCTGGGTGGCCGGAGGGCGACGTGTATTCGCGCCCCGAATGCATGCCGCAGATCGCCAACGCGATGGAGGCGGGATACCACGGCAGCCACTACGGCCAGATGCGGGGGGCGCGGCTGGCCGACGACCGTCCGAGCGGTGCACGCAGCATCGACGAGGCCGTGGTCGCGTTCGACAGCACTCCGGCTGCACAGGCACTTGTCGCGGCCACCGTGCAATCCTGGCGAGCCTGCGCCGACGCGGTTTTGACGATCACGTCGCCGAACAGACCGCCCCATCGTTGGACCATGAAAAGTCCACGGGTCGTCAACGGGGTCCAGGTCGTCGACGCCGATGACCCCGACTCGGGGGCGGGTTGGCGGACCTCGCACGCCATGCGCGTCGTCGACGACGTGGTGATCGACGTCCGCGTCACCGATTACGGCGTGAGTGACCAGGCTGTGCGCGTGGTCAACGCGATCGCCGGCCGCAATCCGCTGTGAGGATGGCCGGCGCGGCAAACAACGACGCGGCGGCGGGAGCCCGGCGAATCGCCGGGCCGGGTGGTTCGCCGCAGCGGCTCCGTCGGGCTGGAGCCGGGCTGGCGAACGATTTCGACGCGGCTCGCGCGCAAACCTCTTTACCGGCACGTAACGCAGCGAAAATCTGACCGAAAGCCAACACGCCCGGCGCGGTAACCTGGCCCGACACGCCGAGGAGATTATTCTCCACACCAAATGTCCGGCGTGGTGAAGCGTCCATCAGCAGTGATGTCGACATGCTTCGGATTAATCCACAGGTTCTCCACACCCCGTTCAACACGGCTGTCGATAGATATGCACACACCATGCACAGCTTCATGAACAGCCGCCCATTGGAGGAGTCGCCAGCAACGTTTACGTTCTTCCCGACGCGAGTCAACGCGGGGATTGTCGGTGCGTCGCCCTACGCTCTGAATGCCTGTTATCGAATGTATGTTCGGCTGCTTGTCAGAAGGAGGTGAGGGTCCGTGGCGGTCGTCGACGATCTGGGCCATCCGGGCATGGACGCCTCGCCACCCAGTGAAGACTTTGGCCGTCAGCCACCGCAGGATCTGGCCGCCGAGCAATCGGTGCTGGGCGGCATGCTGCTCAGTAAGGACGCCATCGCCGATGTGTTGGAGCGGCTGCGGCCCGGCGACTTCTATCGCCCCGTGCACCAAAATGTCTACGACGCCATCCTGGACCTCTACGGACGCGGGGAACCGGCCGATGCGGTGACGGTGGCCGCCGAACTGGACCGCCGTGGATTGCTGCGCCGCATCGGCGGCGCCCCGTACCTGCACACCCTGATCTCGACGGTGCCGACGGCCGCCAACGCCGGCTACTACGCGGGCATCGTGGCGGAGAAGGCCTTGCTGCGGCGGCTGGTGGAGGCCGGAACGCGGGTAGTGCAGTACGGCTACGCGGGCGCCGAGGGCGCCGACGTGGCCGAGGTGGTCGACCGCGCGCAGGCCGAGATCTACGACGTCGCCGATCGCCGATTGTCCGAGGACTTCGTCCCGCTCGAGGATCTGCTGCAGCCGACGATGGACGAGATCGACGCGATCGCCTCCAACGGTGGCATCGCGCGCGGTGTGCCGACCGGCTTCACCGAACTCGACGAGGTGACCAACGGGCTGCATCCGGGGCAGATGATCATCGTGGCGGCCCGGCCCGGCGTGGGCAAGGCACTCGCGTTGGAGACGCCGCTGCCCACACCGGCGGGCTGGACCACGATGGGTGACGTCGCGGTCGGCGACGAGTTGCTCGACGCCGACGGGCGACCCACGCGGGTGGTGGCGGCCACTGAGGTCATGTTGGGCCGGCCGTGCTATGAGATCGAATTCTCCGACGGCACGGTCATCGTCGCTGACGCCCAGCACCGCTGGCCGACCGGCACCGGCATCCGGACGTCGGCCCAATTGCGTTGCGGCCTGGACACAATCGTGGTGGAAAGGTCCGCCGCTCGGTATGCCGAGCGGCGGACCGCCTCCGCCGTGCTGGCGCCGGTGGTGCACGTCGCCGCGGTGCGCCGGGTGCCCAGCGTTCCGGTCCGCTGCGTCGAGGTGGACAATCCCGCGCATTTGTATCTGGCCGGCAGCGGGATGGTGCCGACGCACAATTCCACGCTGGGGCTGGACTTCATGCGGTCGTGTTCGATCAAGCATCGACTGGCCAGCGTCATCTTCTCGCTGGAAATGAGCAAGTCCGAAATCGTCATGCGGCTGCTCTCGGCCGAGGCGAAAATCAAACTGGCCGATATGCGGTCGGGCCGGATGAACGACGACGACTGGACGCGGCTGGCGCGGCGGATGAGCGAAATCAGCGAGGCGCCACTGTATATCGACGACTCACCCAACCTGACCATGATGGAGATCCGCGCCAAGGCGCGACGGCTACGGCAGAAGGCCGACCTGAAGCTGGTCGTGGTCGACTACCTGCAGCTGATGACCTCGGGCAAGAAGCACGAGTCGCGGCAGGTCGAAGTCTCCGAATTCTCAAGGCACCTCAAGCTTTTGGCTAAGGAGCTGGAGGTTCCGGTGGTCGCGATCAGTCAGCTGAACCGCGGCCCCGAGCAGCGCACCGACAAGAAGCCGATGCTGGCGGACCTTCGCGAGTCGGGTTCGCTGGAGCAGGATAGCGACATGGTCATCTTGCTGAACCGGCCGGACGCGTTCGACCGAGACGACCCGCGTGCGGGAGAGGCGGATTTCATTCTCGCCAAACATCGCAACGGTCCGACCAAGACGATTACTGTCGCCCACCAACTGCACCTGTCGCGATTCACCAACATGGCTCGCTGAGACCGAACGGTTCCACTCACAATCACCGCCGCGCCAGTGAACCGCCATCGTGGCAGTCGATTTCGCGCCGTCGGCAGGTGTCGGTACGTGTCGGTAGCCTCTCGTTATGACGATGCGCGATGATCTCGCTCCCGCCGGTGAAGCGGATGCACCTAGCGATGGCAGCGGGTGTCTGCAGCTGCGAGCCGCAAGGGCAGATAATGGATTTCACATCTCCTTGAATGAGCTGGGGCACACTGGCGAGCGTCCGCTGCTGTGGTCGGTGGACGAGAAGATGCGCCTAGTGAGGCGGCATATCACAGGACGTGTATCAATCCGCAGTCGGGAGGCTGTTTGCTTGAGTTTGGCATCCGGACGTGAACTACAGCTGATTCCGGAACAGAGCGTCCTCAAAGTCGATGGCTGGATGCCGGTGGGGCAGTTGAGTGTTGGCAACAGGATTGGCGTCGTTCGCCGGTTGTCCGAACCGTCCCAGCCAAAGCGAATGGATGAGCCAGAGCTGATCATGTTGGCGCACATGATCGGCGACGGCTCCTGCGTCAAGAACCAACCTATTCGCTATGCATCGATTGATGAGGCCAATCTCGTGGCGGTGACGATTGCGGCGGCATATTTCGGTGTGACAGCGATACGCGATGAGTACGAGGCCGCGCGCGTGACGACGTTGCGGTTGCCTGCTCCTTTTCACCTGACGCATGGGAAGCGCAATCCGATCGCGGAATGGCTGGATGGCCTTGGCCTTTTCGGCCTGCGTAGCTACGAGAAGTTCGTGCCAGCACCCGTCTTCGCGCTTCCCGACGAGCAAGTTGCACTATTCCTGAGGCATCTTTGGGCGACCGATGGCTCGGTACGCTGGGACGCGAAGACATCGCAGGGACGGGTGTATTACGCCTCGACCAGCAGACGCTTGATAGGCGATGTGATGCACCTGCTCCTTCGGGTTGGAGTGCAGAGCAAGGTTATCAAGACAACGAAGCCAGGCTATCGCGATTGCTGGTTCCTGAGCATAGACCGAGCGGGAAATCAGGTCGCATTCCTTAACAAGGTGGGTGTGTATGGCAAGCGAGGCGCAAAGGCACAGGAAGTCGTGCGAGAGCTCGCTGGGCGTATCCGTCGTCCGGGTACGGATACAATTCCGATCGAGGTATGGGAGCGGGTTAAAACCATTTTGGCACAACGAAACTGGTCAGATATGGATTTCGCACTCGCAACGAATACCAGATACGACGGTCCACGAATGTGGACTCACGCACCAGGACGTCCGAGGCTGCACCGGCTGGCCGTCGTCCTGGCCGACTCGACTTTGCATGACTTAGCGACCAGCGACATCTACTGGGACAAGGTGGTAGGCATCGTCCGCCTGGGTCGACGGGAGATCTGCAATTGGACCGAGGCAAAGGGCCATCCTGTTGTCACTCAAGGTGTAGTGGTGCGGTGCCCGCCATCATCCGTGTGACCGGGTCGCCTTCCCGTCAGATTCGCGCCGAATGGCGGAAACGACGCGCTGGCCGCTCAAGCCGCAGATGATCCCGCAACGTGTTCCCGGCGTACTCGGTGCGAAATCGTCCCCGCCGCTGCAGGATCGGCACGACGTGATCGACAAACGCCGCCAGCTCGTAGGGCAGTGTCGATCCCATGATGGTGAATCCGTCGATGGCGCCGGCATCTTGCCACGCGACGACGTGATCGGCGAGTTGCTCGGGTGTTCCGATGAAGTGAGTCTGTCCCGCGCCTCCGCTCACCCGCTGGGCGATCTCCCGCAATGAGGCGTGCGGTTGTGCCCGCGCGGCCGCGAAGAGTTGATCGGCCCGCGTCGACGGCGATTGCCCAGCCCAGAGATGGGCGGGCAGCGGAGCATCAGGGTCGTAGGCGTCGGGGTCGAGACCCGCCGTGTAAAGGGCGTTCTGCCAACGGAATTCGGGACTGGCCAAGTCTTCCAGCCGCCGCGCCCGAGCGCGGGCCTCAGCCTCGGTGCCGCCCAGGGTCACCATCAACGCCGGCAGGACCAGTAGCTGTTCGGGGTCACGACCAGATGCGGCCGCCCGTGCGTGGAGGTCAGCGCGGAAGGAGACCGCCGACTCCAACGAGGGCGGCCCGGAGAAGACCATCTCGGCGTATCGCGCCGCGAGCGCGACGCCCGCGTCAGATTGTCCCGCCAAGACCAGCACCGGGTGTCCCTGAGGCGAGCGAGGGAAGGGCAGCACTCCTTCCACGTCGTAGTAGCGTCCGTGAAAGTGAGGTGCGTGCAGCTTGCTGCGGTCCGCCCACACCCCGCGCTCGCGGTCACCGATCACGGCGTCGTCGTCCCAGCTGTCCCACACTTGCGTCACAACCTCGACGAATTCGTTTGCGCGCGCGTAACGGTCGGCATGGTCGGGATGGTTGGGTTCACCGAACGCGGCGGCGGCCAGTGGCGTGACGGTGGTGACGATGTTCCACCCGGCGCGGCCGCCGCTGAGGTGGTCCAGCGTCGCGAAGCGGCGAGCGAGTTCCCACGGTTTGTTGTAAGTCGTGGAGCCGGTGCCGATCAACCCGATGTGGTCGGTGACGGCGGCCAACGCCGAGAGGACCGAGATCGGGTCGAACTGAGTCTGTGGCAGGTGCGTGGCCCGGTACTCGGCGATGGCGATGTTGTCGGCGAGGAAGATGGAGTCCATCAAGCCGCGTTCGGCGATCCGCGCGATGTCGGTGTAGTACGAGAGGCCGACAACGTCGCGTACGTCGTCGTCGACTACGCGCCAGGCGGATTCGTGGTAGCCGTTGGGCCAGATGAACGCGTTGAAGTGCAACGGCCGCGGGCTCATCGGATCAGGTCCTTCATGCATGCCACAACACGTGGTCTGGCTCAGGAATTTCATGGACCCGAACGTGCCGCTGGCATTGCCTAGAGACGCGGCGAATCTGTCGGTGGGTCGGGGCAGGGTTGTCCGTAACCACTACAGAAAGGTGTGCACATGTGCTGGCAGTGCGACAACCCCGGCGCCACCACCGAGGATTACCTGGACGTTCTGCGGGACATCATCGCGGACTACGGATGGGCAGTCCAGTTTGTCGAGGACGACCGACGACCCTTCGCGTACACGATCGGCCTACATCAACGCGGTCTGCCTGAGTTGTTGATCACGGGATTGCAGCCACAGCCGTCGGCGCAGTTGCTCAATGCGGTCGCGCAGCAGATTGTCGATGAGGGCATGAGGCTGTTGCCGGCCGAGCACATCGACTACCAGGGCGAGTTCCTTTTGGAGGTTGTCGAGGTCGAACACCCCGACGTGCATCTAAAGTTCGCCGTCGCGCTGTGCGGGCCGGACGTTCGCGCGTATCAACTTGTGTGGACCGACGACCGCCGCCACTGGCCATGGGATCGCGGGTGGAGTCATGGCCGGCGCAGGCAACCGGTGCTCGGCGTCCGCACCGCTCTACCCAACGCTGGTTAGCGGAAGCGGACGTTCAGCGTCGCCAGGCCGAAGATCTTTCGGCCGCCGGACTTCGCGCCCACAATGACGACACCGCTACGGGTCGCGGGGTCCAGTGACTTCACCTTGCCGCTGAACTCGATGTCGGCGCCCTCGGTGGCCGACACGATCGCGGGCTGCGACAGCCGCACGGCGTAGCGGGTAACCGCCCCGGGGTCGCCCGACCACGCGGAGGCGTATCCGGCGCCCAGCCCCATGGTGAGCATCCCGTGGGCGATCACGTCGGGCAGGCCCGCCGCCTTGGCGATCGCCTCGTCCCAGTGGATCGGGTTGGCGTCGCCGGCGACGCCGGAATAGTTCACCAGGTCGCCGCGGGACAGGCGGGCGTGGCGCACCGCTAGCTCGTCGCCGACCTTCACGTCGTCGAAGGATGGTGTCCCCGGCGTGCGCGTCGTGCCGCCCTCGGCGATCCGGATTTCACCCTCGGGGCGCACCGTCTTTTCATAGGCGGTCTTGGATTCGCCGATCGGCAGCGCGTACGCGTCGTGCATCGTGACGTTCTGCACGATCGCCTTGATCGCCGGATCGACGTCGTCGGCGGTGACGCCGACGACTGTGGTGTGCAGGGTGTGCACCCGCTCGCCAGCAGCGTCGGTGAAGGTGTTGGTCACGGTGATGAAATCCCTGCCGGCGGTCCTGCGCACAGAGGTCAGTTCGACGTCGATATGCAGTTCATCGCCGTCGACGATCGGGCGGTGCTGCTCGAAGACCTCTTCGGTCTGAACGTAGGTGTCGTAGCCGACGACCACGGACTCGAACATGCGGCGATTGCAGGTCATGCCCGGGACCGACGTAAACGTCAGGGGCGCCACCAGGCCCGAATAGCCCAGATCAGCGGCGGCCGCGACATCCCAGTGTGCGGGGTGAGAGTCCTGCACCGCACGCGCGTATTCGCGCACCTTCTCGCGACCGACAAGGTAGGTGCCGTCCATCTGGTAGTAGTGGCCGACCCGTGCTTCGAGCGGCGACGCTTCTGCTTCTGCGGTCATGAATTCGCCCAACTTTTCCGCCGGCTTGTAGCTGAGGCCGACCAAAGCACACTAACGCGCGTCCTCCCGAGGACGACGTCCGCGGATCCCTAACGAGCTGCCGTGTCGAAACCTATGCTGCCCGCATGAGCGAGTTCCGTGCGTCGCCACCGCCGGATCTTCCCGGGGTCCCCTCGGCCGAGGGACCCTTGCCCGGGCCCGAGCACTTGATCGGCCGCCCCCGCGCGCTGGCCGTGGACTTACTCGGCGAATTGCACGGCCCGCTGTTCTACGCCGACTTCAACGGCGGCATCCGGAAGCTCTACGCGTGCTCGCTGGAGCTCGTCAGCGAGCTTTGCGACGAAGCCCGCTTCGCCAAGAACCTCACCGCCACCCTGGCCCGAGTCAGGCCGCTGGCCGGCGACGGCCTGTTCACCGCATACCACGGCGAACCGAACTGGCAGAAAGCCCACGACGTCCTGTTGCCGGGTTTCAGCTACGCGGGTCTGCGCAGCTATCACGCAGCGATGCTGGACATCAACTGCAAAATGATGGACCGGTGGGACGCCAGCGTCGGAGTCCGGCCGGTCGACGTGTCTAACGACCTGCAGAAGCTGGCCATGGACACCGTGGCGCTGGCGGGCTTCGGTTCGCGCTTTGACTCTTTCGACTGTCCGGGCCTGGCTCCGATCCCGCAGAGCTTCACGACGGCCCTCGGGGAGCTGGCCTCGGACGAGCCGACGCCGGTGTTCACCGAGGAACTCGCGACTTTGTACGCGTTCATTGACGGACTCATCGCCGAGCACCGATCGGGCGACCGCGACTTCGACGACCTGTTGGCGCTGATGCTGGAACAGGATCCAAACGGCGATTCGGCGCTGGACACCGACAACATTCGCAATCAGATCATGACCTTCCTGATCGCGGGCCAGCTCACCACGTCGGAGTTGATGCCCAACACGCTTTACAACATCGTCAGCGATCCGACGGTGCTACATCGGGTGCAGGCCGAGGTGGACAGCGTTTTCGGCATCGAAGACGACTACCTGCCCTGCTACGACGACATCGGCAAACTCACCTACCTGCGGCAGGTCATAGAAGAAACCCTGCGGTTGTCGCCGCCGGTGCTGCATTTCGATCGAATGGCCCTGGAAGACACCGTGATCGGCGGCCAGTATCCGATCAAGCGTGGCGAGGCGGTCACGGTCCTCACCGGCGCACTGCACCGCCAGCCGCAGTGGGGCGACAATATCGAACTCTTCGATCCCGACCGCTTCGCGCCCGAACGCGCGGCAGGCCGGCCGACCGCGCTGTTCAAACCTTTTGGAACCGGGGCGCGATCCTGCATCGGCCGGCAGTTCGCGTTGCATGAGGCGGCCATGGCAGTGGCCCGGGCGGTGCATCGCTACCGTCTCATCGACGCCTACCACTATGTGCCGCAATGGGAAACCCCAACCAGTCGCCGACCGGTCGGATTCCGGCTCGATGTCGTCAGGCGCACTTCACAGGACCGCCGCACGGAAACCCCTGACATCGGCAGCGCCGACACCCCCAACGACACCCAGTCCCCGACGGCGATAAAGGCCGGCACCAGGCTGGCGGTCTTGCACGGCTCCAACCTCGGCACGTGCCGCGCCCTGGCCCGCCAATTCGCCGACGACGCAACGGCTCTCGGCTGCGCGGCCACGGTGGCGCCCCTCGACGACGCAGTGGGTGGTTTCCCCGAAGCCGAGGCCATCGTGATCATCGCATCGTCTTATAACGGACAGCCGACCGACGACGCGCGCGCGTTCCTCAGCTGGCTACTCGACGCGAATACCTCGCTGAGTCCGACACCCAACGTCGCGATTCTCGGCGTGGGGGACCACAACTGGGCGGACACCTACCAGGCGATCCCGCAGCGCATCGACGAGCGCCTCGGTGAGCTGAACGCCCACCGATTGGTTCCGCGGGCAGCGGCGGACACCTCGGGGGATATGGTCGGCACGGTCGAAGAATTCGCCGGTGCGCTGTGGTCGTCGATGGCGGAACGCTTCGGTGATCCCGACGCCGCGCCGCTTTCCGACGCGGCCGAACCGCTCTACGAGCTGCGCCAGATCGTCGGCCCGGTGACGGCGGCGATGGACGCACGGTCGTCGGTCGTCCCCATGACCGTCGTCGAGACCACCCAACTGGTCAGCCCCGGTCTCGGTCAAGCCAAAACCAATGTCCGCGTGGAACTTCCAGACGGCGTCGACTATCAAACGGGTGACCACCTCACGGTGATGGCCGACAACCCGCCCGAGGTCGTCGACGCGGTTTTGGCCCAACTCGGCATCGACCCCGGGCTGCGGCTGGCGATCAATCCGCGACGCAGCTCGCGACGGCTTATCGCACTGGACCGCGAGGTCAGCGCGCGAGAACTGCTGACGCACTTCGTCGAATTGCGGAAACCGGTGACCAGCAGTCAATTACGTAGGCTTGCGGCCGCCAACGACAGCCCCGCGGAGCGCCAGCGGCTCACTGAACTGGCCGAGGACCCGGCTGGCTGCCCGCTCAGCGTGTTGGAATGCCTCGACGAATACCCGGCTTGCGTTCTCACCGGAGCCGAACTTCTCGAACTGCTCGACCCCATGGTGCCGCGGCACTATTCGATCGCATCGTCGTCGATGCTGTCACCACGCACCGTAGGACTGGTCGTAAGTGTGCTCGATGCGCCGGCCCGATCCGGTCGCGGCTCGTTCAAGGGTGTTGCGTCCAACTACCTTGCGACAGTCCAACCCGGACAATCGATTCGGGCGCGGGTTGACCCGGCCCGCCATGCTTTCCGGGCCGGCGCCGATCCGGCTAAGAACGTGATCCTGGTCAGTGCCGGTACCGGTGTCGCGCCGTTCCTCGGCTTCCTGGGTGATCGGCTGGCCGCACAGCGGGCAGGCGCACCAGTGCGGCCTGCGTTGTGCTTCTTCGGCGTGCGTGATCCGGAGGTCGATTACATCTTCCGGGACCGGTTCGAGCAGGCCGAGGCCATCGGTATCGTGCAGATGCGCCCAGCCTTCTCGCGCGCGCCGCAGGACGGGGTTCGCTACGTGCAGGACCGGATCGCCGCGGACGCCGACGACGTGTGGGACTTACTGGGCAACCCGGCCAAGGACGCTCACGTCTACGTGTGCGGCGACGGCGCGCGGATGGCGCCGGCGGTGCGCGGGTCGTTCCTCGACATTTATCGCGCACGCACGGGCGCTGGCGAGGGTCAGGCCCGCGACTGGCTGAGCGGTCTCATCGAATCTGACCACTACGTCGAGGACGTGTGGGCCGGGTAGAACGGAAAGGTAGCGTCATGCAGTCAGTCAAGGGGCTCAACGTCCTGATCACCGGTGCGGCCATGGGCCTGGGCAAGCTGTTCGCGACCCGGGCCGTCCAGGAGGGTGCCGCCTCGGTGGTTCTTTGGGACGCCAACGAGGCGGCGCTGAAGGAAACCGCGGCGGAGTTGGAAGCGGCCGGTGGCACCGTCCATTACGAAACCGTCGACGTCACTTCGCAATCGCGGGTAGCCGAGGCCGCCGAGCAGGTCCGCGCCGACGTCGGCACGATTCATGTGCTCTTCAACAACGCCGGGATCGTGCGGGGCAACGGCTACTTCTGGGAGAACCAGCCACGCGACTTCATGCTCACCATGGAAGTCAATGCCATTGGCCCGATGCTGGTGGCCCGCGAGTTCCTGCCGGCGATGATCGCGTCGGGCACGCAGTGCCGGGTTATCAACATCGCATCCTCGGCTGGGCTCAACGCCATCCCCCGCATGGCCGCGTACGCCGCCTCCAAGTGGGCCGCGATCGGCTTTTCCGACTCCGTGCGGCTGGAGCTCGAACAAGCCGGCCATCAGCAGGTCAAGGTCACCACCGTGTGTCCGACCTATATCAACACCGGCATGTTCGACGGCGCCAAGGGCATCCTGTTCACTCCGATGCTCGAGCAGCAGGACGTGGTCGACGACGCGTGGACGGCGATGCTGAAAGGCAAACCGTTCGTGGTCATCCCGTGGACGTCGAAGATGAACAAGGTGCTCTCGGCTATGCTGCCGGTCCGGCTGCGCGACGCCTACCTGCGGCGCGTCGGCGTGTACAACTCGATGGACGAATTCCGCGGGCATTAGCCAATCGCCACTATTCCGTTACACCACAGTCGATTTCGGGTCAATCGAGCCAATGGCCGCTAACAATCGCAGCAGCCGCTAGTTTTCAGACTGACTAAAGTTGAAAGGCAGACCGTGAGCGCACTACAAGGCAAGATTGCATTGGTGACCGGCGCTTCGTCGGGGCTGGGAGCCGAAACGGCGCGGCTGCTATCTCGGCGAGGCGCAACGGTTTTCGGCATCGGACGAGACGCGGACCGGCTCGCCGGGGTGTTCGCTGACATCGACGGCGGCGCATACGCTTTGGTGGATGTGGCCTCGGCGCAGGCCTGCCGAGACGCGGTGGAACAGTGCGTCGCCAAGTTCGGCGGGCTGGACGCGCTGATCAACATCGCCGGGCGGCACCAGATGCGCCGGACCGAGTCGATGACCGACGAGGACTGGGCCGAAGACCTCGCGACCAACCTCAGCGGCCCGTTCTACCTGTGCCGGGCCGCGCTGTCGCACCTGCTGGCCCGCGGCGGCAACATTGTCAACGTCGCCTCCATCGCCGGTGTCGAGGGGCAGGCGTATTCGGCCGGCTATTGCTCCGCCAAACATGGGCTGATCGGCCTGACCCGTGCCCTGGCCGTGGAATACACGGCGGATCGGCTGCGGGTCAACGCGGTGTGCCCGGGCGGCATGCTGACCCCGCAGATCGAGCAGTTCACCGCCCCGGAGAACCCGAACTACGACCTGATCCTGCGGTCGGCCTCACCGCGCGGCATGATGCAGCCCCACGACGTCGCCAGCGTCATCGCGTTTCTCGCCAGCGACGACGCCGCGGCCGTTCACGGCGCCGTCTACCGGGTCGACAACGGCAAGGGCGCCGGCTAAGAGACCGGGCCAGCGCGAAATCGGGCACGCGGCAACGCGACGAGTAGACGCGGATCGCGGTGCCCTACGCTTCAGCCCATGCGCATCAGCCTGATCACCGGCCTCAACAACGCATCGCCGGTCGAATCCTGCATCCGTGAATTGGCCGAAGCCCGCGACCAGGGTTTCGCCCGCCTCTGGTTCACCCAGATGCCGTTCGACGCCGATCTGCTCACCGTGCTCGCCGCCGCGCTGCGCGAAGTTCCGGACATCGCGGTCGCCAGTGGCGTGGTGCCGATCCAGAACCAGCACCCGTCGCTGCTTGCGCAACGGGCGTTGACGCTCAACATGATTGGCGAGGGCCGCTTCACGCTGGGCATCGGAGTCACCCACCGGGCAGTGACCGAGGGAATGTGGGGGATCTCCTGGGACAGGTCGGTGAAGCGGTTGTCGGAGTACCTCGACGGCTTGCTGCCCCTGCTGGCCGGCGAACAGGCCGACGCGCCCGGCGAGCTCGTCACCACCCGGGGTGCCCTGCAGATCCCCAATGCGCCGGCCCCCGAGGTGTACGTCGCCGCGCTCGGGCCGCAGATGCTGCGGCTCGCCGGCCGGCGCACCGCGGGCACGATCACCTGGATGACCGGCCCGAAGACCCTGCGCGAGCACATCGGACCCACGCTGCGCGACGCGGCCGCGGAAGCGGGACGCCCGGACGGGTCCGTCGCGGTAGCCGCGGCGCTGCCAGTCAGCGTGACCGACGACGTCGACGCCGCCCGCTCGCTCGCGGCTCAGCAGTTCGCGATGTACGGCCACCTGCCGTCCTACCGCGCGATGCTCGACAGGGAGGGCTATTCCGGCCCGGAGGACGCCGCGTTGATCGGCGACGAGTCGACCGTGTCGCAGCACCTCGATGAGCTTCGCGACGCGGGCGTGAACGAGTTCGTCGCCATCTCCTTCGAACCGTCGCCCGAGGTCGGCGCGCGCACGCGAGCGTGCTTGCGCGCCTGGGCATCTAAGGCCTGACCTTCCCCCGGTCGCGGTGGCCCGGGTTTCGGGGGATGCTCATCTCGTGACCCTGGACCAGGAGGAGCGCGCCGAGGCGGAGATACCGTCGGTGTGGGCGCCGATTCGCAGCCGCGTGTACCGCAACCTGTTCATCGCGCAACTCGCGTCCAACATCGGTTCGTGGATGCAAAGCGTGGCGGCCCAATGGTTCCTGGTCGAGAAGCACAGCAGCGACGTCGTGATCGCCTTGGTCCAGACGGCAAGCCTCGCCCCGACGCTGTTGTTGGGGCTGTTCGCCGGCGCGCTTGCCGACATATTCGACCGGCGGCGCCTGCTGATCGTGCTGCAAACGTATGCCGTGGTGGTGGCGATGGCCCTCGCGGCGCTGACCTACCTCGGCCGCGTCGGTCCGACCGAACTGTTGCTGTTCACCGTCGCCATCGGCTGCGCCTCGGCACTGACCGGACCGGCCTGGCAGGCGATTCAGCCCGAGACCGTGCCGCGCGAGCAGATACCCGCCGCTTCGGCGTTGGGCAGCGTCTCGGGCAATGCCGCCCGCGCCATCGGACCGGCAATCGGCGGCGTCGTTGTGGCGTTGGCCGGGCCGGCCGCGGTGTTCGCGATCAACGCGGTGTCGTTCGCTGGCATCATCTTTGCCCTGCTGGCATGGAAACGACCGGTCCAACCGGCGCCGCTCGAGCGAGAGCGCTTTGGCAACGCGATCGTCTCCGGGCTGCAGTTCGTTGGCAACAGTCCGATCTTCCGCAGGATCCTCACGCGCGCAGCGCTTTTCCTGTTTCCCGCATCGGCGCTGCTGGCTTTGCTACCCGTGGCCGCCGCCCACCGGTGGCACCTGGGATCCGCCGGCTACGGGGTGGCGTTGGCGGCCATCGGTTGCGGCGCCGTGCTCGCTGTCGTCTTCGCCACACCGCTTCATCGCAGAGCGTCGGACAACGTGCTGTTGGCCGCGTCCGCCGCCGTGTCCGGTCTTGCGCCGTTGGCGGTCGTCTGGCTGCCGTTCGGTGCGGCGATACCGTTCCTGGTGTTGTCCGGGATGGCCTGGCTGATGTCGCTGACGACGCTGAATGCCGCGGCGCAGCTATCGTTGCCGAGTTGGGTTCGGGCCCGAGGGCTGGCGGCGTATCTGTTGGTCGCCACGGGATCGCAGGCGATCGGCTCCTACGTTTGGGGGGCCCTTGCGACCCGGGAGGGGTTGCCCGTCGCGATGATCGGGTCGGCGGTGGTGCTGGGGGTCGTCGCGCTCAGCACCCCGGTGCTGGGGCTGCGGCCGTGCACTGGGACGTTGAGCCTCGATGTTTCGACCGCCTGGCCAACGCCGACAGTCACTTTCGAGCCTTGCCCCCAGGACGGACCGGTGCTGGTCACCGTCCACTACCGCGTTCCGGCCGAAAGCTTGGACGACTTCACCGAGGCGATGAGGGCGGTCAGGCAGGCGCGGCTGCGGACGGGCGGCCACAGCTGGCGGCTGTATCACAGTGTGGGACGGCCGGATACGTTCCTCGAGAGGTTCACCGTCGCGTCGTGGACCGACTTCGAGCGCCAGCGAACCGAGCGGTGGCTGGAGTATGACCACGACGCTGTCGCGAGGGCGCGCAGCTTCACCGTCGACGACGAGCGGGTGCAGGAATACTACCTAGCCTTACGCATGCGCCGGCCGCGCACAACGAAACGCATGGCAGGACACCAACATTGAGTGTGCTGCTAGGACGGGCGACACGCCGGGCTCGGCCGCCACAGGCGCACACTCAAATCCCTGTGCGCGCGCTAATCGAGGCCCGCTAGACCGCTGACTTCTCCAGGATGTGCACGCCGCAGGCAGAACCCAAGCCAATGACATGGGCCAGCCCCACCTTCGCGTTCTCGATCTGGCGATCGCCCGCCTCGCCGCGAAGGTGATGGCAGATCTCCCAGATGTTGGCGATGCCGGTGGCCGCGATCGGGTGGCCCTTGGACTGCAGCCCGCCGGACACGTTGACCGGAGTCGACCCGTCGCGCCAGGACGCACCCGAGTTGAAGAAGTCGGCGGCGCCGCCCTCCTCGCACAGCATCAGGTTGTCGTAGTGCACCAGCTCGGCGGTGGCGAAGCAATCGTGCAGCTCGACCAGGTCGAGGTCGCTCGGCCCGACGCCGGCCTGCTCGTAGGCGGTCGCGGCGGCGTTGCGCGTCAGGGTGTTGACGTTCGGCAGCACCTGGCAGCCGTCCTCCCAGGGGTCGGTGGTCAGCACCGAAGCCGACACCTTCACCGCGCGCCGCTGCTGCTCGAGCGACAGCGACTTCAGCGTCTCGCCGTTGCACACCACCGCGGCCGCGGCACCGTCGCAGTTGGCCGAGCACATCGGCCGGGTGTTCGGATAGGCGATCATGACGTCGCCCATGATCTGCTCGAGTGTGAACCTCTTCTGATAGGCCGCCAGCGGATTCAACGTCGAGTGGGCGTGGTTCTTCTCGCTGATCTTGGCGAACAACTCGAAGCTCGTGCCGCCGTACTTATGGCCGTACTCGGTGCCGATCTGGGCGAACACCCCGGGCATGGCCTCGGTGCCGATGCGGCCGTCGATCCCCGCGACGGCACCGTAGCGGCCCTTCGGCGCCCAGACCTCGGCGTCGGCCTTCTTGCTGCCGCCCGCACCGAGCAGCCCTGCGCCGGAGAGCTTTTCGACGCCGACGGCCAACCCGTACTTCACCTCGCCCGCCTTGACGGCCATGATGGCGGTCCGCAGCGCCGTCGCCCCGGTGGCGCAGGCGTTGGCCACGTTGTACACCGGGATGCCGGTCTGGCCGATCTGCTTTTGCAGCTGCTGCCCGATCCCGGCGTTGGCCGCCATCAGGTTCCCGGCCGCGATGACGCCGATGTCGGCCATGGTCACGCCGGCGTCGGAGAGCGCGCCGGTCGCGGCCTCGGCCGCCAGGTCCACGGTGTCCTTGTCCGGGTGCTTGCCGAATTTGGTCATCCGGATCCCGAGAATCCAAATGTCGTCGCGGGCGCTCATCGTCGCTGCTCCTTCGTGTGGTCGGTCAGTTGGCGGGCTCGAAGCCGAAGCCGATCGCCTCGGTGCCCTCGGAATCGGTGCCGATCGGGTAGGTGGCGAGCCGCACCTTCATGCCGTCACGGATCTGTGCGGGATCGGGCTCGACGTTGACGAGGTTGGCGCGCACCCGGGTGCCGTCGCAGTCGACCACGGACGCGACGAACGGGACGGGGATCCCCGGCGCGGCGAAGGTGACGATGGTGAACGCGCGCACGGTGCCCTCGGTCGCCACCGGCACGGTCTTGAATTCGGTCGCGAAGCAGCCGGCGCACGCGTTGCGCCGGTCGAAATATCGGGCGCCGCAGCTGGTGCATTCCTGCGCGATCAGGTGGGGTGCGCCGTCGTCGAGCACCAGATAGTCGACCAATGGGATCTGCCCAGCCATAAAAACCTCCACCACGTCGGCTTACCGCACCAATACCGTCAACCTACTTGCCCAGATTTGACCATCATGAACCGGTGGTATGGCGGGCGCCAGACCGGGCTTCGGGCCGCTGCCCTCCGGCCGGTGCGGAGCTTTGCGGAGGCGAATGGAAAGAGGCGACCTGCTGCCCGTTAGCTTCGATGAATATCGTTGTCGGACAAAGAAAATCACCTGCCGGTGCGCTCGCGGTGCTTGCAGCCGGGCCAGCAGCAGGGGCGGCGCAGGCCCTCTTCCAGCTCCTCTTGGGTGCGCCGAATCCGTCGCTGCCGGGTCGCCTCTTGTTTGGCATCCTCGACCCAGCAGATGAACTCGTTGCGCGCCAAGGGTGTGATGTCCTGCCACGCGGCCAGCGCCGTGGAGTTCGCCATCAGCGCCGTGCGCAGGTCCGCGGGCAGCTTGTGCACCACCCCACCGGGCACTTGCTTGGTGCTCACGCGGCCAGGTTAGCCCATGATGAATGGCGTGACTGAACACGACTACCGGTACGTCATCATCGGTGCCGGCGCCATCGGCGGCACCGTGGGCGGGGTGCTGACGCGGGCTGGCATTCCTGCGATATTGGTCGCGCGGGGTCAGCACGCTCAGGTTCTGACATCGGCAGGCATGACGCTAAGGACCCCGGACGGCACCTTTCACACGGCCGTCAGCGCGGCGTCGCGGCCCGCGGATGTGCGCCTGAGCCGTCGGGACGTTCTGGTCTTCGCGACCAAGACCCAGCAACTCGACGCCGCGCTGCAGGAGTGGGTCGATCAGCCGGTCCATGACCGAGACGGTGTGGTTGGGATGGCGGGCGAGTTGCTGCCGGCGATGACCGCACTCAATGGCGTTGCGGCCGAGGAGAAAGCGCTGCGCTATTTCTCGCGGGTCTTTGGTGTCTGCGTGTGGTTGCCCGCCGTACACCTCGAGCCCGGCGAGGTGATCGTGCGGTCCTGGCCGCTGGTCGGTCAGCTCCACATCGCACGCTGGCCGGCCTCGATCAGCAGCCCGGCCGACGCCGAGCTATTGGCTCGGCTCGCCGAGACGTGGACCGCCGCCGGAATCCACGTGCGCACGCCCGACGACGTCGTGCCCTGGAAGTACAACAAGCTGCTGAGCAACCTTGGCAACGCCGTGGGCGCCCTGACCGCGGACGACACCAGGGACGTGATCGCGGCGCTGCGCGAGGAAGGCGCGGATGTGCTGCGCCAGGCGGGAATTGACTACATCTCATTCGAGACATCCACGGCGGCGCGGGCCGAAGACGGCCCGACCATCCGTCCGATACCGGGATGGGATGCCGGGCAAAGCAATTCGACCTGGCAGTCGTTGAGCCGCAATACTGGCAACGTAGAGACCGACTTTTTCAACGGCGAGATCGTTCGGCTCGCCCACGAACACGGGACCACCGCGCCACGCAACGCCGCGATAGCGCGCGCGGCGCGGGCCGCGGTCCGCAGCGGCGCGGGGCCAACTCCCTACTCGGCTGCGGAGCTTGCGGAACTGCTGGGGATGAGCGCGGCTGGCGCCTCGGGCAGTCACGCATGACCATTCCCTACGACGAGGCGCTGCGCGAGCGGGTTCGCGGCCATCTAACCGGTCACGATCGCCGCGTCGTGACGGACCCGGCCAAGCGGCACGCCGCGGTCGCGGTGCTGCTGGTGGACTCCGAGGTCGGCGAGGACAGGGTGGATCCCGCGCCGGTGGACGACTGGATCGCCGGGCGGCCCATGGAATCGGGTCTGGACGGGCGGATGGTCGACGTCTCGGGAGGTGCGGCGTTCCTGCTGTGCCGGCGCGCATCCCACCTCAATTCGCATGCCGCACAGTGGGCGCTGCCCGGGGGGCGCTTGGACCCGGACGAGACCGTGATCGACGCCGCGCTACGGGAACTGGACGAGGAGGTCGGCATCCGGCTGCCAGATCACACCGTGCTGGGCCTGCTCGACGACTACCCGACACGCTCGGGATACGTCATCACACCGGTGGTGATCTGGGGCGGCGGACGGCTCGATCCGCGCCCGGCCCCCGACGAGGTGGTGGCGGTCTATCGGGTGGGACTGCACGAATTGCAACGCGACGATTCGCCACGGTTCATCACCATCCCGGAGAGCCCCCGTCCCGTCGTGCAAATTCCGTTGGGGAACGACCTCATTCACGCGCCGACGGGCGCGGTGCTGCTGCAGTTGCGGTGGCTGTGCCTGGAGGGCCGCCACGACCCCGTCGACGAGCTGGAACAGCCGGTGTTCGCCTGGGAGTAATCCCTCCGTGGTTATGAGCTGAGAACCAGGCGCCACGACCCGGCGGCGACGCGGTCCGGGACGCACCAGAAGTTAGTCCATTCCCCGGCCGTCGTGGCCTTGACCCCCGGGCCCGCCGCGATGCAGGCAGCGCGGTTCGGGTAGCTGCCTTCGGTCTGCAGGGTGGCGGCGTTGCTCACCCCGACACCGACGGTCATCAGTCCGGCGAACGCCAGCGCAGCGGCGGTGGCAACTCGGATCGCAAGCTTGGTTTTCATCTCGTCCTCCTGTAGTGATCAGGCCGTAGTCATTTGACTACACTTGTCATAAACCGAAGTGTAGTCAGACGACTACATCGAGCGCAAGGGCGAACTCGCCCCGTTACCCGGGGCCTGTTGACGCCGTCATGCGACGGACGCGCAGTGTTCGCTTTTCGGTCACCGACGCGCGCACTGGGTCTGCGAACCTTGGGCGACGCACCGGGGGCAGAGGAGTCCGCCGCGACTCGGAAGGGCTTGCGATGACCGAACATCTGCGCGCTTACAACAGTCTCTGGCAGGTCCGCAGTGACTCCTGGTGCCGACTAGAGGAAGCCGCCGACCGGCTGACCCGCCCGACCACCGCGGGAGCGTTGAAAGAGAAGTGCGTCAGTACTTGCCAGGAGTTGCTGGCTCGGCTGAGCACGCTGGAGCCCTATTGGGCCTTCCCCGGTTCGCCGCAATTCGCCCGCGTGCAAAGACTTTTCGCGGCCGGCAGCTATGACAAGTTCGCTCAGGCGGTGCTGCGGATCAACCGCGCACTGAGCACGGAGTCGTACCGCTCCGGCGACGTGGAAAACGCCGGCGCCGACGAGCTGGACATCTTTCCCGCCGATCCCCGCCAGCTCGAGCATCAACCGCCGACGCAGGGCGAGCGCCCATACTTCGAGGTACTCGTCGTCGAAAAGATGTCGGAGGCCCAGGAAGCGGCGCTGCGTAACGAGGTGCGCAAATGGCGGCGTCCCGATGACGAGTTCGTCTTCGAGCTCGTGGTGGTGTCCAGCGGCGACGAGGCACTGATCGCGGCGCGGCTCAACGTCAACCTGCAGGCGGTGGTGATCCGGCGCCGCTTCTCCCACCAATCGACGCGGGACCTGTCCGCGTTGTCGGAGTTCGTCGACAGCGACGTGTCGGACGAGCTCAACGATCACCAGTCACCCGAAGACCGCGCGCAGATCCTCGCGGTTTCCCTGGCGAAGCTGCGCCCCGAACTCGACCTCTACCTGATGACCGAAATCGAGGTCGAGGACATCGCCGGGCGGCTGGGCCAGTACTTCCGCCGGGTGTTTCATGCGCGGGAGGGCATGCTCGAGCTGCACCTGACGATCCTGCAGGGGGTGGCGGCGCGCTATCGCACCCCGTTCTTCAGCGCGCTCAAGCAGTACAGCCACCGGCCGACGGGTGTCTTTCACGCGCTGCCGATTTCGCAGGGCAAGTCGATCGTCAACTCGCACTGGATCAAGGACATGGTCGGCTTCTACGGCCTGGATGTGTTCATGGCCGAGACGTCGGCGACGTGCGGCGGCCTCGACTCGCTGCTCGAACCGACCGGGCCGTTGCGCGAAGCCCAACAGCTCGCGGCCCAAGCCTACGGATCACGTCACACGTACTTCGTCACCAACGGAACCTCGACGGCCAACAAGGTCGTGACGCAGGCGTTGGTGGCCCCCGGCGACATCGTGCTGTTGGACCGCAACTGCCACCAGTCGCACCACTACGGCATGATGCTCGCCGGCGCGAACGTCATCTACCTCGAGGCCTACCCGCTCAATGACTACTCGATGTACGGCGCGGTGCCGCTGCACGAGATCAAGTCAAAGCTGTTGGCGCTCAAGCGCGCCGGCAAGCTCGACCGGGTCAAGATGATGTCGCTGACCAACTGCACCTTCGACGGAGTCGTCTACGACGTGCAGCGGGTCATGGAGGAGTGCCTCGCCATCAAGCCCGACCTGGTATTCCTTTGGGACGAGGCGTGGTTCGCGTTCGCGCGTTTCCACCCCGTCTATCGGACCCGCACCGCGATGGCGTCAGCGCAGGCGTTGCGCGAGCGGCTGCAGGACTCCGGTTATAAGCGGCGCTATGAGGAAGCCCTGGTCGCCCAGGCCGCAGCCAGCGATGACGATCTGTTGCATCGCCGCCTGCTGCCCGACCCGGCACGGGCCCGGGTGCGGGTGTACGCCACCCAGTCGACACACAAGACGCTGACCGCCCTGCGGCAGGGGTCGATGATCCACGTCTACGACCAGGACTTCGACCAGAAGGTCGCCGAGCCGTTCCACGAGGCCTACATGGCCCACACCTCGACCTCGCCCAACTACCAGATCCTCGCGTCCCTGGATCTGGGCCGCCGGCAGGTGGCGCTGGAAGGCGTCGAATTGGTGCAGCGGCAGATCGAGAACGCGATGCAGCTGCGCGACGCCATCGACAACCACCCGTTGCTCAGCAAGTACATGAGGTGCCTGCGCACATCCGACCTGATTCCCGACCGGTTCCGGCCGTCGGCCATCGCCCAGCCGCTGCGTTCGGGCCTGCGCAACATGATCGCGGCCTGGGATCAGGACGAGTTCGTGCTCGATCCCTCCCGGATCACCCTGTTCATCGGGCCCACCGGCTACGACGGCGACACCTTCAAGCGCCAGCAATTGATGGACCGCTACGGAATTCAGATCAACAAGACTTCGCGCAACAGCGTGCTGTTCATGACCAACATCGGGACCACCCGCAGCTCGGTGGCGTTCCTGGTGGAAGTCCTGGTCAACATCGCGCGCGAGCTCGACCAAGACATCTCCGAGATGAGCCTCGGTGAACGCGAACACTTCGAGCGCGCCGTGTACCGGCTCACCGAAATGTCGTTGCCGCTGCCCGATTTCAGCGGCTTCCACCCCGCATTCATGGATCGCAACGGAAGCGAGCCGACACCCGAAGGTGATGTCCGCCGGGCCTTCTACCTGTCCTACGACGACGCCAATTGTGAATACCTCACCGGCGAGCAGATCGACGAACGACTCGACGCCGGGGTCGACATCGTGTCGGCGACCTACGTGACCCCCTATCCGCCCGGCTTCCCGGTGTTGGTGCCGGGCCAAGTGTTCAGCCGCGAAATACTTCAGTTCATGCGGGATCTCGATACACCCGAAATCCATGGCTATTTACCGAATTTCGGCTACCGCGTGTATACGGAAAAGGCGATCGAGACGGTCAGCGCGGCCGTCGGGTTGCCGGTTAACGGGAATGCACCCGAGCCGGACAAGGGCAAGGCGCCGAAAAGGAAGCTGGCGCGTCGCGGCGGGAATGGCGATGGCAACGTTCCCGAGGTCGGGCAGGATGAGTTGGTCGGCCAGCAACAGCCCGGCGATGCGGTCACCGTGCCACCGATGGGTAATGGCGGCAAGTAGAGCTAAAGGCCTTTCGGTGCGTCCCGGACCGCCTGCACTGTCGCGGCGTCGCCGCTGAATTCCACGCGGGCCTCGCGCCCGACGGCGAACAGCAGCAGTTCCTCGGGTGCGCCGGTCACCGTGACCGCCGGGCCCTTACCCGCTGTCAGCACCGTCTTGCCCTCCGGCGTCCGTAGGGCCAGCCGGGCGGGGACCTTCGCCAGCGTCATCCGGCCCATCAGGGGCAGGGTGCGGCGCAGCATGTTGGCTAGCCGCGGCTCGAGCTCGCGCGGCTGCCACCCCGGTTGCGCGCGGCGGATGTCCTCGTGATGGATGAACATCTCGGCGACGTTGACAATCGGGTCGAGCAATTTGAACGGTGAGTAGACCGGCGGGCCGGAGGCGATCTTGTCGACCAGCTCGTTCCACTCGGTCTGGGCCACCTCGTCCTGCACCTTGGCCGTGTGGCTGGCGAAGAACGGGATGAGGATGCCGGGCGCGGTATCAAGCCGGGACTCCCGGATCACCAAATGGGCGGCCAGGTCGCGGGTCTTCCAACCTTCGCATAGGGTGGGCGCTTCCGGCCCGACGCCGCGCAGGGTGTCGACGAGTGCGGCGCGTTCGCGTTGGGCAATAGACACCTGGTCTCCCTTCAGTTGGGTGAGCCGCGGGCGCTGACCCTCTCAGCGTAGAGCCGATAGGCTTGCCGGTGAGATCGGGATCGTTGGGAGGAATGAGTTGTCATCACCTAATTCGGCGCGCAGCGAGGGCGACAGCTGGGACCTGGCCTCCAGCGTGGGAGCGACGGCGACGATGGTGGCGGCTTCCCGAGCGCTGGCTTCTCGCGGCCCGGATGCGCTGATCGACGATCGGTTCGCCGAGCCGCTGGTGCGCGCGGTCGGACACCCCTTCTTCACCCGCATGCTGGACGGCGAAATCCCGCTCGACAATCAGGACCTGCCCACCACCGCCGAGCAACGACGCCAACAGATCGCGGTGCGCACCAGGTTTTTCGACGACTTCTTCCTCGACGCCACCGCCGCCGGTATCCGTCAAGCCGTCATCTTGGCCGCCGGGCTCGATGCGCGCGCTTACCGGCTGGCCTGGCCCGCGGGTGTGGTCGTGTTCGAGGTGGACCAGCCCGAGGTCATCGCGTTCAAGAGCACCACGCTGGCCCAACTCGGTGCCGAACCGACCGCCGAGCGGCGCGCCGTCGGCGTCGACCTGCGCGATGATTGGCCAACCGCGTTGCGCGACAACTACTTTGATACCGCGATACCCACCGCCTGGATCGCCGAAGGCCTACTGCCCTACTTGCCGCCGGAGGCCCAGGACCGGCTTCTGGACAACATCACCGCACTCAGCGCGCCGGGCAGCCGGTTGGCCACGGAGAACATCTCCGACATGAGCGTGTTCACCGACGAGCGCTTTCGCGCCATGCGCAGCGGGTGGCGCAAGCATGGATTGGACATCGATGTCGCCGAGTTGGTGTGGCTCGGTGAGCGCCAACAGGCCGCTGAGCACTTGTCGTCTGCCGGCTGGACGGTCACTCTGCAGACCACCGAGCAGGCGTATGCGGCCAATGGTTTCGCATTGCCAGATCACGAGGCAATCAGGGCCTTTCGCGGCGCGGTCAGCTACCTCACCGCCGAGCTCGGGTGACCGGCGCGGCCGTATTTCAGGAACAAATATCCCTGGTGGGTCAGCACGTGGTGCAGCGAAAGTTCCTGGGCGGCCGGAAGCTGCGGTAGGCCCGCCGATGTCGCGGATTGGCCCGTTCCGGCGAGTTTAGGTGCGATCGTCACGCACATTTCGTCGACGAGACCGCGTAACACGAGTTCATCGAGCAGCGTGGGCCCGCCTTCGCACAGCACGCGCCGCAGGCCGCGCGCTCTCAGGGCGGCAATGGTTGTCGCCACATCCACGCCGTTCTCGCCGGCGATCACCACGTCGGGAACCGCGCTGCCCTCGAACCGCAGGCCGGCAGCGGCCGCCGAACTCGTGATGACCATCGGGGGTTGTGAGGGCTCGGCGAACAGCGACGGGGGCAACTTGCCCGACTGCGACACCACCGCGATGGGCGGCGGTTCGTCAAGTGCCCAACGCTCCCACCGGTCGGAGCGCTGAGCGTCGGTCAACCGCACCGGGCCGTAATTCTCCGCGCGTGCTGTCCCGGCCCCGACGAGGACGACATCGGCATAACCGCGCAGCGCCAACAACAACTGATGGTCGAGGGAATCCGACAGCGGGCCCGCTCGGCCATGCAACGATGCGGCGCCGTCGACACTGAAGATCATGTTGGCGCGCACTCCGTCGGGAGGGTCGCGATAGAAACCCGCGAGTTCGGCGATGTCGTCCACCTCAAACGCTGGCATGCGGACGGTCATGCCTCGTGCCCCGGCTCTAGATCGGCGACATCGGCAAATGTGATCAGCTCGCCAACCGAATCCGGTGCGTCACCGGCGATCGGCTCCAAGATGTGACCGACATGGTCGCCAACGTCCATGCGCGCCAACGTTTTGCCGACGAACCAGGCGACGGCGTCATCGAGAATCGGCATGTCCTTCGGGCCGGCATGCCAGGCGCAGCGGCTGAACTTGTCAATGGTGTCGCCGGTCTCGCTGCCGAACAGGCGGGCCAACTCGCGATGCCGATGCGACAACACATGCACCGCGAGATGGTCTGCGTCCTGCGCGATTCGGTAAGTGTGGTTGCGCTTGGACAGGCCGATGAGGAATCGCGGGGGCCGGATGCTGGTCTGAGTTGCGAAGCCGACCAGGCACCCTGCCGGGATCCCCGCGGATTTGGTCGTCACCACGAACATCGGATAGTCCAGGAGTCCGACCAGTCGTTCGAAGGCTGCTGCCCCTTCTGAAGCCGTCACGACGGCGGTCGCTGCGAACCGACACCGGCAAATCGGGCGTCGGACTCGTGCCAATACCGTTGCGGCACCGCGGAATCCGCCCGTTCGCTCGCTTGGCTGCGGGCCAGTGCAACAGTGGCCGCCAGCATCGCCCAGATTGCCACCACCAGAACAATTGCCCCCGGGCCCCGCACCGCCACGTGTTCACCGAGCACCACTATCCCCAGCAGGACCGCCACCACCGGCTCGCCCACCAACATGATTGGTACCGACGCCTGTAGTGCTCCGGCGCGGAGCGCGGCGTTTTGCACCACCGTCACCCCCACCGCAAGTGCGACCAACAGGTAGGGCGCCGGGATGGCCAGCAGCCCATGCCATCCGCCGACGGCGAAACGATGCGTACAGATTTTCGTCAAGACCGCGATCATACCGAGCAACACCGCGACCGCGGCCGCCAGCAGCATGGCGCGGCTGCGGCCGATGGCGCGGCGCGCGGCGCCGACACAAACGATTAGCGGCGGCACGGTGATCAGGAATGCGAACGTCCATGCCGGTATCGGCGGGCGGTTGTGGCCCTCGCCGGGCTGCCCGACGAGCACGAACACCGCCAGTGCGGCGGTCAACAGCGCGGCCCAGCCCCATTGCGCCCGACTGACGCGCTGTCGGCGCACGTGCGCGCTCAACGGCAGAGCAAACAGCAACGACGACACCAGCAAAGGCTGGACCAGCAGCAACGAGCCGTGGGCCAGCGCGAGAACCTGAAATGCGTAGCCCCCGACGGTGGCGAGCATCCCGGCCCACCACGACGGTTCGCGAACCAACGTCGTCAGCAACGCTGCCGACTCGGCCCGGCCGGCCGGACCAGTTGGAACACTCTGGGCGGCTTGTTGCCGAACGACGATGCCCACCGCGGCACAAAGGGCAGCGAACAACCCGGAGAAGATCGCGACCGCGTGTACTGGCACCCACCCCATGTCGCAGGCCTATACCCGGTATCCCCCGGGGACTAACTCGGGGCTCACTCAGGCAGGTGAGGCTTGATCTCCTCGATCACCCACTGCGCGAACTCCAGGTAGGCGTCGAGGCCCGAGACCTTGGGCGTGGGCACGCTGGTATATGTCACACCCATTCCCGCGTATTCGTTGAGTCGGTCGATGATTTCCTGCGCACTCATTCCACTGCGTTGCTTAGGGTCGTCGATGCTGACATGCCCTTCGCCGACCCTGCCCATGCCCAACGGGTACATCACGTCGAACGGACGCCCGTCGTACGCCGGCTGTGACTTGATGGAATCCACCTTGGCGGGAAGCTCTTCCGGCTTGGTCAGAAACGGCCACCACCCTGAGCCGTACTTCGCCGCGCGCTTGAGCACGACGTCCGCGTCGCCGCCGATCCAAATCGGCAGATGCGGTCGCTGGACGGGTTTCGGCGCGAACGCGATGTCGTCGAACGACACGTACTTACCCTCGAAGCTTGGCGAGTCACTGGTCCACAGCTCGACAATCGCGGCAAGATACTCATCCGCCATCTGGCCCCGTTCACGAAACGGCACCCCGAGCGCCTTGAATTCCTCTGCGTCCCAACCCACTCCGAACGTCACGGTGAGACGCCCGCCGCTCATCCAGTCCGCTGTCGCCAGCGCTTTCGCCATCACGATCGGATGCTGCAGCGGCAAGATGGTCACGGACGAGTTGACCCGAATGCGTTCCGTCGCGCCGGCGACGAATGCCTGCCCGACCGTCGAGTGCAGGTAGTGCGGGCCCGACAACTCCAAATGGGAGTGCGGGACCACAAAGTGCTCGGGGATCGCGATCATGTCGTAGCCGAGTTCTTCGGCGCGCCTGGCGATCGCGGCCTGCTGGGGGCCGGTCACAGCGAATTCCCATCGCGCCGTGATGGCCGGGAGCTCGATGGTGTGCGGCAACGCGAACGCCAACTTCATGCCGTGAATTTACAGCGTGGCAGCGGGCAGCCGGGTCTCCAGGATCTTCAGTGCACGTTCTGCCCAACGAATGTTCTCTTCTTCGAACGCGATTCCTCGCAGCAGGGTCAGGTAGGGACCGATGCGGTCGGTTTCGGCCAGGTACTCCTCCTCGGTGCGACCGTCGAGCAGACGCGCCCGAAACCGTTCGTAGCGCTGCAATTTGGCCGTCGCCCAGTCCAGCCGTTCGACGATGAACGCCCGCACGGCCTGTGCGTCGCCGACATCGGCCGCCGAGACTTTGACCATCAGCTCATCGCGGATCACGCCGGGCCGGGGCGCCTTGGCGGTGAAGCGGTGAATCGCTTCGCGACCGGCCGGGGTCAGCGAATACATCCGCTTGTTGGGTCGCCGTTGTTGTTCCACGACGCGCGACTGGATGAGGCCCTGCTCGGCGAGCCGGTCCAGTTCGCGATAGAGCTGTTGCGGGGTCGCCATCCAGAAGTTCGCCACCGAGGCGTCGAAGCTTTTGGCCAGGTCGTAGCCGGAAGCCTCCGCTTCCAAGAGGGCGGCGAGCACCGCGTCACGCAGCGACATCGGCCGATAATACAACAATGCGATTATTCAATAAAGTGACTAATCGCACATGGACATATGCCGGCGCGCCCTTTAGCGTCGACCACGTTCACTCAACAACGCGAGGTCGTTCATGCACCCCTTTCGTAAGGCAGTCGAGGAACGCGACGAGGCGGCCGTCCAGGCGATGCTGGCCGACGACGTGGTGTTCACCAGCCCGGTGGCGTTTAAGCCCTACCCCGGCAAGCCGATCACCGCGGCGATCCTGCGTGGGGTGCTCCGCGTCTTCGAGGACTTTCACTACGTCCGAGAGATCGCCGACCCCAACGGCCGCGACCACGCACTCGTCTTCGAAACGACCGTGGCAGGCAAGAAGATCACCGGCTGCGACTTCCTGCACTTCAACGACGACGGTCTGATCGACGACTTCATGGTGATGGTGCGGCCGCTGTCCGGCGCGACGGCATTGTCCGAGGCCATGGCTGCCCAGTTCGACCGGATCCAGCAAGAGGCTGTCGAGCTGGCCGACCAGTTCACTTCGGCTCCGTCGGCGTAGGGTCGCCGAAGATGCGCATTGGGCTGGGCATCAACTACGCGGGCGGATTCAAAGAGGTCGCCGCCGAAGTGGCCGACCTCGAGCGCGCCGGACTGGACATTGTCTTTGTCCCCGAGGCGTATTCGTTCGACGCGGTGAGCGCGCTGGGCTACCTCGCCGCGGCCACCGAGAAAGTTCAGCTGGCCTCGGGAATCTTGCAGCTCTATACCCGCACGCCCACCCTGACCGCGATGACCGCCGCCGGTCTGGACCACGTCTCCGACGGGCGGTTCACCCTCGGCCTCGGCGCCTCCGGCCCACAGGTCATCGAGGGCTTCCACGGCGTGCCCTACGACGCTCCGATCGGCCGCACCCGCGAGGTGATCGAGATCTGCCGTCGGGTATGGCGCCGCGAGTATCTGGACTACCAGGGCAAGCACTACACCATCCCGTTGGCCGCCGACCAGGGCACCGGGCTGGGCAAATCCCTGAAACTGATCAATCAGCCTGTCCGGGAACGTATTCCGATACTGATAGCCGCGCTGGGACCCAAGAACGTCGAGCTGGTCGCCGAAATCGCCGAAGGTTGGCAACCGATCTTCTATCTGCCGGAGAAGGCACAGGACGTGTGGGGCAAGGCCCTGGCCGCCGGCCAAGCCAAGCGGGACCCCGCGCTGGGGGAGCTGGATGTGTACGCCGGCCCGGTGCTTGCCATCGGCGAAAACGTCGAATCGCTACGGGAATTCGTCAAGCCACACCTGGCCCTCTACATCGGGGGGATGGGTGCCAAGGGCAAGAACTTCTACCATGCCCTGGCCACCAAGTACGGCTACGGCCCGCAGGCGGACCGCATCCAAGAGCTCTACCTCGCCGGCGACAAGGACGGGGCGGCGAAGGTCGTGCCCGACGAACTCGCCCGCGACGTCAACCTGATCGGTACCCGCGAGTTCGTCAAGGAGCGCGTGGCGGCCTTTCGCGAGGCGGGGGTCACCACGTTGAACGTGGCACCCATCGCGGGCACGCCGGGGGAGCGGATCAAGCTGATCGAGACGCTACGCGAATTGCTCTGAGCGGCAACGCTCGTGCGGCCTCACCCGGTGGCCGCAAGAATCCCGACGCGCCCGGCGTCGGCCTCGCGCCGCAGCACCGAGGTGGTTAGGTCGAACTTCACGCCGGGGATCGCGTCATTGACGCGTGGATTGCCGGTCCACCAGGTGATGCGGCACACCCTGCGAACGATGCGCCAGCCACCGGGGGTGCGCACCAGCGCGTCGTCGTACCAGCCGGTGCCGTCCCAGAGCGGGTCGCCGCCGGCGGCTTTGCGCAGCAGGCGCCACCCACCGTTGCAGAAACTGACCGCGCGGTCCCCGTCGACGTGGACCACGTGGGTGGACATGGTGTGCTGGGTGGAGTCGAACGGAGCGTGGAACGCGGCGAAATCGTTCTTGAACGCCTCGCGGTCGGTCCAGTGCGAACTGGCGCCGTAGTCGGCATCCACATCCGTGGCGAAGATTCGGTCGAACAGCTCCCAGCGCTGGCTGTCGACCGCCAGCCCGTAGAGGTTCACCAGCTGCGTGATCGCGACGACGTCGCTGTCGGCGGTGTTCATAATCCTCCCAGGGTGGGTAATTGATCTCGAGACATTTAACTGCGTGGACTTTGCGTGCGTCCCCGGCACACCGTTCACCCGGACGCGAGGATCACGTGATGGCCACACCACTCAACTTGACAGCCGAGGTTGGTGACGACGGACGGACCCTGCTGACCGCGGCGGGGGAGATCGACCTCAGCAACATCGACGCGTTCACTGACGCACTCCAAGCCGCCAGCGCGGGCGCCCGCGGGCCAATGACCGTCGACCTCAGCGCGATTAAATACCTGGACAGCGCCGGCATCAACGCGCTTTTCGAGCATGCCGAACACGTTGAGGATCTACACTTGATCGTGCACCCCCTGCTGATTCGCGTCCTCACCATCAGCGGTCTCACCAAGATCGCGAACGTCGAAGCGGGGCCCGCGAAACCGTAGTCGCGCCAACGGAATTCGAGCGCATCGGTGGGCTCAATTCGTGAGAGACGCTGCCGTCAAGCACATTTGGCGCTAGGCGGTCACGACTGCAACGACTTGACGATGGCGTCGGCCTGCTGGGCGGTCTCGCCGTACGTCGATATTTCGAGCCGATTCGAGTTGACGGGCGACCGGATTTCGGGTGCGCCGATGACGAGGCCGTTGAGGACGAGCGCGGCTTGGGCACCCACGTTGGCGGAGGTGTAACTGGCGAAGGCCGCCTGGGAGGCTTGGTCCAACGTCACGACAACGCCGTATCCGGTGGCGTTTTGCCGTGCTTCGGCGTGCGTCGGGTGCAGCACCACCGCCTCGGGCCCAAGTGTGAAGGACTCGGTGCCGGCGGTGTCACAGGCGACGAGGGGATTGCCCGGCGCCGGCGCGGCGGAGGCCTGCTGGCACTGATGCGACCCCGGCGGTGCGGGGGCGAAGTTTTTGACCGTACGCACCGAGAGCGGGTGCAACTTGTGTGCGGGCGTCGTCGGTGCCGGTGTCGGTGGTGCAGGTACGTGTGTTTGGCAAGCTGCCAATCCCAAAGCCGCGCCGAGCAGAACCCTGAGAACCCGTTGGCGTGCAGCGCGGGTGTGTTCGGTGTCGGGCACAGTGCCGCTCAGTTTAGGTCGTTGATCCAGGGTGGGGGATCATGGGTGCCGTGACATTGGTCGCCGGCATCGACTCGTCGACGCAGTCATGCAAGGTGCTGGTATGCGATGCCGGCACGGGCGGGATCGTTCGCATGGGTCGCGCGGCACATCCAGACGGCACCGAAATCGATCCGGCCGCTTGGGAACTCGCGGCGCTCAGCGCGATCGCGGACGCCGGTGGGCTCGACGACGTGGCCGCGGTCTCGATCGCGGCCCAGCAGCACGGCATGGTGTGCCTCGATCGCGATGGCCATCCGGTGCGGCCGGCGCTGTTGTGGAATGACACCCGCTCGGCCGCGGCGGCGTCGGCGTTGGTGGCCGAGCTGGGCGGGCCGCACGCCTGGGCGGACGCCGTCGGCGTGGTACCGCTGGCGGCGATCACGGTGGCCAAGCTGCGCTGGCTGGCCGACCTCGAACCCGACCGCGCCGACCGCACGGCAGCGGTGTGTCTGCCCCACGACTTGCTGACCTGGCGACTACGCGGCGCCGGGAGCCTCACCGAACTCACCACTGACCGCAGCGACGCCAGCGGCACCGGCTATTACGACGCGGTAGCCAACGCCTACCGCCACGATCTGCTCGAGCTGGCGCTGCGCGGCAGGCGCCCGCTGTTGCCCTCGGTGCTGGCGCCCGGACAGGCCATCGCGGCGAGTGGTTCGACCGCGTTCGGGCCGGGCCTGGGCGACAACGCCGCGGCCGCCCTCGGGCTGTGCGCGGAGGAAGGCGATGTCATCGTCTCGGTGGGCACCTCGGGGGTGGTGTCGACGATCGCGAACACGCCGACCCACGATGACCGCGGGTTTGTCGCCGGATTCGCCGACGGCACCGGGCGATACTTGCCGCTGGTGTGCACCCTCAACGCGGCCAGGGTGCTCGACGCGGCCGCGCGCATGCTGCGCGTCGATCACGCCGAGCTGTCCCGGCTGGCGTTAGCGGCGCCGGTGGGTAGCGAAGGCCTGGTGTTGGTGCCCTACCTGGAAGGCGAGCGCACGCCCAACCGGCCCGACGGCACAGGGGCTCTGCACGGCCTGCGGGTGTCGAATTCGACGGCCGCCAACCTGGCGCGCGCGGCCGTCGAAGGCCTGCTCTGCGCGCTGGCAGACGGCATCGACCACCTGACCGCCCTCGGAGTGGATGCCCGCCGGGTCCTCATCATCGGCGGCGGCGCCCGATCGCGCGCCTTGCGCGAAATCGCGCCGACGGTCTTCGGCGTCCCGGTGCTGGCGCCCAGCCCGGCGGAATACGTGGCGCTCGGGGCGGCGCGGCAGGCCGCGTGGGTACTCGCGGGAGGCCCGCATCCGCCGCAATGGACCCCGGCCCAGGAGCACGCGGACGTATACGCCGGGCCGGCGCGGCCCGCTGTGCGTGAGCGCTATGCCCGGGTCCGCGACCTCACCGAAGGTGCCTAACCCGTCCGATCAGGTCGAGGCCCGCACGATCAGGCGGCCGATGTCCGTCGGCTGCGGAGACGGGGGCGCGGCATACCCCAACTCGGTGAGCAGAGCGGCGATGGCCACGTCGGCGACCGCGACGGGGTCGAACTCCACCGTGGTGAGTGCGGGAGAGCTCAGCGCTCCTGCGATCGGAGTGGCGTCGACGCCCATCACGGCGAGATCGTCCGGGCAGCGCAACCCCGCCTCGCGGATGCCGTTCAAGACCACACACGCGATCTCGTCGCTTTGCGCACACACCGCGGTGACACCGTCGCGCACCCAGTCGGTGACCACCTGCGCGGCGTTGTCCCCGGTCACCTCGGCAATGCGCACCGGCGGAAGATCACGCGCCTGCGCCGCGTCGGCGACCCCTTGCAGCCAGTAATCGCCCAGGGCATGCCACCGACCGGCCCCCGCATAGGCGAACGCGATGCATCGATGACCCCGCGAGACCAGGTGCGCGACGCGCAGCTCTCCAACCGAGAGATGCGGGGCGCCCAGAGCGGGCAGCGTCCCGATCTCGATGTGCGGTATCGACGCCGCCCGTGCCACCTCGAGAACATCCCTGCTGAGCGGAAAGAGGCTGGTGATCGCGACGGGGTCAAGATTCTTGATCGCGTCGATGACGTGCTGGTGGTCCTCGGTCTCGAAGAATTGCACCTGCAGCAATCCGACCCGCGCCAATTCCGTGGTCATCCGGCTGCCCGCCTGCATCGGCATGTCACCGACCGCCACCCGCGGCAGCACATACAACACCACGCCGCTGCGGCCGCGGGCGAGGTTGCGCGCGGCCAGATTGGGCCGGTATCCGAGCTGCTCAGCCGCGCGATAGACGGCCTCGCGAGTGCGTGGCGAGATCTTTCGTCCCGCCACCTCGTTGAGCACGTAACTGACCGTCGCCGTCGATACACCCACCAGCCGGGCCACGTCGGCGTTGGTGGGGCGGGCGAGCTTGTTCGTGCTCGACGCGCCTGGATCGGCTCCAGCCATGCCTCATGGTGACATGAATCGGTTTCGATATCCGTCGGTCGGGCGGGGCAGCGCTTCGCGAGCCCAACCGCACTGCGAAAATCGCGGTCGAAAATGGCGGCCCGGTTCGGCTCGCGGTCAGCTCTGGTCAGTGGCGCGATTGCTGGGCATGATGTGGTCCCATGACGACCTACGCGTTCGACCCCGAAATCGCCGAGATGGTCCCGCTCCTGCCGACCTGGCAGGGTGACGACCCGGCGCGAATGCGGACGGCGTTGGCGGAGATGATCGCGCAGCTGCCGGTGCCGGACACGACGGGGCTACACATCGAGGAGCGCCGCATTCCCGGCCGCGACGGCGATCCCGACGTGACGGTGCGTATCTACCGGCCCGAGCACCCGACGGCGCCCGCCGGGATTTACAGCGTTCATGGCGGCGGGTTCATCGCCGGTGACCTCGACACCGAGCACGCCTCCAACGTCACGCTCGCTCGCGAGCTCGGCGTCGTCGTGGTGTCGGTGGACTACCGGCTGGCGCCGGAGGCACCGTTCCCCGCGCCGCTGGAAGACGTCTACGCCGGCTTGGTCTGGATGGCGGCTCACGCGGGTGAGCTGGGCATCGATCCCGGGCGCATCGCGATCCACGGCATGAGCGCCGGCGGCGGTCTGTGCGCGGGGCTGGCGCTGCTGGCCCGTGACCGCGGTGGGCCGCACATCGCCTTTCAATTCCTGGCGGTGCCGGAGCTCGACGATCGGCTCACCAGCCCGAGCATGACCGCCTTTACCGACACCCCGCTGTGGAGTCGCCCCCGAGCCGTGTTCAGCTGGGACTGCTACCTCGGGCCGGGCCGCGCCGGCTCCGACGACGTGTCGGTCTACGCCGCGCCGGCCCGCGCGACCGATCTGGCGGGCCTACCACCCGCCTACGTTTCGGTGATGCAGTTCGACCCCCTGCGTGACGAGGGCGTCGCCTACGCGCTGGCCATGCTCGCCGCGGGTGTCAGCGTCGAATTGCATTTGTTCCCAGGCACTTTCCACGGCTCCTCCCTCATCCAAACCGCGGCGATCTCCCGGCGTGAGCAGGCCGAGGCGATCGCGGTACTGCGCCAAGCGCTGGCGTTGTAGGGCTGACACCGCTTCTCGTTGCTTCACATTGGGCGTTAGGACGTGCTGGATAACTGCGCCTTCACCGTGCGCGTCTGCTCGTCGGCGAGGACTTCCGGCAAACCGGCGAATAGGCCGTCGAGCGCGAGTTCGGCGACCACCGCAGGATCGGTCTTCTGGTCTGCTGGCGCGAAGGCGGCCATGTCGGTGTCCATGTAGCCGACGTGCACGGCAGTGACGTGGATGCCGCGAGGGGCCAGTTCCTGCCGAAGCGCGTCGGTCATGGCCCAGGCCGCTGCCTTGGCCGCGCCGTAGGCGCCGGAGCCGGGGAGGTGCAGCCAGGACAACACCGAGAGCATGTTGAGGATTGCACCTCCGCCATTGCCTTCAATGATCGGAACGAACGCGCGGATCGCGTTGAGTGTGCCGAAGTAGTGCGTGTCCATCTCGAGCCGGATGTCCTCTAGCGACCCGGACAGCAGTCCGGCGCGAGTAGAGCTACCGGCGTTGTTGATGAGCAAGGTCACGTCGCCGGCCTGATCGGCAGCGCGGCCCACCGAGGTCGGGTCGGTGATGTCGAGCTGGACGGCCTCGACGCCGGGGATGTCTATTGTGTCGGGGCGGCGTGCCGCGGCGTAGACCTTCGCCCCACGCTGGACAAGCTGGGTTGCGAAGTGCTTGCCCAAGCCACGGTTGGCGCCAGTAACCAGCGCGACGATCTGGTCGCTATTCATCGGGGACCCTTCAATTGTTTAGGAGCAACCGTAGCTAGCTTTTCGTGGGAGCGCAGAAGACGGCGAATCGCGGGTGGCCAGCGGTTTAGTGTCGCGCTATGGACCGCATCTTGCAGTGGGCATGGGATCGATACGGCGCGCGGTACTCATGGGTGATCTGCGCGATCGGATTCCCCATAGCGTTCCCGGTCTACCTAACTCTGTCGTTCATCATCGTGGCTTTCGAGAAGTCGGGTCGCTACGTCGAGTCGGCAGGTGTCACCGTTGGAGCGGTGCTGGTACTGGTGTACGCGCTGGTTCTTCCCGGCCTGGGCGCGTGGCGGCTTGTCGATCGTTGGGCTGCGGCCGGTGAGGGCGATCGGGCGAGCGTTCTAAAGGCCACTTACGTCTGGTCTCGTAAGCAGACGGCTCGAGCGTTAGGGGTCGTCGCGGTCGTGGCCGGCGTAATGGCGATCACTGTCGGTCTAATTGTCGGCGCGGACCTATCACGGCTTGGCCAGTATGCGATCTTAGGCGCCGCTTTCGGATCGGGCTCCCATTCGATCGGAGTGCACAGCTTGGTCGAGGCTTCCCTACGGCCGGTGCGGGTCGCGCTCGCTGGTGGCAAGGCGATTGGGGACTCCTTGCCGCGGTCTCGCCCTACGTTCGCCACTTGGACGAACCTGTCCATGCTCGGGGTCGTGCTTGCATTCGCCATCGCGGGCGCGATGCTCACGGCGGTATTCGCGCCCGCGCATCAGAGTCCCGCGCTTTGGGTGTTGATCGGACTCGGATTGACCGTGGGATTTGGTATGCCGATAACGGTTTTCGCCTCTTTCTCGCCCTCCTTGAAGCCAATTGAAGACCTTGCGCAAGGAACCGAACGTGTTGCGGCAGGCGATTACAGCCAGCGCCTGCCGGTGGTTCAAGACGACGACCTCGGCGCGCTCGCGGCGTCGTTCAACCGGATGCAGGCGGGATTGGCTGAGCGGCAACGACTTCAGGCCGCGTTCGGCACCTACGTCGACCCGGCCCTGGCCGCCCGGCTGCTGGAGCAGGGCGACGATGTGTTCACCGGCGAGCGCCGGGAGGTGACGGTGATGTTCATCGACATCCGCGACTTCACGCCGTTCGCCGAGGCCAACACCGCCGAGGACACGGTGGCGCGGCTGAACGCACTATTCGAGATCGTGGTGCCCGCCGTCGTCGACGCCGGGGGGCACGTCAACAAGTTCCTCGGCGACGGCGCGCTCGCGGTCTTCGGCGCACCCAACGATCTAGCGGATCACGCCGACGCCGCCGTGCGCGCCGCGGTGCTGATTCACCGCCTTGTCGCCGAGCGGTTCGGCGCCGACCTTCGCATCGGGATCGGGATCAACACCGGCGTGGTGATCGCGGGCACCATTGGCGGCGGCGGGAAGCTGGAGTTCACCCTGATCGGCGACGCGGTCAACGTCGCAGCCCGCGTCGAGCAACTCACCAAAACCACCGACGACGCGATCCTTCTCACCGGGCAGTGTGTCGATGCCCTCGCATCTCCGCCGCCGCAACTCGTCGACCGGGGATCGCATGTTCTGAAAGGAAAATCGGCCGCCGTGCAGGTCTTCGGCCTCGCTGAAGCGAGGTTTTAGTCAAGCCGATCTATACCGTTGTGCCGCGCGGCCGGCGACGAAATGATCACTGAGTTTCGCCAGAAAGCCCCGCGACCGGAGCCTCCGCCCCGGACAGCACGGGGCTTCGCTATGCCTAGGAACCTCCGTGAGCGCCATCTCGTCCGAGACGATCCCCCTGGCCGCGCCGGCCCGCGCGGCAACCAGGCCGAAACCGGCGCGGCGTCGAAGCGTGTCGCCCTCGCTTCCGCTGGCGGTGCTCGGCCTGGGGTTGTTTGTCGCCGGCTGGTATCTGACCGTCGATGTGCTGGCGCTGCCGCGATTTCGTGGCATCCCCGGTGCGACCGAGGTCATTCGGGAATGGATCAGCCCCAACCCGGCCTACGGCACGTCCATCTTCACGTTGGACTATTACGCGCACATCTGGGCCAGCGTCCGCCGGGTCGCCATCGCCTTCACCGCGGCCCTGGTCACCGGCAGTCCGCTGGGCCTGCTGCTGGGGTGGTCAACGCGATTTCGGCAGTACGCGTTTCCGGTCTTCGAGTTGATCCGCCCCATCCCGATCCTGGCGTGGGTTCCATTGGCAATGCTGATGTTTCACACCAGGGAGGGCTCGGTCATCTTCCTGACCTACCTCGCGGCGTTCTATGCGGTCACGTTGAACACGCTGCTCGGCGTGCATTCCATCGATCAAAACCTCATCCGGGCGGCGCGATGCCTGGGCGCCGGCCCGACCACAGTGCTGCGCACCGTGGTGATTCCGGGTTCGCTGCCCTACATCTTCACCGGGCTGCAGATCGGGATGGGAGTCGCGTGGTTCTCGCTCGTCGCGGGTGAGATGATCGCGGGCCAGTTCGGGCTCGGCTATTTGATCAACGCCTCGTACACGACGACCCGCTACCCGACGATCGTGATCGCGATGATCACGCTCGGCTTGGTCGGCTACGCCAGCAGTGCCCTGATCCGCTTTGTCGGCAACCGGTTGATGGCGTACCGCGCCCGGAGCATCGGCGCATGACCGGTGGCAACCTGGTCCTCGACGCCGTCGGCAAGGAATACCGCACGGCCGGCGCGCCGGTAGTGGCCGTGCAGGACTTCAGCCTCGACATCGGCGCGGGCGAGGTGCACGTCATCGTCGGGCCGTCCGGATGCGGCAAGAGCACCCTGCTCGGCGCGGTCGCCGGCTTCACCGACATCACCTCGGGCCGAATCGATCTGGACGGGCATCCGCTGTGCGGCCCGGGCCGCCCAACCGCCGGCATCGGGCCCGACCGGGTCGTCGTCTTTCAGGACAGCACGCTGTTTCCGTGGCTCACCGTCGCCGACAACGTCGGCTACGGTTTGGTCGCGCAGCGACGGCTCAACCGGCGCGACGCCGCGGGCATCGCGCGTGCGCGCCTACAGGAGGTCGGGCTCGGCGACATAGCGCACAGCTATCCGGGCGAGTTGTCCAGCGGCGTGCAGCGCCGCGTCGAGATCCTGCGGGCACTGGTCATGGAACCGGCGGTGCTCCTGCTCGACGAGCCGTTCCGCGGAATGGACGCGATCTCGCGCTCCGCGATGCACGACGCGCTGCTGGCGATCTACGACAAGTTCGCCGTCACAGTGCTTTTCATCACTCATGACATCGAGGAAGCCGTGTATCTGGGCAGTCGCGTCACGGTGATGACGACCCGCCCCGGCCGCGTCAAGACGACGATCGACATCGACCTGGATCGGCCCAGGGACCGTGGGATCATCACCGCACCGCGTTTCCGCGACCTCGTCGGCGACGTGTCGGACGCGGTCCGCGACGAAGCCCGGCGCGCGTTCGACGTGGGCGAGCGGGAGATGGTGCGATGACGGCACTTTCGGTGCGGAACGTCGAGACCATCGCCTTCCGGCGCGGCGCGATCGGTGTCGTCGTCTTCGCCGCGGTGTGGGAGCTGGCGACCCGCCTCAGCGGGTGGCTCGACATTCGCGTCCCGCTGGTGGCTCAACTGCCGCCGCCGTCCGCCATCGCGGTCGACTTCCTGAAACTTGCTGGCAGCCCCGGGTATTGGAACAGCTGGTCGCTGTCGTTTCAGCGGGTGTTGGCGGGCTTTGCGCTGGCGTTGATCATCGGCGGGACGGCGGGACTGCTGATGGCAACCCGTCCGTGGTTCAAGCGCATGGCGTTTCCGGTGTTCGAGTGCTTGCGTCCGATCCCGCCCCTGGCCTGGGTGCCGATTGCGATCATCTTCTGGCCCACCCAGGAACTGTCCATCACGTTCGTCACGTTTCTCGGGGCGCTGTTTCCCGTCGTGCTGAACACCGTCGGCGGCGCCGAGGAGATCGACCGCCGCCACATCCTTGCGGCGCAGTCGATGGGCGCGAGCCGGTCATTTATCTTCCGGCGCGTCGTGTTTCCCGCGCTGCTGCCGTCGCTGGTGACGGGGGCCGCGGTCGGCATGGGAATCACCTGGGAGGTTGTGGTGGCCGCGGAACTGATCTCCGGCGGCGGCCGGCAGTCCGGCGACGGCGGCCTGGGCTTCCTCGTGTGGAATGCCTACGAGGGCAACAACTTACCCCGGGTAGTCGTGGCGATGATCAGCCTCGGCATCGCGGGCTACCTGTCCAGCGGCCTGGTGCGGACGCTGGGAAACCGACTGATGCCGTGGCGACGGGTGACGTCATGACGGCCAACCGGGGCGGAGCGGTGCTGTTCGATTACGTCTCGTTGCACTTCCGCAGGGGCCGTCAGGACGTGAATGTGGTTGAGGACTGCTCATTTCGGCTCGCGCCCGGTGAGATCGTGGCGATGATCGGTCCCTCGGGCGGCGGCAAGACCACCATCGGCTACCTGCTGGCGGGATATCACCGACCGGCCAGTGGTTTGATCACCGTCGACGGCCGTCAGGTGACCGGCCCGTCGGCCGAACGATTGTTGTTGTTCCAAGAGAACGCGTTGATGCCGTGGCTGAGCACCGCCGAGAACGTCATGTTTGGGCTGCGGGCGCGCGGCGAACGCGCCCCGGAGGCCCGCCGGCGCGCGGACGCCATCCTGGCCCGCGTGGGGCTTGCCGAGTTCAGTGACCGTTATCCCAGTGAACTATCCGGCGGCATGCGCCGGCGCGCGGAATTGGCCCGCGCCCTGATCAACGAGCCCGCCGTCCTGGTGCTCGACGAACCGTTTCGCGGTTTGGACGCGATGACCCGTGAATTGATGCAGGAGTACACCGCGGAACTGCTTGCGGAGCAACAACGTACGGTGCTGTTCATCACCACCGATGTCGACGAGGCGCTGCTGCTCGCCGACCGCCTGCTGATCATGACCGAGCGGCCGGCCCGGGTGCGCGAAGAGTTCTTCATCGACCGGGCCCGTCCTCGTCAGCGCGCGGATCTGTTGCACGACGACGGGCTGCAACAAATCAAACACCGCGCGCTGGATTTGCTGCAATCCGCTCTGCCCCAACATATTTGACAACAGATACCAGGAAGATGCTGATGCGACTCAAACGTGCGCTGCTCGTTGCCCTAACGACGGTACTGACCGCTGCCGGCTGCGCGGCGGTCGGCAATATCGGCGGAAAAGACATCGTCTCGAACGGCGGCGCCGTACACCTCACGGTCGGCTACCAGCCGTACTACACCGAGGCGTGGTCCGGACTTGTCATGCGGGGCAAGGAATTCTGGAAGAAGTACCTGCCGAGTGGCTCGACGGTCGACTTTCAAGTCGGCCTGCAGGGATCGATCATCGTGAGCCAGATGCTGGCCGGAAAGCAGCAGATCGGCTACGCGGGGGACATGCCGTCGATCGTTGGTGTCAGCAAGCGAAGCACACGAGATCTGCGAATCGTCGCCACACTCGGACTCTCCCAAGACCAATGCGGCGTATTTCTCGTACGGCCCGACGCGCCGAACTTCGCCAGTCAGCGCGACGCGCTCGCGTGGTTTGACGGCAAAACCGTCGCTACCCCTCAGGGCAGTTGCACCGACCGCATCGCGCAAGGCACGTTCCAGAGCCTGAACGTCAAGCCGGCGGCCTACCTCAACCAAAGCATCGAGGTGATCAACTCGAGCTTTCAGAACCACACCATTGACGGCGCCATCGTGTGGGAGCCCGTGCCGTCCAAACTCATCAATGCCGGACTGGCCAAGCGCGTTGCCAGCGACATCCTGACCGACCAGCGCGACGGCGGGTTCCTGGTGATGGACAAACAGTTCGTCGACCAGCATCCGGACATTGCCAAAAGCTGGCTGAAGGCCGAACTTGACGCGCAGCGCTACCTCGCCGACCCGGCGAACGCCGACGAGATCGTGCGGATGGCGCAGAGTCAGACCGAGGGCTATTCAGCCCAGGACCTCCGCGACTCGCTGTACCGCAAGTGGCCCGTCGACCAGGGCGGCAGCGCCGACGGCATCCGGTTGCAACTGCCCTTCGTGCCCACCGGGCAAAGCGCCGATCTGATCAAGACGGCCACCGACTTCCTGTTCCGCATCAAGGCAATACCCGCCGCCACGTTGCCCGACGGCGCGGTCCAGCCGGATATCGCGAGTGAGGTGCTGCGCGACGCGGGAGTCAACACGGCCACCGGTGCGGGATTCGTTCGGGCGCAATGACATCCAGTAGCCTGGCACCGGCCCGCGTGTCGCTTCGCCGCGTCGGACGGACGTTCGGAACGCGTGCCGTGCTGCGCGACGTCGACATCGAGATCGACCCGGGTCAGGTGATCGCACTGCTCGGCTCCTCCGGCAGCGGCAAGTCGACTTTGTTGCGGCTCATCGCCGGCCTCGACCGTCCCACCGATGGACGGATCGCGATCGACGATGATGCCGTGCGGGGAATCGACCCGCGCTGCGCCATGGTCTTCCAGGAACCTCGGCTGCTGCCGTGGCGAACGCTGTCAGCCAACGTCGAATACGGACTTCCGCCGGGCGACGGTCGACCGAAAGGCGCCGCGACGGTGCGGCATTGGCTGGATGTCGTCGGGCTGTCGGAATTCGCCGGCCACTACCCGCGGCAGGTGTCCGGTGGCATGGCGCAACGCGCGGGACTCGCACGTGCGCTCGCCCGGCGACCGAGGGTCCTGCTGCTCGACGAGCCGCTGGCGGCCCTCGACGCGCTGACCCGACTGCGGATGCAAGACCTGCTCGACACGGTGCAGCAAGAGGCCGGAACGACAACGGTTTTGGTGACACACGACGTGGACGAGGCGGTGATCCTCGCCGACCGAGTCCTGGTCCTGCGCGCCGACAGCACGGGTGTCGCCGGCATCGCCGCGGCCTTTGACGTCGCGATCCCCAAACCACGCGACCGCGGGGACCCACGCGTCACCGCACTGCGTGACCGATTGTTGGACGAACTCGGCGTACCGCGCCGGGCCGGTGTGACCGAGGAGCCCAAGCCGTGCTGAAAGGCCGCTATCTGGCAGCGATTTCGATTGCAGCGAGCATCGTATCCGCCTGTGGTTCGCACAGCGGCACGACCGCAACCAAGGACCTCCACCTCGATTACGCCTACTACAACCCGCTGAGCCTGGTGGTGCGCGACCAGCACCTGTTGGAGAACAGGGGCTACAACGTCACCTGGGTACTCTCGGCGGGCAGCAACAAGGCCAACGAGGGCCTGCGCTCCAAGGCGTTGGACTTCGGCTCCACCGCCGGTTCGGCCGCGTTGGTGGCGCGGGCTAACGGCAGCCCGATCAAGATCGTCGATGTGTACAGCAAGCCGGAGTGGACGGCGCTGGTGGTCGGCAAGAACTCGACCGCCAACACGGTGGCCGACCTCAAGGGCAAGAAGATCGCGGTCACCAAGGGCACCGATCCGTATTTCTTCCTCTTGCAATCGCTTGCCACAGTTGGCCTTTCACCCGCCGACGTCGAGATCGTCAATCTGCAGCACGCCGACGGCAAGACGGCGCTGGAGCGCGGCGACGTCGACGCCTGGTCCGGGCTGGACCCCTTCATGGCGCAGACGGTGCAGCAGCAAGGGTCGCGGTTGCTGTACCGAAACCCCGATTTCAATTCCTTTGGCGTCCTGAACGCCCGCGAGGATTTCGTCTCGGCGAATCCGGCCGCCGTTCAGGCGGTGGTCAACAGCTATGAGGAGGCCCGGGCATGGGCGAAGGCACACCCGGACGAGCTGGCGGCATTGCTGGCCTCGCAGGCGAAGGTGTCGCCGAGCGTGGCCCAAGAGGAACTGCAGCGCACGGCGTTGAACATCGACCCCGCCCCGGGCGATCCGCAGCGCGTGGTGCTGACCAACATCCTCCCGATCGCGGTGGCCGACGCCGATATCAAATCGGACGAGGCCGGCCGGAGCGCGTTGAGCACTCTCATCGAACCGAAGTACGCCCAGCAAACCCATTGAGGTTCCGCGTCGCGCCGTTGGCGGGGCTGATCGTCCCTGTTGTGCTGCTGGCGATCTGGCAGGTCGTCACCGCAAGGGGGTTGTTCTCGGCCAGCCAACTGCCGCCACCCGGCGACGTGATGGCCGCGCTGGGTGAGTTGCTTTCGCGCGGCGACCTGTGGACCCATCTGCGGGCCAGCCTCACGCGCGTGCTGCTCGGCTACCTGGCCGGCGCGGCCGTCGCGCTGGGATTGGGTTCGCTGGTCGGCCTTTCGCTGACCGCGCGCCGCCTGCTCGCGCCGACGGTGGCCACGCTCCGCACCGTGCCCTCGCTGGCCTGGGTTCCGTTGCTGCTGTTGTGGTTTGGGATCGACGAGACGCCGAAGGTGTTGCTGGTTGCCATCGGCGCGTTCTTCCCCGTCTATACGACGACGGCCTCGGCGCTTGCGCATGTCGACGCGCAACTGTTGGAGGTGGGCCGTGCCTATGGCCGGCGGGGTGCCTCGTTGTTGACGACGGTAATGCTGCCCGCCGCGGCACCGGAGTTGGTCAACGGGCTCAGATTGGGTCTGGCCAACGCGTGGCTCTTTCTGGTTGCCGCGGAGTTGATCGCCTCATCGAAGGGGCTCGGGTTTCTGCTCATCGACAGTCAGAACACCGGCCGCACCGATGTGATGCTGGTGGCGATCGTCTTGCTGGCCGGACTCGGTAAGCTCAGCGACTCGGCGCTCGGTGCGCTCGAACGCCGGATGGTCGGCCGGCGCGGCTAGCTTGGCGAACCCTGTTCTAGGGGCCGGAGGATTCGGTGTCGAGAAGCCGTGGCCTTGACCACGCGCATCGCGGTCCTGCCGCGCGGCATCCAGCGGCTAATTTGGCGGGTTTCAACCATTCGGTAGGTGGTAGCCGGATAGGGTCGCGATGCGCGATGCTAGACCTTGCGCTAGAACCTCGAGGTCGCCAACGACGGAAGGACCACAGTGAACGACGAGCAACGCGGCGTGATGGCGTCGGGTCGCGGCTTCATCGCCGCGCTGGACCAAAGCGGCGGCAGCACTCCAAAAGCACTGAAGCTGTATGGGATTGAGGAAGGCGAATACAGCGGCGACGAGCAGATGTTCGACCTCATCCACCAGATGCGGGCACGGCTGATCTCGAGCCCGGGGTTCACCGGCGACAAGGTCATCGCGACCATCTTGTTTGAGCAGACCATGGACCGCACCATCGACGGCGAGGAGTCTGCCGCCTTCCTGTGGAAGCAGAAGCACATCGTGCCGTTCGTGAAGGTCGACCAGGGGCTCAGTAACCTCGAGAACGGCGTGCAGCTGATGAAACCCATGACGAAGCTGGACTCCCTGCTGGAGCGGGCCGTTGACAAGGGCATTTTCGGCACCAAGATGCGCTCGTTCATCGCCGAACCCAACGAGCAGGGCATCGAGGCGATCGTCGACCAGCAATTCGAGTACGCCGACACCATCGCGGCGGCCGGGCTAATGCCGATCATCGAGCCCGAGGTCAGCATCAAAAGCCCCGACAAGCCGAAAGCGGACAGCCTGCTGGTGGCCGCGCTGCGCACCAAGCTCGACGAGCTGCCCGGTGACCGGCAGGTCATGCTCAAGCTGACGTTGCCCGACGAAGACAATCTGTACGCGCCGCTGATCGATCATCCCCGGGTGCTGCGGGTGGTCGCCCTGTCCGGCGGCTACAGCCTGGCGGAAAGCTGCGAGATCCTGGCCCGCAATCCCGGGCTCATCGCGAGCTTCTCCCGGGCGCTGACCGAGGGGTTGACCGCCCAGCAAACCGACGCGCAATTCGACGAGAAGCTCGCGTCTAACATCGAGGAGATCTACGCCGCGTCGCTGACGTGATCGTCCGTCGCGTGCGGGCTCCAAGCGCACTAACCTTTCGGGCATGGCCCCGAACAATTTCCTGCCCAAGCTCTTCCTCGAATGGCCCGTGGTGCGTCAGCTGCGCTCCGGGGACCTGTTCGGCCGCGGGCCGGCGGTGACCTCCAAGCAGACCCGCGCCATTAGCCCGCGCACCGCGACGGCCGATCGCGTCGTGCAAAGCATCTGCCCGTACTGCGCGGTCGGCTGCGGGCAGCGGGTGTACGTCAAAGACGAGCGGGTCGTGCAGATCGAGGGTGACCCGGACTCCCCGATCTCCCGGGGCCGGCTGTGCCCCAAGGGATCGGCCAGCGAGCAGCTGGTCAATTCGCCGGGCCGACAGATCAAGATGCTCTACCGTGCCCCCCGCGCGACCGAATGGCAGTCGCTGGACCTCGACACCGCGATCGACATGGTGGCCGACCGCTTCGTGGAGGCCCGCCGCCACGCCTGGCAGGACATCGACGAGAAGGGCCACCCGCTGCGGCGCACCATGAAGATCGCCGCGCTGGGCGGCGCGACGCTGGACAACGAAGAGAACTACCTCATCAAGAAACTCTTCACCGCCGCGGGCGCCATCCAGATCGAGAACCAAGCTCGCATTTGACACTCCGCCACGGTTCCCGGTCTGGGGACCTCCTTCGGGCGCGGCGGCGCCACCCAATCACTGCAAGACATGGCCAACGCGGACTGCATCGTGATCCAGGGCTCCAACATGGCCGAATGCCATCCGGTCGGCTTCCAATGGGTCGAGGAAGCAAAAGCGCGCGGCGCCAAGGTGATTCACGTCGACCCGCGCTTCACCCGCACATCGGCGGTGTGTGACAAGCACATCCCGATCCGGGCCGGCTCCGACGTGGTGCTGCTGGGTGCGCTGATCAATTACGTGATCACCCGCGACCTGTGGTTCCGCGACTACGTGATCGCCTACACCAACGCGGCCACGCTGATCAACGAAAACTATAAGGACGCCGAGGATTTGGGCGGTCTGTTCTCCGGCTTCGATCCCGAGACCGGGCACTACGACCCGTCGACGTGGGCCTACGCCGGAATGGAACAAGACGAAGCCGATCAGGAACACGGTGCCAGCGCCTCGGCCCGCGCCGCCGGCGATGTGCACGGCAGCGGCGGACCGCCGTTGCCCCATGCCCGCGTGCTGCGCGACGAGACCCTGCAGCATCCGCGGACGGTGTTTCAGATCGTCAAGCGACACTATGCGCGCTATACCCCCGAAATGGTGCGCGACGTGTGCGGCATCAGCATCGAGGACTTCGACTATCTCGCCCGCGCCGTCACCGAGAACTCCGGCCGCGAACGCACCACTTGCTTCGCCTACGCGGTGGGCTGGACCCAGCACACGCTCGGGGCCCAATTCATCCGCACCGCAACGATTTTGCAGCTGCTACTCGGCAACGTCGGACGCCCCGGCGGCGGCATCATGGCGCTGCGCGGCCACGCCACCATTCAGGGCTCCACCGATATCCCGACGCTGTTCAACCTGCTGCCCGGCTACCTGTCGATGCCCAAGGCCGGCGTGCACGACACCTTCCGCGACTACCTTCAGGAGGTCGGCCCGAAGAACCAGAAAGGGTTCTGGGCCAACGCCGACGCCTATATCGTCAGCCTGCTCAAGGCGTGGTGGGGCGACGCCGCCCGCGCAGACAACGACTGGGCGTTCGACTACCTGCCGCGGATGTCCGGCCCGCATGGCACCTATCAGACGGTGATGGCGATGCTCGACGACGAGGTCGACGGCTATTTCCTGCTGGGTCAGAACCCCGCCGTCGGATCGGCGCACGGGCGCTTGCAGCGCATGGGCATGTCGCGCCTGAAGTGGCTGGTGGTCCGCGACCTCAACCTCATCGAGTCGGCCACCTTCTGGAAGGACGGCCCCGAGATCGCCTCTGGCGAGCTGAAGACCGAGGAGATCGAGACCGAGGTGTTCTTCTTCCCGGCGGCCAGCCACGTCGAAAAGGCCGGATCGTTCACCCAGACCCAACGCCTGGTGCAGTGGCGGCACAAGGCCGTCGACCCGCCCGGCGACTGCCAAAGCGAACTGCAGTTCTTCTTCGAACTGGGCAAGCGAATCCGGCAGCGGCTGGCCGGGTCCACCGATGAACGCGACCGACCGCTGCTCGATTTGACGTGGGACTATCCGGTGGACGAACACGGCGAACCCGATTCCGCCGCGGTGCTGGCCGAGATCAGCGGGTGCTATCTGAGCGGACCGAAAGCCGGCCGGCCGGTGCCGGGATACACCGAACTCGCCGCCGACGGGTCGACGGCCTGCGGCTGCTGGATCTATTCGGGCGTCTATGCCGACGGGGTCAACCAGGCCGCCCGCCGGGTCCCGCTCGGCGGCCCGAGCCCGAGCCAGTCGGAGTGGGGCTGGGCCTGGCCCGCCGACCGGCGCATCCTGTACAACCGGGCCTCGGCCGACCCCGACGGCAAGCCGTGGAGCGAGCGCAAGCGCTACATCTGGTGGGACGAATCGACGGGTCGATGGGTTGGTCATGACGTGCCCGACTTCCCCGTCGACCGGGACCCGCACGTCCGTCCCGATCCCGACGTCGGCGGCCCGGACGCCCTGGCGGGCGACGACCCGTTCATCATGCAGGCCGACGGCAAGGGCTGGCTGTTCGCGCCGAAGGGTCTGGTCGACGGCCCGCTGCCGACCCACTACGAACCGCAGGAGTCGCCCATCGCCAACGCGCTCTATCCGCAGCAGCAGAACCCGTCGCGAATCATGTTCCCGCGCAAGGACAATCTGTGGGCGCCCAGCGCCGGAGACCCCGGCGCGGAGGTGTATCCGTACGTGTTCACCACCTACCGGCTCACCGAACACCACACCGCGGGCGGGATGAGCCGCTGGCTGCCCTACCTGTCCGAACTGCAGCCCGAGATGTTCTGCGAGGTGTCCCCGGAGCTGGCCGCCGAACGCGGCCTGCAGCCGTACGGCTGGGCCACCATCATCTCGCCACGCTCGGCGATCGAGGCCAAAGTACTTGTCACCGAACGGATGACACCGCTGGTGATCGGCGGGCGCACCGTGCACCAGGTCGGCCTGCCGTATCACTGGGGAGTGGGCAGCGACGCGGTGGTGAGCGGGGACGCCGCCAACGATCTGCTCGGGGTGACCCTCGACCCTAACGTGCAGATCCAGGAGTCCAAGGCCGGATCCTGCGACATTCGCCCGGGCCGCCGGCCGCAGGGCGAGGCGCTGCTGCGGCTGATCGAGGAATACCAGTCCCGCGCGGGGGTAACCGTGGAGACGGATAATATCCGCCTCACCGATCCAGGACGGGAGGGCTGATGGGTCAACTGTCTGGGCCGACCGACCCCACCGACGACGCGCACTGGTCAGATCCCAAGCCGCGCAAGGGTTTCTTCACTGACACGTCGATCTGCATCGGCTGCAAGGCGTGCGAGGTGGCCTGCAAGGAATGGAACCGCAACCCGCTCGACGGGCAGCTGGAACTGCTGGGCTCGTCCTACGACAACACCGGGCACCTGGGCGCCAGCACGTGGCGGCACGTCGCGTTCATCGAGCAGGGCCGCGAACGCATCGAGCAGGCCCGCGAATCCGGGCGCCAGCTGGTGAGTCTCGGCATGCCGTCCGTGCCGCCCGCCGTCGACGTCACGCCGCCGGACACGCCCGAATTCCGTTGGCTGATGGCCTCCGACGTGTGCAAGCACTGCACCCACGCCGGTTGCCTGGACGTGTGCCCGACGGGAGCGCTGTTCCGCACCGAGTTCGGCACCGTCGTCGTGCAGCACGACGTCTGCAACGGCTGCGGCACGTGCGTGGCCGGGTGCCCGTTCGGCGTCGTCGAACGGCGCAGCGACGGCACCTACACCACCCCGGCAAAGCGATCCGAGCAGCCGGAAGAAAAATTCGTCACCGGCGTCGCGCAAAAGTGCACCCTGTGCTACGACCGGCTGATCGAGGACGAGGTACCGGCCTGCGCCCAGACCTGCCCGACGACGTCGATCAAGTTCGGCAACCATGACGACCTGGTCGCCCAGGCCCGCGAACGGGTCGCCGAACTGCACGCGCGCGGGCTCACTGAGGCTCGCCTCTACGGCGCCAACGAGCACGACGGCGTCGGAGGGATCGGCTCGGTCTTTCTGCTGCTCGACGAGCCGGAGGTGTATGGTCTGCCGCCCGACCCGCGGGTGTGCACGGCCGATCTGATGACCATGTTCAAGCGGGCCAGCGTGGCCGCGGCGGGAATGGTCGCCGCGGCGGGACTGGCGTTCTGGAGGAATAGGTGAGCACGTCGGAGTACGACAGCCTGCGCCCGCCCGAACCCGCCGGGAAGCGGCGCCGTCGAGGCAAAGGCCGACGTGACGAGTCGCTGATGGTGCCCGAGGCCGAGTTCACCAGTTACTACGGGCGCCCGGTGGTCAAGCCGGCGCCGTGGGGGCACGAGGTGGGCGCGTATCTGTTCCTCGGCGGCGTCGCCGGGGGCTCCGGTCTGCTGGCGGCGGGTGCCCAGCTTACCGGGCGAAACACGTTGCGCCGCAACACAAGGCTGTCCGCCCTGGCCGCGGTGGGACTCGGCGCGGTCGCGCTGGTGAAGGACCTGGGCCGGCCCGAGCGCTTCGTCAACATGTTGCGCACCGTCAAGTTGACCTCGCCGATGAGCATCGGCTCGTGGATCCTCAGCTTCTTCAGCGCCGGCATCGGGATTGCCGCCGCGTCCGAGGTTGACCGGATGACCGGGGAGCGAATCCCGTTGGGCCCGTTGCGACCCGTGCTGCGCGCGCTGGAGGGACCGGCCGGATTGGAAGCGGCGGCCTTCGCGGCGCCGCTCGCCGTTTACACCGCCGTGCTGCTCACCGACACGGCGACCCCGACGTGGAACGCCGCCTATAAAGACCTGCCGTTCGTCTTCGTCAGCTCGGCGAGCCTGGCCGCATCGGGCTTGGCGATGATCACCACCCCCGTCGCCGAGGCCGGGCCCGCCCGCACGCTGGCGGTGATCGGCGCGGCCGGTGATCTGATCTCCGCCAGGTTCACCGAGTACCGGATGGACCCGGTGACCAGGGAACCGCTGCACGAGGGCACCCCCGGCAGGTTGCTGAAATGGAGCGAATTGCTCGCCGCCGCAGGCGGTTTGGGCGCGCTGCTCGGCGGCCATCGCCGCGACATCGCCGCCCTGTCCGGTCTGACGTTGCTGACGGCATCGGCGCTGCTGAGGTTCGGATTCTTCGAAGCGGGCAAGGAATCCGCGCGGGATCCGCGCTACACCATCGAACCGCAGAAGCGCAGGCTGGCGGCGCGCCGCGCGGTCGGCATCACGGGCGATTCGATCACGACTTCTGGTTGAAGCAGGGCTAGCGGACCTCAATCCCGTTGCCCGCCACGGTATGTCCGATTACCGGATGCCCGGGGAGCTCGCCCACCACGAGCAGACCGCCGGAGGTTTGCGCGTCGGCCAGCAGGAGCAGGTCGTCATCGGTAACGTCGGCGCCGCATCGCAGTTGCGGTTGCACCCAGTCGAGGTTGCGCTTCGACCCGCCCGAGACGAACCCGTCGCGCAGCGCCTCGCGTGCGCTCGCGATCACCGGCACGGCCGCGCGCTCGATGACGGCGCCGACCTTCGAGGCCCGGCACATCTTGTACAGGTGCCCCAGCAGCCCGAAGCCGGTCACGTCGGTGGCCGCGCGCACCCCGCAGGCCACGGCGGCCTCGGCGGCGTCGCGGTTGAGTTGGGTCATCGTGGCGATCGCTTCGGCGAACACCTCGCCGGTCTGTTTGTGCCGATTGTTCAGCAGCCCGACTCCGAGCGGTTTGGTCAAGGTGAGCGGCAGGCCCGGGGCGGCGGCGTCGTTGCGCAGCAGCCGGGCCGGCTCGGCCACCCCGGTCACCGCCATCCCGTATTTGGGTTCCGGGTCGTCGATGGAGTGGCCGCCGATGACCGGGCAGCCGGCCTCCGACGCCACCGCCAATCCGCCGCGCAGCACCTCGGTCATCAGCTCCAGCGGCAGCACCTCGCGCGGCCAGCCGACCAGGTTGATCGCGACGATCGGGCGCCCGCCCATGGCGTAGACGTCCGAGAGCGCGTTGGCCGCGGCGATGCGCCCCCAGTCGTAGGCGTCGTCGACGACCGGGGTGAAGAAGTCCGCCGTGGACAGCACCGCGAGATCGCCGACCCGCACGGCGGCGGCGTCGTCGCCGTCGTCGAGCCCGACCAGCACGTCCCCGCCCGACTGCCCGGTCAGGCCCCGGACCGCGTCCTCGAGCTCACCGGGTGGGATCTTGCAGGCACAGCCGCCGCCGTGCGCGTATCCGGTGAGGCGCATCGTCTGGGTCATGCCGCCAGCGTATGTGTCACTGACATCACATGCGCCATCGCTTTCCAGAACGGGGTAATGGTTGGCCGAAGGTGCTGATGGGGCGGATGTGACCTGGCGCGTCGTCCGACATTGAGGCACGGGCTAGCCTCCTCGGTGGAGGCGTTTGGGTTCCTGGTGGTCCCCCCGGTCTTCAAAACCGGTGAGATCGAGCAGCTCGGTCTGGCGGGTTCGATTCCCGTCCGCCTCCGCGAATCGAGGAGGCACGTGACCCAGGTCGACCCGCGACGCCGAATCCCGCGCACGGATCAGCTGCTGGCGCTCCCGGCGGTGCAGCAGGCGCGGGCGCGGCTGGGCGAGCACGCGGTAAAGGCCGCCGTGCACGCCGTCCAGGACCGGGCCCGACGCGGTGACCTGCCGGTCGAGCAAATATCCGACGCGCTCGTCAATGCGCTGACCCAGCACACCGCCACCACGCTGCGGCCGGTCCTCAACGCCACCGGCGTCGTCGTGCACACCAACCTGGGTCGCGCCCCGCTAAGCACGGCCGCGGTCGAGGCGCTGATCAACGCGAGCGGCTACGTCGACGTGGAACTCGACCTGGCTACCGGCACTCGCTCCAAGCGCGGGGTCGCGGCCCGCGCGGCATTACTGGCCGCGTGCCCGGCGGCCGAGGAGGCCCTGGTGGTCAACAACGGCGCCGCGGCGCTGGTGCTCGCCACCACGGCGCTCGCCGCCGGCGCCGAGGTGGTGGTCAGCCGGGGCGAGCTGATCGAAATCGGCGCAGGATTCCGGCTGCCCGACCTGATCGCCTCCACCGGCGCTCGTCTGCGCGAGGTGGGCACCACCAACCGCACCCACCCGAAGGACTACGCCGACGCGATCGGCCCGCAGACCGGGTGCGTGCTGAAGGTGCACCAGAGCAACTTCCGAGTGGAAGGCTTCACCAAAGCCGTTGGGTTGCAGCAACTTCGGGAGCTGACCGCGCTTCCCTTGATCGCCGACCTCGGCAGCGGGCTGCTGCGGCCCGACCCGACGCTGCCCGACGAACCCGACGCCGCCACCGCGCTCTGCGAAGGCGCCGACGTCGTCACCGCCAGCGGCGACAAGCTGCTCGGCGGCCCGCAGGCGGGCATCGTGCTGGGCCGCGCCGAGGTGGTCGCCCAGATGGCGCGGCATCCGCTGGCCCGCGCGGTACGCGCCGACAAACTCACCCTCGCCGCGCTCGAGGCGACCCTGCGTGCCGGCGCGTCACCGGTGACCCAGTCCCTGCACGCCGATCCCGAACGGCTGCGCACCCGGGCCGAGCGGCTGGCCGCGGCGGTCAACGCGTCCGTCGTCGCGCACGACGGCCGCGTCGGCGGCGGGGGAGCCCCGGGCGTTCCGCTCCCCGGATGGGCCGTGCGCCTCCCCGAGTCCGCGGCCGCGCCGCTGCGCGCCGGCGACCCGGCGGTGCTAACACGGGTGCACGACGGCGCGTGCCTGCTCGACCTGCGGTGCGTCCCCGAGTCCGACGACGACCGCCTGCTGGCCGCCGTGCGTCACGCACTGGATGTGGACCGCTGAACACCTACGTCGTCGCCACCGCCGGCCACGTCGACCACGGCAAGAGCACCCTCGTTCGGACCCTCACCGGCATGGAGCCAGACCGCTGGGCGGAGGAGCGTCGGCGCGGGCTGACCATCGACCTCGGCTTCGCCTGGACCACGCTGGCGTCGGGTCGCGAGGTCGCATTCGTGGACGTGCCCGGCCACCAACGCTTCCTGGGCAACACCCTGGCCGGTCTCGGACCGGCACCGGTGGTCTGCTTCGTCGTCGCCGCCGACGAGGGGTGGCAGGCGCAGTCCAGTGATCATCGAGATGCCCTGACCGCGTTGGGGATTCGCCACGGTTTGATTGCGATCACGCGCGCCGACCGAGCCTCGGAAGGCGCCGCCGCGAACGTCCTGAGGCAGGCCCGCGAGGAGCTGTCGGGGACCGGGCTGCGCGACGCGCCCGGCGTCGTCGTGTCGGCGGCCGACGGCAGCGGCCTGACGCAGTTGCGCGCCGCGCTCGACGACGTCCTGGCGGCAGTGCCGGCGCCCGACACTACCGCCAGGGTGCGGCTGTGGGTCGATCGTTCCTTCACCATCACCGGCGCGGGCACCGTGGTGACCGGAACACTGGCGGCCGGCACGCTGGCCCGCGGCGACGAGCTACAGCTACTGGGCGCGCGCAGCACCCGATCGGTGGGTGTGCGCGGTCTGCAGAGCCGGGGCGAGCCATACCCCACCGTGGGCCCGGTGGCCCGAGTCGCGCTCAACCTGCGCGGCGTGTCCCGCGACGCCGTGCACCGCGGCGACGCGCTGGTCACCCCCGATGCGTGGCCGAGCACGCGCAGCCTCGATGTGCGCCGCGTCAGCGGGGGCCCACTGAGCGAAGCCCCGGCGCGGCTGATCGTGCATGTCGGAACCGCGGCCGTGCCGGCGCGGCTACGCCCGTTCGACGACGAGCACGGCCGGCTGACGCTGGACCGGCGGCTGCCGCTGGTGCTCGGCGACCGGTTGATATTGCGCTACCCGGGCGGCCTCGGCGGCGCCCTAGTGCTCGATGCGGACCCGCCCGCGTTGCGCAGGCGCGGCGACGGGACCCGCAGGGCCGCGACGCTGGCCGGGATGGACGCCGATGGTGATGTCCTGGCCGAGGTGGCCCGACGGGGTGCGGTGCGGCACAGCCAGCTGCAGCGGCTGGGGCTAATCGTCGCCGACGGCGTGCCGACGCAGGTGCGGGTGCTCGACGGCTGGTGGATCCATCGGCCGACGTACGACGCGTGGCAACGGCGGCTCAAGGCCGCGGTGGCCGAACTACACGCCCGAGATCCGTTGGCGGACGGTCTATCTCGTGGCGCGGCACGCGACCTGCTGGGTTTGCCGGACGAGTCGTTGCTGGACGCGGTCGCCCGCGACGCGGGGCTCGAGCAAGGGGGCGGGCACATCCGGCTGGTCGGCGCCCACGACGACCTCGGGGATGCCGAGGCGGCCGTCGGCGAGCTGGAGGCGCGGCTGCGGGCCGAGCCGTTCCACGCGCCGGAGGCCGACGACCTGTCGGCGCTGCGGCTCGGCCCCCGTGAGCTGGCCGCGGCCGAGCGCGCCGGTCGGGTGCTACGGCTGCGGGACGGCTCGCCGACGGGAATCGTCCTGCTGCCCACGGCACCCGCGCTGGCGATGCGAGCCCTGGCGGAACTGGCGCAACCATTCACCACAAGCCAAGCGCGGCAGGCCCTTTGCACCACTCGGCGCGTCGCGATCCCGCTGCTGGAACACCTGGACGCCCGCGGCTGGACGCGTCGCCTCGACGCCGGGCACCGCGAGGTGGTGCGCCGACGGTCGGGCTAGTGTTTGCCCGTGGACATCTCCTGCGCCTTTGCCACCGCGTCCGACACCCCGGCCCACGTCGAGCTGGCCGAGACCTTGGGCTATCGGCACGCCTGGCTCTACGATTCACCGGCGCTCTACCCGGACGTATGGATGGTGCTGACCCGATGCGCCGAGCGCACGACGCGCATCGGCCTTGGGCCGGGCGTGCTCGTCCCCAGCCTGCGGCATCCGATGGTCAACGCCGCCGCGATCGCCGAGCTCGCGCACCAGGCACCCGGGCGCGTCGTCGTCGCGGTCGGCCCGGGGTTTACCGGCCGGATGGCGCTGGGCCAGCGGCCGATGCCGTGGCGCAAGGTCGCCGAGTACGTCCGCTGCTTGCGGGCGCTGCTGGCCGGCGACACGGCGGAGTGGGAGGGGGCGAAGATCTCGATGCTGCACCTCCCCGGCTTCGGGGCGTCGCGGCCGATTGAGGTGCCCATCCTGATCGGCGCCGAGGGGCCAAAGGGGTTGGCGGTGGCCGCCGAACTCGGCGACGGCGTGTTCTCCGCCGCCGTCCCCCAACCCGACGCCGTCAACCTGACCGACTGGCGGGCGCTGCTGTGTTTCGGCACGGTGCTCGACGACGGCGAGGAGCTCACCTCGGCGCGCGCCGTCGATGCCGCGGGGCCCGGTGCCGTGGTGCTCTACCACGCCGTGTACGAGCGGGCCGGCGCCGCGGTGGATAACTTTCCCGGCGGGCAAGGCTGGCGCGCGGCGGTCGAGGCCTTCCCCGAGGACGAGCGGCATCTGGCCATCCATGCCGGGCATCTTGTGCAGGCCAATCCTCGCGATGAGCCCTACGTCGCGGAGCTGATCCCGCTCGCCAGCTCGATGGCGCTGACCGGCACCGCCGAGCACGTCGCGGAAAAGATTGCCGGCCTGGCCGAACAGGGCGTCACCGAGATCGTCTACCAGCCGGCCGGATCCGCGATCGAGCGAGAGCTTGAAGCATTCGCCAACGCCCCCGGCCTCACGGGCTGACGAAATGCCAGCGGAAAGCGCCGTCGGCGCAAAGCAGCCCGACGTCCGTGTGCTGGGCATGCGGCTGCCGACGCGGGTGCTGTCGTTGCGCACCATCGTCATCGTCGCGCAACTGTCGGTGATCGCACTGGTGCTCATCCTGGGCGCCTGGGTGTGGATCGGCGTCACCAACGACCAATACAGCCAGCTCGACCGCCGCCTGGATTCGGTCACCAGCCTCGGCGATATCAACAGCCTGCTCAACGGCGCGGAGCTGGCCAATCCCGATCGGCCGACGCCCGACGGGAACCTGGTGCGCACGGCGCGGATCGGCGACGTGACCGTGTCGGTGCCCGCCAGCATCGTCGTGCCCAAACTGGCCAACGGCTACGCCAACACCACCATCAACGGCGTGCAGTACCGGGTGCGTACCTTCGCCGCGGGTCCGGCGTCGATCGCGCTCGCCGCGCCGTTGGCCGAGGCCCAACACCGGATCAACGAACTGCACCTGCGGGTGCTGCTGATCTGTGCCAGCGTCATCGGCGGCACGATCCTGGTCGGCTGGGTGATCTCGTTGATCATGGTCAACCCGTTCCTGCTGCTCGCGCAGCAGGCCCGCGCCATCAACGCGCAATCCAGTCCCGACGAAGTCCAGGTCCGCGGCGTGCGTGAGGCCGTCGAGATCGCCGAAGCCGTCGAGGGAATGCTGGACCGCATCGGCAACGAGCAACAACGCACCAAGGCGGCGCTGGAGTCGGCCCGCGACTTCGCCGCCGTCGCCTCGCACGAATTGCGCACCCCACTCACGGCGATGCGCACCAACCTGGAGGTGCTGTCCACGTTGGAGCTGGCCGCCGACCAGCGTCACGAGGTGATCGGCGACGTCATCCGCACCCAAAGCCGCATCGAAGCGACGCTGACGGCCCTGGAAAGGCTGGCCCAGGGCGAATTAACGACCGTCGATGACTTTGTCCCGTTTGACATCACCGAGTTGTTGGACCGCGCCGCGCACGACGCGCTGCGCACCTACCCGGACGTGCGGGTGTCGCTGGCGCCGTCGCCCACCGTGCTGATGATCGGGCTGCCTACCGGGCTGCGGCTGGTGATCGACAATGCCATCGCCAACGCCGTCAAGCACGGCGGTGCCAGCGAAATCCGGCTCCACGTAACCAGTTCCGCCGAAGGCGTGGAAATCACGGTCGACGACAACGGCACCGGCATTCCCGAGGAGGAGCGCGCCGCGGTGTTCGAACGCTTCTCTCGCGGATCGACCGCGTCGCGTTCCGGATCGGGACTGGGACTGGCGCTGGTCGCCCAGCAGGCCGAATTGCACGGCGGCGCAGCGTCTTTGCACGCCAGCCCGCTGGGCGGTACCCGGCTGCTGGTGAAACTGACCGGCGACGGACGCGGCCCCGCCTGAATCGTTACAAGCCCCACCAGGTAGCGACGCGGGCAATCTCGATATAGAGCGGAATCCCGATGGTGGCGTTGTAGGAAAACGTCAGACCGAGCGCCGCCGCCAACGGCAGGGTGGGGCTGGCTTCGGGAACCGCCAGCCGCTGCACGGCCGGGACGGTGATGTAGGACGCGGCCGCGCATAACACCGCGAACAGCGCGTAGGTGCCCTGCTTGAACTCGGTCTGGGTGTAGAAGGCGTAACCGTGGGCGATGATGATCCCCAGTGTCGCAAAGACATTCGGCGCGACCAGAGCGAACAGGATGAAGCCCACGCCGCCGGACCGGAGATCCTTCAGCTTTCGCGAGGCGGTCATGCCCATTTCCAGCAGAAAAAGACATAACGCCCCCTGGAACGCCGATACGAAGAACGAGTTGTCGTCGTGAACCACGCTCGGGCCCTGCAGCCCGCTGACGAAGCCGATGACGATGGCGCCCAGGAGAAGACAGATTCCGGGGTTGAGCAAGACCTCGTTGATCACGTCCGTCTTGGATGCGGGGCGGTCCAAGTAATGCGCGTGCGGGAACTGTCGCGCGGGGTATTCGCCTTCCCCCGAAGCGATCTCGCGCTCGCCCACCGCGGCGGTGCCGGGTCCGGTGCCGAGCGTCGCCGGCGCACGGTAGCCGGGCTCGTCGGGCATGTGCCCGTCGGGGTCCATGCCGCGGTTCCGCAGCCGCGCGGCTAGATACAGCGCGACCAGGCAGCCGGGAATCTCCATGACGGCGAGCATGACCGGCAGGTAGGCGTCGAACGCGATACCCAAGCCGGTCAGCACGGCCACGCAGATGGCAAAGGTCCCGGCCGAATCCGAGCCGTAGTAGCCCGCGACCATCGCTCGGTCCACGCGTCGCATCCCGCTGAGCCAACTCAATGCCACGTAGGTGACGGCGCCGATCGCGAGGTTAACGACGAAGCCCAGGACCATGAAACCGGCGATCGCGCCGACGTGCGCCGGCTTGATCGCGGCGAGCTGCTCGCCCCCCTGCCAGCCGATGGCCACGAGCAGATACATCGTCAGGGCCTGACGGATGACATTCGGAAACTCGAAACGCACCCGCAGGATCGGGATCAGAAACCCGAAGTAGAAGAACAGCAGGAGTGGCTTGAACAAGTTATGGGTGAAGTTCTGCCAGAACGCATGCAGCATTGCCATTTCTCCTGTGAGCGGTGCAGCGATCAGGTTAGCCCTGATCAGCGGCTAATACGAAAGCGCTTCCGGCGTGATGTCGTGCCCGACACCAATTCGACGCGGCTTCTTGGCAATTGGAGATGAGCGGCCAGCAAGCGGACGACCGCGTCGTTGGCCTTACCGTCGACCGCCGGTTCGCGCACATAAATTGTCAGCTCACCGGCGGAATCGACCTCGACCAGCGGGCCCTTGCGGCTGTTCGGCTTGACCTTGACGACGACAATCTCGGTCATGCACGCCTCCCCGCGGGCGTCAGCCCTGCGCGGCCTCCAGCGCGGCATTGAAGGTTTGGCTGGGCCGCATCACCGCCGCGGTCTTGTCCGGATCCGGGTAGTAGTAGCCCCCGATGTCCACCGGCTCACCCTGCGCCTTGTTGAGCTCGGCGACGATGGTGTCCTCGTTCTCGGCCAGCGATTCCGCGAGTTTGGCGAAGTGTTCGGCGAGTTCCTTGTCGTCGGTCTGCGCGGCGAGTTCCTGCGCCCAGTACATGGCGAGATAGAACTGGCTGCCGCGGTTGTCGAGCTCGCCGGTCTTGCGCGACGGGCTTTTGTTGTTGTCCAACAGCTTGCCGATCGCGGCGTCGAGCGTTTGGCCGAGGATCTTGGCCCGCTCGTTGTCGGTCTTGACGCCCAGGTCCTCGAAGCAGGCGCCCAGCGCGAGGAATTCGCCCAGCGAATCCCACCGCAGGTGGTTCTCCTCGACCAACTGGTGGACGTGTTTGGGCGCCGAACCGCCCGCACCGGTCTCATACATGCCGCCGCCGGCCATCAGCGGCACGATCGACAGCATCTTGGCGCTGGTGCCCAGCTCCAGGATCGGGAACAGGTCGGTGAGGTAGTCGCGCAGGATGTTTCCGGTGGCGGCGATGGTGTCCTGTCCGCGGACAACGCGCTCCAGGGTGTATCGCATGGCCCACACCTGCGGCATGATCTGGATCTGCATCCCCTCGGTGTCGTGGTCCTCGAGGTAGGCCTTGACCTTCTTGCGCAGCTCGGCCTCGTGCGGCCGCTCGGTGTCCAGCCAGAACAGCACGGTCATGCCGGACTGGCGCCCGCGGTTGACGGCCAGCTTCACCCAGTCGCGGATCGCGGCGTCGGTGACGATGGGCATGCGCCAGATGTCGCCGGCCTCGACGTCCTGGCTCAGCAGCACCTCGCCGGTGTCGAGGTCGACGATGTTGGCGACGCCGTCCTCGGGGATCTCGAAGGTCTTGTCGTGGCTGCCGTACTCCTCGGCCTGCTGCGCCATCAGGCCGACGTTGGGCACGGTGCCCATCGTCGTCGGGTCGAACTGCCCGTGGGTTTTGCAGAAGTTGATCATCTCCTGGTAGATCCGGGAGAACGTGGACTCGGGGTTGACCGCCTTGGTGTCTTTTGGCCGCCCGTCGGCGCCGTACATCTTGCCGCCCGCGCGGATCATCGCGGGCATCGAGGCGTCGACGATGACGTCGCTGGGGGAGTGGAAGTTCGAGATGCCCTTGGCCGAATCCACCATGGCCAGCTCGGGCCGGTGCTCGTGGCAGGCGTGCAGGTCGCGAATGATCTCGTCGTGCTGCGACGCGGGCAGCGACTCGATCTTGTCGTAGAGGTCGACCAGCCCGTTGTTGACGTTGACGCCGAGCTCGTCGAACAGCTCCTGGTGCTTGGCGAACGCGTCCTTGTAGAAGATCTTGACCGCGTGGCCGAAGACGATGGGGTGGCTGACCTTCATCATTGTCGCCTTGACGTGCAACGAGAACATCACGCCGGTCTCGTAGGCGTCTTCGATCTGCTCTTCATAGAAGGCGCACAGCGCCTTCTTGCTCATGAACATGCTGTCGATGATGTCGCCGTCGCGCAGCGACACCTTGGGCTTGAGCACGATCGTCTCGCCGCCCTTGGTGACCAGCTCCATCTTGACGTCCCGCGCGCGGTCCAGCGTCATCGACTTCTCGCCGTGGTAGAAGTCGCCGTGCTTCATGGTTGCGACGTGGGTGCGCGAGGCCATCGACCACTCGGTCATGGTGTGCGGGTGCTTGCGCGCGTACTCCTTGACGGCCTTGGGGGCGCGACGGTCCGAGTTGCCTTCGCGCAGAACCGGATTCACCGCGCTACCCAGCACGTTGGCGTAGCGCTTGCGCAGCTCCTTTTCCTCGTCGGACTTCGGGTTCTGCGGGAAGTCCGGAACCTTGAAGCCCTTGCCCTGCAGTTCCTTGATCGCGGCGACCAGCTGCGGCACCGAGGCGCTGATGTTGGGCAGTTTGATGATGTTGGTGTCCGGTTCCTGCGTCAGCTTGCCCAGTTCGGCCAGGTTGTCCGGCACCCGCTGGTCTTCGGTGAGTTCGTCGGGAAATTCGGCCAGGATGCGCGCCGCGACCGAGATGTCGCTGGCCTCGATCTTGATTCCCGCGGGTTCGGCGAAGGCGCGCACGATCGGCAGGAAGGCGTAGGTCGCCAGCATCGGTGCTTCGTCGGTCAGCGTGTAGATGATGGTCGGCTGCTCGGCGCTCATGGTTCGTTTTCTCCCGGCGTCACGGTCGTCGCTATCAGTATCGATCGCAACCCTACTGTTGGCTGCACGGCCGGTCGAAGGCGCTCACCCCCGGTTGCTTCGCAGGCCGTCGAGGGCGACCTCGGTCACCCGGTCGGCCAGTTCGCCGTTGTAGCTCTGCATGGCCTGGCACCCGACCAATAGGGTCTTCACTTCGGGGACCGTCACGTCGGACCGCGCGGTGCCCGCCTCCTGCGCGGCGGTCAACAGCTCGTCCAGCAGGGCCAAGAAGTCCTCCTCGGCCTCGGGCACCGCGCTGTTGACGTCGATACCGAGGCCGGCGAGGGCCTCGACCAGCCCGCGGTCGGCGGCCCCCCACTGCAGCACCATCGACCGCAGGAACGCGAACAGCGCCTGACCCGGCTGCTCGGATTCCAGCAGGGCACGCCCGTCGGCGATGATGCGTCGCAGATGATCGGCGATGACCGCCTGGAATAGCGCCTCTTTGGTCGGGAAATGGCGGTACACCGTGCCCGCACCCACGCCCGCGCGCCGGGCGATCTCGTCGATCGGCACCGACAATCCCTCGGCGGCGAAGGTGTCGTAGGCGACCTCCAGCACGCGCGCCCGATTGCGGGCCGCGTCGGCGCGCACCGGCCGATCGGGTTGGGCCACGCAACACCTCCTGGCTAAACGGGGCGCACGTTCCGTATAGTCTTGGTCAAACGGAGCGCCCGCCCCGTTTAACGCATCTTAGCGAGGAGCACGCCATGACCAAATGGACCGTCACCGACATTCCCGACCAGACCGGCCGCACCGCCGTCGTCACCGGCGCCAACACCGGGCTTGGCTTCGAAACCGCCGCCGCGCTCGCTGCCCGCGGGGCGCACGTCGTTATGGCCGTGCGCAATGTCGAGAAGGGCAAGCAGGCCGCGGCACGCATCACCGAGGCGACCGCGGGCGCCAACGTCGAGCTGCAGGAACTCGATCTGACCTCGCTGGCGTCCGTGCGGGCGGCCGCCGAACAGCTGCGGTCCAATCACGACCGCATCGACCTGCTGATCAACAACGCCGGCGTGATGTATACACCGAAGTCGACCACCAAGGATGGCTTCGAATTACAGTTCGGCACAAACCATTTGGGCCACTTCGCGTTGACCGGCCTGCTGCTCGATCGGCTGCTGCCGGTTTCCGGATCGCGGGTGGTCACCGTCAGCAGCATCGGCCACCGTATCCGCGCCGCAATACATTTCGACGACCTGCAGTGGGAACGCGGCTATAACCGGGTCGCCGCGTACGGGCAATCCAAGCTCGCCAACCTGTTGTTCACCTACGAGCTGCAGCGCCGGCTGGCCTCCCGCGGGACCACGATCGCCGCGGCGGCTCATCCGGGCGGCTCCAACACGGAGCTGATGCGCAACATGCCGCGGCCGCTGGTCGCGACCTACGACCGCCTGCTTGCGCGGTTCTTCCAGGACGCGGCGATGGGCGCACTGCCCACGCTGCGCGCCGCCACCGACCCCGCCGTGCGGGGCGGCCAGTATTTCGGGCCCGACGGCTTCGCCCAGACACGTGGTTACCCGAAGGTGGTGAGCTCCAGCGCGCAGTCCCACGACGTTGAACTGCAGCGGCGGCTGTGGGCGGTCTCCGAAGAACTCACGGGGATCGCGTACCCGGTCTAGAAGTAGAACCCGGCATAGGGTGCTTCGGGCACCGCAAACAGCCGGTCGGCGGTAACCAGCGTCGACGGGTCGTCGGCACGGGCCAGCCCGGCCAGCGCGAGGCCGCGCCAGGTGGTGCCGCCGAGCAGGACGGCACCGAGACCCTCGATGTCGACGTGCAGTTCCGGGGTTTGGTCGGTCTTGGTAGCACCGTCCGCGGTGATGCCGAAGCTGGCCGAATTATTCTGCAGCAGTGGGTCATTGACGGCGATGACGACGGCGCCGTCGCCCTGGTAGCGTCGTGCCGCCAGCGCCTGGTGTGCGTCGACGACGCGCAGCCACGTCTCGTCGTGCACAGCGGTGACTCGCGCGGCGCGTCGATCGAGGAGCAACTGGGGCAGCGGGTCATCGACGGGCAGCATCCAAAACGTCACGCGATCAACAAGATCCAGTCCGAGCAGGAAGCGCATCAGCCCGAGGTAGGCGTCCGTGGTGGGGGCGAAGAAATCCTCGACCACAATGGTGCGCTGATCGCTGACGAACCACCTCTCGGTGTCGACGGGGCGGTAGCGGGCGAATCCCGTTTCGGCACCGGGCTCGCCGTGCACCGCGACGTAGGACGCGCCCGGGAAGGCTTCGGTGCGTAGCCGCAGGCCCTGCCACCACACCGCGGCGCGATCGACGGTGCCCGCGCGGGACGGACGATTCTCGGAGCAGATGCGCGGCAAGACATCCCAGGCCTGCGCCACGTCCAGCAGCCGCACCGGGCCACCGGCGCCCACACCCGGGCGCAGCGCGGCGCGCGCGGTCTGCACTTCCACGGTGTGCGTCGAGCTGGCGACGCCATAGCCGTAGCGCCCATAGATCGTGGCCTCCGACGCCCGCAACGATGCGAGCACCTCACCGCGCGCGGCGATGTCGTGCAGCTGATGCCGGACCAGCTCGGTGGCGATCCCGCGGCGGGTGAACGACGGCAGCACCCCGATGTGTGTCACGGCGGCGTGGCCGACGGTCGCCCCGCCGGGCAGGGTCAGTCCGCCGGTGACGGCGTCGGCGGTGCCGACGAGCTGCTCGTCGACGAACGCACCGATGGTGCGCCCGGGTTCGAGCAGCGTGAAGATCTGGCCGGGCTGCAGATTTGAGAGCGGCGGGAACCCGACCATGGCGGTGCGAAACACGTTGGCCGCAGCGAGCAGGTCGTCCTCGCTGTCAAGCACCCGGATCTCGGTGGTCATGCCGCCATCATGGCTGGCGGCCCGAGTCAGCGGATGGGCAGGCCCGTCAGCGCGCGCGAAATCACCAGGCGCTGGATCTCGCTGGTGCCCTCGAAGATGGTGAAGATCTTGGCGTCGCGGTGCATCCGCTCCACGGGATAGTCGCGGGTGTAGCCGTTGCCGCCCAGGATCTGGATGGCCTCGTCGGTGACATAGACCGCGGTCTCGCTGGCCACCAGCTTGGCCATCGAGCCCTCGGCCGCGTCGAAGCTCAAGTTGTTGCGCGCCATCCAACCGGCGCGCCACACCAACAGCCGGGCCGCGTCGATGCGGCTCTTCATGTCGGCCAGCTTGAACGCCACGGCCTGGAATTCACCGATCTTGCGGCCGAATTGCTCACGCTGGGAGGCGTATTCGAGGGCGTACTCGTAGGCGGCGCGCGCCACGCCGACGGCCATCGCGCCGACGGTCGGCCGGGTGCGCTCGAAGGTCTTCATCGCCGCCTGGCCGCCGGCGGAGGCGCCGGATTTGACCCGGGCGATGCGGGCCTCGAACTTCTCCCGGCCGCCGAGGATCATGTCCTCGGGCAGGCGGACGTTGTCCAGCACCACCTCGGCGGTGTGCGAGGCGCGTATCCCGTGCTTCTTGAATTTCTGTCCCTGAGAAAGGCCTTCGGTGCCCGGCGGGATGACGAACGAGGCCTGACCGCGGGCGCCGAGTTCGGGATACACCGAGGCCACCACGATGTGCACGTTGGCGATGCCGCCGTTGGTCGCCCAGGTCTTGGTGCCGTTGAGCACCCACTCGCGGGCCGCCTCGTCGTAGCTGGCGCGAGTGCGGATGGCGCCGACGTCGGAGCCTGCGTCGGGCTCCGAGGAACAGAACGCCCCGAGCTTGGGGTCGCCGGGTGTGCCGAACATGTCGGGCAGGAATCGGCCGATCTGTTCGGGAGTTCCGTTGCCCGCCAACGCCGCCGCGGCCAGCCCGGTGCCCAGGATGGACAGCGCGATGCCGGCGTCACCCCAGAACATCTCCTCGAACGCGGTGAGCATGCCCAGCCCGCTCGGCTCGGCCGCCTGCTGCGCGAAGAAGTCGGGGGAGTAGAGGCCCACCTTGGCGGCCTCCTGGATCACCGGCCACGGAGTCTCCTCGCGCTCGTCCCATTCTGCGGCGGCGGGCCGGATGACCTCGGCCGCGAACTGGTGCACCCAATCGCGGACCTCGATCACGTCGTCGCTGAGTTGTAGTGAGAATGTCACAGCTTCCATCTCCTGAAATTCATTGTCGTGCTTAGTGTTTCGCAGATTCCCTGGTGACGGTGTACTGCGCGAGGACGCTGAGCGTTTGCTTGACCCAAGCCTCGAAGTAGCGGTCGTCGTCGATGTTGCCGGGCGTGCGGCCGGTGAGCGCTCGCAGCGTCGCGGCATACGACAACGACCCGATCGCCACGGCCGCGGCCGCCTCCGGATCGGGGATGCAGGTTCGGCCCGAGCGGTTGGACGCGGCCAGTTCTTCGGCGAACCGCTGGTAGGCGTTGTCGGTGATGACCTGCCAGGTCTTCTCGTCGAGATCGCCGAGTTCGTCGGGCTCGCGCAGCATGACCTTGAGCAGTTCCTCGCTCTGGGTCAGGTTGCTCCAGATCAGCTCGCCCGCGGTGCGCACGGCCTGCTCGACGCTGCCCGGCGTACCGGCGTCGAATTGCTCGCGCGCGGCCACGATGCTGTCGGTGCGGTGTGCAACCGCGGCCTCCAGCAGTTCGCGTTTGGAGCCGAAGTGCTTGTAGAGCGCGCCCGACCCCGGAGCGAGGCCGGATGCCCGCTGGATGTCGGCCACCGACGTGGCCGCGTACCCCTTGGCGGCGAACAGCTGCAACGCCTCGGCCAGCAGGCGATCACGCCCGCGGGTGGGTTCTGGAGGCATAGGTGAGAGAGTACTCACTCACCATCGGAATGGCAAAGCTCGGATCGTGACGACGCCGCTCTGCCGGCTCGTTACGTCGTCACGGGCTGTGCGGCGGTGAGTTTGTCGAAGGCGTCGCGCGCGAGTTCGATCTCGGACATGTGCGCGTATGCCCAGCCGCGGATCGCGTCGACCGCCTCGGTCAGGCTCTGCCCCAACGGCGTCAACCGGTACTCCACCGTCACGGGCACGGTCGGGTAGACCGTCCTGGTCACGAGGCCGTCGCGCTCGAGTGCCCGCAGCGTCTGCGTGAGCATCTTCTGACTCACGCCCTCGATCCGACGGCGCAGCTCGGAAAACCGCAGGGGCTGCTCGCCTTCCAGCACGGTGATGACGAGCATCGCCCACTTGTCGGCGATGCGGGCGATTACCTGGCGAGTCGGGCACTGCGCCTTCAGCGCGTCCCAGCGGACGGCGGTGGTCCCTATGGTTTTCATTAGGTACCTATACCACAAATTAGTGCTCTCTTCCCAGTGGAGAGTTAGCCGCATACGGTTCCCAACATGAAGGCATTCGCTATTGCTCGCGACGATGCTCCGGCGATCGAGATGGTCGAGGTCGAGACACCAACCCCGAAAGTCAACGAGGCGGTTATCGCGGTGAGCGCGTACTCGCTCAACCGAGGCGAGACGTTCCTGCTCGAGCGCGAACCCGCTGGCTGGCGTCCCGGCAAGGACATTTCGGGGACGGTGGTCACCGCGTGCGCCGACAGCAGCGGGCCGGCCGTCGGAGCGCGGGTCGTCGCCCACGTCGACGCGGGCGGCTGGGCCGAGCTGGTGGCGGTGCGCTCGGATCGGCTGGTCGAGCTCCCCGATGACGTATCCCATACCGATGCGGCGACGCTTCCGCTCGCCGGGCTGACCGCGCTCCGGCTGCTGCGGGTAGCCGGACCGCTCTACGGCCGCACCGTGCTACTGACCGGCGCGTCCGGGGGCGTCGGCCATTTCTTCGTCGAGCTGGCCGCCGCCCAGGGAGCGCGGGTGACCGCCGTGACGTCCAGTCAGGAACGCGGCCAGCGCCTCCTCGAGCTAGGCGCGCACGCGATCGTCACCGACGTGCGGCTCGCGCGCGGTCCGTTCGAGGTCGTGCTCGACTCGGTCGGCGGGGACACGACGCAGGCCGCCTGGCGCACGCTCACCCCGGAGGGAACCTTCGTCTGGTTCGGACAGGCGAGCAGGACCCCGTCGAGCCTGGACTTCTTCGACTGGTCGGGCGGACTGAACGCGACGCTGCGCAAGTTCCACTACCTCGAGCCCGTCGACCGGGTCAAGGAGGACCTGTCCACGCTGGTCGATCTCGTGGCAGCGGGTCGGCTGACACCCGAGATCGGCTTTCGCGGCCACTGGACACAAACCGAGGACGCGATCGAGCAGCTGCTCGCCCGCCGCCTGCGCGGCCATGCCGTGCTCGCACTCACCAACCCGGAAAGGAACTGAGATGACCACCAATGACAAGGCACTCGCGGTGCGCTGGCCGATGGCCCATGCTCCCGACCTGGCGTCGATCCACGTCGCCAACCGAACCTTGACCACCGCGGATCCCGAGCTCGTCTGGGCCTGGCTGACCCGCCCCGATCAGTGGCATCGCTACTACGCCAACGCCAAGCGCATCCGCCACCGCTCCGGCCCGTGGCCGCGCCTTGGGCTCGGCAGCCGATTCTCGTGGATCACCTTCGGGGCGCTGGTGACAACCGAGATCACCGAGTTCGAGCCGTATCAGCGCCTTGCCTGGACTGGTGCCGGCCTCGGCGCGACCGCGCATCACGCGTGGCTGCTCGAGGCCGGCGCACCTGAGTGGCAGCTGGTGACCGAGGAGACCCAGAGCGGCTTCCTTCCGGCCCTGCTCCGGCCCGTCATGCGGCCGGCGATGCTGCGTCAGCACCAGCGCTGGATCGAGCAGCTCGCCCGGCTCGCCGAAAGCGGTGAGAGGCCACCCAATTGACCACATTTGACGCGTCGACGATTATCGGCGACGTTCTAGCCATGACGCTCACAACCGGTGCTGCGCGGGCATCGCTGCTGGGTACCCTGGCGGCGATCGCCGTCGTCGGCGGGGGACTTGCCAGGCGACGCAGGCTGCTCGCGCCGATACCTCGTGAGTTGCGGATCCCGCTGCTGTATCTGCAAATGAGCGTCAACAGCTCGGCGGCGCTGGCCGTCATGCGCCGCGTGTGGTCGCGGCCGCGCGGCGCCGTCAGACCCGGCATCCGGATGGAGCAGCGCACCCTCGGCGCGGGATCGGACGTGTTCAGCTACGAGTCGCCCTCGCGAACCCGGCCCAGCGGCGCGGTGCTGTGGATACACGATGGCGGCACGGTGATGGGCGCCGCGCGTCAGGATCACGCGTGGTGCGCTCGGCTGGCCGACGAGCTCGGGGCACTGGTAGTCAGCGTCGATTATCGGCTGGCACCTGAGCATCCGTTTCCGGCCGCGCTCGACGACTGCCACGCCGCGCTGCGTTGGCTGTGCGACAACGCCGGCGAGCTCGGGGTTGATCCGGGTCGGATCGCGGTCGCGGGGGCGAGCGCCGGCGGCGGGCTTGCTGCGGTGCTTGCGCAGCGCGCCCACGACACCGGGAACCCGGTCTGCTTTCAGCTGTTGGTCTACCCGATGCTCGACGACCGCACCGCCCTGCGGGCCGCGCCGCGGGACCGCGCATACACCTGGACGCCGGGATCCAACACCTACGCCTGGACGGCCTATCTCGGGCATTCGCCCCGCCTGGACGACGACCGTGCGTACATCGCCGCGTCACGACGTGCGGACCTGGCGGGTCTGCCGCCCGCGTGGATCGGCGTCGGCGACCTGGACCTCTTTTATCCCGAGGATGTTGCCTACGCCCGGCGGCTCGACGCGGCAGGGGTGGACTGCCAACTGCACGTCGAACCCGGGATGTATCACGCCGCCGACGTGTTCCTCGACGGCAAGGCACCCTCGATGAAGCGGTTTCGCGAGGAGATGGTGCGCGTCCTGGATTCGGCACTGCGATGATGAGGCCCGGGGATCGGGTTCAACGGCGAACAGGAGCAGACAGATGGTGGCGGCAGTAACTCTCGGCGACGGATTGACCGTCAGCGCAATGGGATTCGGCGCGATGGTGCTGAGCAAGTCATACGGCGAATCCGACGACGCCGCGGGGCTGGCCACGCTGAACCATTGCCTGGATCTCGGTGTGACGTTCATCGATACCGCCAACGTCTACGGTGCCGGCGACAACGAGCGGCTGATCGCCAACGTGCTGGCCGACCGTCGCGACGAGGTGACCCTCGCGACGAAGTTCGGCATCGTCGGCAACCCCGCCAGTCGCGCCGCCAGCGGGGCCGCCGGCGGCCCGCAAGCCCGCGGGGATGCCGACTACGTCCGGCAGTGCATCGACGAAAGCCTGCAGCGGCTGAACACCGACGTCGTTGATTTGTACTACATGCACCGCCGCGACCTGAGCCTGCCGATCGAGGAGACGGTCGGCGCGATGGCGGAATTGGTGCGCGCCGGCAAGGTGCGCCATCTGGGATTGTCGGAGGTCACCGCCGACGAGCTGCGCGCGGCGGTCGCGGTGCACCCGATTGCCGCAGTGCAAAGCGAATGGTCGGTGTGGAGCCGCGACGTCGAGCGCAACGTGGTGCCGGCCGCCGCGGAGCTCGGTGTCGGGTTCGTCCCGTATTCGCCCTTGGGACGAGGGTTTTTAACCGGAACCATTCGCTCGGCGACGGACCTGGCCTCCGAGGTTGACTTCCGCCGCCGAATGCCGCGATTCGCCGAGGGCGCGCTGGACGCCAACCTTTCGGTCGTCGAGGTCATCGAATCCATCGCTGCCGAGCAGGGTGCGACCGCCGCACAGGTGGCGTTGGCGTGGCTGCGCTACCGCGCTGACGAGCTTGGCGTGGCCTCGGTGCCTATCCCGGGCACCCGGCGGCCGGAGCGGGTCGAGGAGAATCTCGGTTCGTTGTCGGTGACGCTGACGCCCGAGCAGCTCGTCGCGCTCGACGCGACGAACGAGCTGGTATCCGGCGGACGATCCGTGTTTCCCGAGTGGGTGTCGTCGGCTCGCGAATAGGCGGTGGGTGCGCTTAGCCGAACGCGCTGGTGATGGCCGCCATGTCGAAATAGTCGCGCCATGCCGCGATCTGCCCGTCAACGACTTCGAATACACCCATCACCGGCAGCGGAATATCCTCGCCGCCCTGGCGGCGCATCACATCGGTGCGCTCGTTCATCACGATTCCGTCGCTGCTGACCTGCCGATGGATTTGGAAATCGATGCCGTCGAATGCCGCCAGGAACCCGGCGATGAACTCCTTAATCGCCGCACGGCCATGCACCGCCGCCATTGGAATATTGTGGTACACAGCATCTTCGGTGAAGTAACTGGCCAGCTTTTCCGGATCGGGTGACGCCCACAGCTTGCAGAATTCCGTAACTAGGTCACCCGGCGTGCGCGTCATGCGTCGATAAAACGGTAAACACCAACAGATGTCAACACCCATCCGCGCAGGTAATCGAACCGTTAGGCTGCCGGGTTATGAATACGAGGTGGGAGTACAGCTGGTTCACGACCGGTACGCATCACGATGAGAACACCGTCCTGGGATGGGCGATGGAAAGAGCGAATCACTTTGGTGCGGACAGGTGGGAGTTGGTCAACTTCCAGCTCCGAGAGAATGGCGACCAGGTGTTCATTATGGCGATGATGAAGCGGCCCTATCCCTAGCTCGGGCTGCCTGAGGTACCAATGTAAACCGCTGGTGGACACTGTCTTTCCCACCACGTCTCGCCGAAATTGTCGTCACCTGACGGGGGGCTGCCCGATTCGGCCGCGATATGTCAGCATTAGGACGTGAACGCACGCTATTTCCCTCGTTTGGCGGCCGCCGCAGTGGCCCTCGCGGCGCTACCGATAAACCCGCTTTTCACTACCTCCGCTTTCGCTGCTCCCTGTCCCGACGTTGAGGTGACGTTCGCCCGCGGCACCGACGAGCCACCCGGCGTCGGCGGGGTCGGGCAGGCGTTCATCGGTTCGCTGCGCTCGCAGGTCGGGGGCCGGACCCTCGGCGTGTATGCCGTCAACTACCCCGCCAGCGACGATCTCGCGCCATCCGCATCCGCCGGTGCCGTCGATGCGCACGCCCACGTGCGGGACATGGTTGCGACCTGTCCCAACACCAAGCTGGTGCTCGGCGGATACTCCCAGGGCGCGGGCGTGATCGACCTGACCACCATCAGCCGAGCACCGATTCTGGGCCTGAACCCCGACATACTCACCGCGGACGAGGCGGCTCACGTCGCCGCGGTCGCCACCTTCGGCAACCCGTCGGACAGAATCCTGGGGGCGCCGGTCAACGTGGTCAGCGACTGGTACGGGGCGAAGGCCATCGACTTGTGCGCTCCCGGCGATCCGGTGTGCACCCCGGGCGGGCCGGCCCTGACGCTGCCGTCACACGACGAGCTGTTCTCCCCGGTCCACCTTTCCTATCAGCAGTCCGGGATGCCCGCGCAGGCCGCGACTTTCGTGGTCGGCCATCTCTAGCCTCCCGTCATCCGTCCGGATTCGGGCAGATCGAGGTAACGCTCGAGATTGCGGTGCATGTTGATCACGCGCCGCTCCTCGTTGGACAGCACCAGATGGGTGAAACCGGGCTGGTGCACGCCGCGCTGTAGTCCCGCGAGCACCCGGATGTCCTGAGTGATCACCAGGCCGGGTTCGGCTTCCCCGGCGGTGGTGCGAATATCCGTCGGCTTGTTGTACGGTGCGCCCGGCGGCATGTGCGTCATCAAGAACATCACCAGCTCGCCCTGGTCGGGGGTCGCGTCGGGGTGCGGGCGGGGATGCGAGCACATGACGGTCAGGTGGTCGGCGTTCACCAGCAGCGTCATGTTCGGGAACACGTTGTACTGGTGCAGCCGGGTGATCCGGTCGGTGTCGGCCCAGTCCAGATCGACCCCGCGCTCGGCGGCAAAAGCCTTGGTGCGTGCGGCGATCAGATCCTGTACCGTCTGACCGGGCTGGCGCTCGTCGGCGGGGAACGGCGTGCCTTCGGCCGCTCCCATCAGCGCGCCCTGCGTGTAAACGTAAGCGTCCCAAACCTCTTCGTCGCTCAACGCACCGTCAAACCGCGGGCTTTGCACCCCGTAGGGCTGGTCGGACTTGCCGGTGTGGCCCCAAATCTGTTGCGGTGCATGAATGTCGTCGACGCAGCGCAGCAACTCCGGATGCAGCGTCTGAATGTGGTAGGTCTCGCTGTAGCCGTCGGCGATGGTCTTCCAGTTCGCGTCCACCTCGACGGTCAGCGTGGCGTAGCAGCGGAAGTCGCCGAGATTGCACCAGGCCAGATCGTCGGGCACCGCCTCCAGGTAGTCGAGCAGCGGCATCGCGTCCATGTCGAGGTTGACGAAGACCAGTCCCTGCCAAACGTCCACGCGCGCCGGCAGCAGCGGGAAGTCGGACATCCGCAGCGCACCGAAGCCCTTGCGGTTGGGCACCCGCCTGAGCGCGCCGGCCAGGTCCCAGGTCCAGCCGTGATAGCCGCATTTGAGTTCGCGCAGCCCCGATCCCGAGCCGGCGCACAGGGAGTTGCCGCGGTGGCGACAGACGTTCTGGAAGGCGCGCAGCACCCCGTCGTCGCCGCGGACGATCAGCACCGCGTATGGGCCGCAACGGTATTCGAAATAGTCGCCCGCTTCGGCCACATGGTCCACCATGCACGCGAGCTGCCACACCTTCGGCCACATCCGCTCGATCTCCAGCGCCGCGAATGCCGGCGCGTAGTACCGTTCGGCGGGCACCAGGGTCGGTGACGCGGGCGGGGTGCCGATCGCGTCCTCGTCGCGGGCGCGGGTCGGGTTCCCGGCGACCGTCATGGCTCTAACGCGCCCCGCGCACCAACCGGCCGGGACGGGCCCCGGTGTCGACGTCCTTGCGGCGGGTCACCGTCCCGCTCACGATGGTCGCGTCATATCCGCTGGCGCTCTGCAGGATTCGGTTTCCGCCCGCCGGCAGATCCCAGGCCATCGCCGCCGGGTGCAACGTCAGCGCGTTCATGTCAATGACGTTGATGTCGGCCTTCTTGCCGCGCTCGATGGTGCCGCGGTCGGTGAGCCCGAACAACTCGGCGGTGTCTTTGGACTGCTTGCGGATCACGTACTCCAGCGGCAGCTTCTCGCCGCGCTGCCGGTCGCGCGCCCAGTGCGTCAGCAAAAACGTGGGATACGAAGCGTCGCAGATCATCCCGCAGTGTGCACCGCCGTCGGACAATCCGAGCACGCCGGCCGGATGCAGCATCATCTCGCGGATGGCGTCGTGGTTGCCGTCGGCGTAGTTGAACAGCGGCAGCATCAGCATCGCCGTCGCGTCGCGCTCGAGCATCAGGTCGTACAGCGTCGACAGCGGGTCCTCGCCGCGCGCCTCGGCGATGGCCAGCACGGTCCGGTCGGCGGTGGGTTCATAGTCGGGCGGATTGCCCAGCGCGTACAGCCGTTGCAGCGAATGCTGCACCAGGGCGAACATGCCGTCGAACAACAGCGTCGGGTCCGGGGGCAGGTCGTCCTCGGACAGGATCGCGGCCTTCACGGCGGGATCCGCCAGGCGCTGGGTGAGCTCCTCGCGGCTGCACTCGGCCTTCAGCCGGCGATAGGTGGGCCGATGAGTGAAGCCGTGGTGGCCCTGGAACCCGATCATCATGCCGAACGGGCGCGCCGCGATCTGCGGGTACAACCGGCTGCCGGCGGCGTGTGCGGCGGCGGACAGGTCCAGCTGCTCGCGCCACAGTTTGGGGTCGGCGTCCACCTGGATCATCGCGAACGAGACCGGTCGGTCGATTTCCCCGCTCAACCGCCGCATCCAGTCGAGTTCTTTCTTCGGGCCGATGATGTCCTCACCCGCGGCGCCCTGGGGCGCCAGCTCGAACACGGCCTGGCCGCCGGCCGCCATGGCGCGGCCCAGGCCGAAGAGCTCGTCCTCGGCGGCGAAGGTGCCGGGCACGGGTTCGCCGTCCATCGCCCGGTGGCCCATGGTGCGGGAGGTGGAAAACCCGAGCGCCCCGGCCTCGATCGCCTCGGTGACCAGTCGGCCCATCGCCGCGATGTCGTCGGGCGTCGCCGGTTCGTTGCGGGCGCCGCGTTCCCCCATCGCGTAGGCGCGGATGGCGCCGTGGGCGACCTGGCTGCCGACGTCGATGGCGAACTTCTGCTTGCCGATCGCGTCGAGGTACTCGGGATAGGTCTCCCAACCCCAGGTCATGCCCTCGGTGAGCGCGGTGCCGGGGATGTCCTCGACACCCTCCATCAACTCGATCAACCACTCCTCGGTGCCGGGTCGCACGGGGGCAAAGCCGACGCCGCAGTTGCCGGTGACCACGGTGGTCACCCCGTGGCCGCTGGACGGTTCGAGCAAGCTGTCCCAGCTCACCTGCCCGTCGTAGTGCGTGTGGATGTCGACGAAGCCGGGGGCCACCACTTTGCCTGTGGCGTCGATGGTTTCGGCCGTCTCGCCCGCCATCACCGGGTCGTTGGCTTCGCGCCGGACCACGTCGACGATCACGCCGTCTTTGATGGCGACGTCGGCGTGATAGCGCTCCGCGCCCGTGCCGTCGACGACCGTGCCCCCGATGATCTTCAGGTCGAACATGAAAACTCTCCTCGTCGCCATGGGCTGAAGACGCGCAAGACCCGCAGCATTACGCTACGGTTAGTAGCGTAACTCGTGGCGCGGGTATGGCAAGGGAATCCGGCGAGAATTTCCGACCAGGATTGACCGGCGGTTACAGCGAAATTCTCAATGCTGGGATGGTTCCCAGGTCGTCGAGTGCCGCGACGCCGCGCCGCAGGCCTTCCAGCGCGATGTCTTCGACCTGCATGCCGCCCATTCCGGCGGTGATCAGGGGCGCGGTGTAGGCGTACAGCGCGGCCTGCCGGTAGCGCAGCCACAGCTCCTCGCGATCCAGCTCGGGTCCGCCGGCCGCCGCGAGCGCGCGCCGGTAGTCGTCGAGCAGCTCGCGTTGGGCCGATTGGCGGTCTTCCGGCGTCAGGCTGGTGATCAGGGTGTACGCCAGTTCGCGCGAGGGGTGCCCGCGCCGGACCGCCTGCCAGTCCAGCAGCCCCGCCTTGCCGCCGTGGAAGTACATGTTGCCGGGGTGCGCGTCGCCGTGCATGACCGTGTGTGGAGGTTTGTCGATGAGTGCGGCGACGGCCCGGTAGTTGTCGGCGATGAACGCGCCTTTATCAACAGGGATGGTGGTGCGCTCGGCGAGGCGCTTGATCGACGTGTGCATCAGGGAGCCGGTCAACAGCGAGGTGACGTCACCCGATGGCGTGTAGAGCCAGCCCAGGGGACCGCGCCCATCGCGTGGCAGCCGGTCCCAGAAGGTGGCGTGCAGGTTGGCCAGCAGCTCGACGACGAGGCTGGCCTGGTCGACGGACAGCGGGTGCAAGGTGTCGGGGAATTCGCACGACGCGGCCGGCAGCTCCTCGAGCACCAGCAGATACCGGCCGGTCCACGGGTCGAAGGCCGCACCATAGGCCTGCGGCACGCCGCTGATCTGCGGGGCGAGCTGGGTGTAGAAGCGCACCTCGGTGTGGCCCAGCCGGCCGAGTTCGCCGATCAGCCGGGTGGCGGCGGTCTTTGCCGACAGCTTGACGAACACCGATTCGGGCACGCCGCTTCCGGTCAGTACCAGCCGGGCCCGCGACGACGTGCCCGCGTCGCTGCTTAGGACACGGACCGATCGGACGGTGCTGCCCATGACCTTGGAGAGCACTCCCGGATCGATTCCTTCGACCGTTCGCGGCAGCCCCAGCCGGTCACCCACCACGGCGTCGGTGACGACCCGGCCGGCTCCACGGCCCAGATGAGCGGCCAGGCCGACGACAGAAAAGGCCTCTTTAACAGGGTTTTGCATGGTGATCCGCTCTCGTTCGCGACCCTCCGTCAGACAAAAAGACACAAATGTCTGGACATCAGACAGTATCAGATTATTGTCTGATCTGTGGCACCAGGGCGCGCACCACGAATTGCTCGACGAATTCGCGTTTGTCGGCGGCCGTGCGGTGCCGCCACGACGGCGCCAGCAAGAACAAGGTGGTCGTGTGCAGCCACTGCACGACCGAGGCGGGATCGAGATCGTCGTAGAGGCGGCCGGTCAGCTTCCACCGATCCAGCAGCGGTCCGTAGTGGCGCAGCAGCAACTCCACAATGGGAGCCGAACCCTTCTCCAGGGCCGCGGCCACGGCCGTGCTCTCGGCGGCGAACAGCGCCTCGTTCAGCGGATTGCCGTTCACCGACTCGACGCGGGCCAGGACCATCTCGGGCACCGAGCGAACCGGGTCGTCGGGCGCGGGCAGCGAGCGCACCAGCTCACCGAGGGCGTGGTCGATGCGCGTCAACATCAGGCCCAGTAGGACATCGTCGCGGCCGGGGAAGTACCGGTACACCGTCGACCGCGACACCCCGGCCTCGTCGGACACTTCGCCCATCCGGAACTGGGTGTTGCCGCGACGCACGATGCAGCGGCCCGCGGCGTCCAGGATGCGGCGGCGGGCCTCCTCGTCGTCGAGGATCGCGCGGTCGTCGCCCCACCGCCGGCTCGGTTCCATGGCGTCGATGTTACGGCATGAATTGCTATTTCAACACGAATTCCTTTGCAGGACAGGTGAATTAGATGGGCTATTCCGCCGCCGATGAGTCGTTCACCCACCAGCTCCCGACGACTTTCGACCGGGTGCACAATCCCGATCCGACGTGGTCGGATCGCTGCTACTTCTTCGCTGCGTCGCCGGACGGCACGATGCTGCTGGCCGCCGGCTACGGCAACAACCCGAACACGGCAAGCGGCCTGGGCTATGTCAAGGTCAGCCTCGCCGACGGCCGACATTGGGATCTGTTGGCGGGCCGGCCGGTGACCGGTGATGACCGCGGTGATCTGCGTGCCGGACCGATGCGCTGGACCTGCGTCGAGCCGCTGAAGAAGTGGCGACTTGACGTCGAGCCCAATGGGTCCGGAATCGAATGGGAGCTGCACTACGAACCCACCGCGCCGATGTGGGAGCTGCTGCCGATGCAGGTGCGCGACAAGGACGGCCAGGAACTGGCCGATATGTATCACATGAAGGAGCCCGGCCGGTGGAGCGGTTGGGTGCAGATCGACGGTGAGCGCATCAGCGTCGACGGATTCCACGGCGGCCGGGACCGCACCGTCGGGGTGCGCGTTGCCGACAAGATCGACTTCTGGCTGTGGCTGGACGCGGGCTTCGAAGACCGCGCCATCGAGGCGTGGATCATCGAATCACACGACGGCACAGTTCATTACGTCGACGGCGGGATCACGCACCAAGACGGCACCCTGTCGAAGCGCTTCGTCAAGATCGAGCACGACGTCGAATTCGACGGCGACACCAAGCGGCCGGCCCGCGCGAGGTTGGTCTTCACCGACGAAGACGGCGAGAGCTACCGCGTCACCGCCGACGCGCCGCACCAGGACGTCAATGCCTACTACGGGCTGCCGATGGCGCACTGCTCCTACGAGGACCTGGGCGGCGGGGAATACTTCCTCCACTTCCTTTGGGACAGCACTAATCCCGGGCAACTCAGCGAGACCGAAGGCAAATCGATGGCGCTCGATCAGCTGATGCGCTTCCAGCTCGACGGCCAAACCGGTTGGGGCATCTTCGAGTTTTTGATGGGCGGGCAGGGTTACCGTCGATACCCGAATTGGGCGGCGATGGACATGTCGGCGTTCAAACAGGACAAGCCGAAAGCCCGGCAATGACGCTGCACGGCAACGCCCTCGAGCGCCTGACCGTTTGGCTGCGCTCCCAATTGGGCGACGCCGACGATGTCCGGGTCGAGGGCCTGGACCGGGTGAACTTCGGGCATTCGGCCGAGATGATGATGTTCAGCATCGTGAGAACCGCGACCGGCGCGGACACCCGCCGGGAGGTGGTTTTGCGGCTGCGGCCCAAACCGCCTGCGCTGCTTGAACCCTACGACCTCGCCCGGCAATTCAAGATCCTGCGCGCGCTGGAAGGCACCGCCGTTCGGGTTCCGCGGGCGTTGTGGCTCGAGGACAGCGGCGACGTCCTCGGGCGGCCCTTCTTCGTCATGGAGCGCGCCGACGGCGACGTCTACGAAATGGAGCCGCCCGCCGGCTCCGGTGCCCAAGTCGACCAGACCGTGGCGCGGATGTGCCAAAGCCTGGCCGAACAAATCGCGGCGATCCACGCCGTCGACCTCAACCAGACCGGCCTCGACACACTCGACGACGGGCGCGACCACCTCGAGCGTGAACTCGGCCATTGGGCCGCGGAGATGAACCGCGTCAAGCGCGATTCGCTGCCCGCCCTCGAGCGCCTTCATCGGGTGCTGTGTGAAGCTCGGCCCGCGCCCTGCCCGACGGTGACCCTGGTGCACGGCGACGCCAAACCGGGCAATTTCGCCTTCGTCGATGGTGAGGTCAGCGCGGTATTCGATTGGGAGATGACCACCGTCGGCGATCCGTTGACCGACATCGGTTGGCTCGAAATCCTTTGGATGCAGCCCGTCGGCATCAACAGCCATCCCGCAGCGCTGGGCATCGACGCCCTGCTCGCGCACTACCAGGCCACCAGCGGGATCACCATCACACACCGGCCCTGGTACCGCGCGCTGGCCGCCTACAAGATGGCCGTCATCTGCCTGATCGGCGCGATGCTGGTCGACGACGGCCACAGCGACGACCAGAAACTCGTCCTCGCCGCCTACGGCACCTCCATGCTGACCAAGGTCGGGCTGACCGAGTTGCGCATCGACGAACCACTCGACGACGGCCCGGTGCTGCCTCGCGAAGAACGCATCCGGCAGGTTCTGGCCTAGCTGACAACCCCTGCCCTCGAACAAGGGCAGTTGGTACGTTCGGTGAATGCTCTTCGCGGCCCTGCGAGACATGCAATGGCGAAAGCGGCGGCTGGCCATCGCGATCGTCAGCACGGCGCTGATTTTCGGCATGACGCTCGTGATGACCGGGCTCGCGAACGGCTTTGGCGTGGAAGCCCGCAACACCGTCGATTCGATGGGCGTCGACACCTTCGTCGTCAAGGACGGCGCGGCCGGACCCTTTTTGGGGTCGACCCCATTTCCCGACGTCGACCTGGCGAGGATCGCCGGTTCGCCCGGCGTCGTGGCCGCCGCCCCGTTGGGCTGCGTCGGCACGATCATGCGGGAGGGCTCGTCGACGCGAAACGTCACGGCGTTCGGCGCGCCCGAGCGCGGACCGGGCATGCCGCGGGTCTCGGAGGGCAGGGCGCCGTCGAGGCCGGACGAGGTCGCGGCGTCGAGCACACTGGGCCGGCGCCTCGGTGACACCCTGCAGGTCGGCGTCCACGTGTTGCGCGTCGTCGGCATCGTGCCCAATTCGACTGCGCTGGCTAAGATTCCGAACATCTTCCTGACGACCCAGGGCCTGCAGCAGGTCGCCTACAACGGGCAGC